>DASWUD010000001.1:0-2351 GCA_036401755.1 Gammaproteobacteria bacterium
CAAATAACACTTGCTTTCAACTCAAATTACTAAACAAGGGGAAAATCATGAACAAGAGCCTGTTATCCGCGGCAATGCTGCTGTCGGGCCTGGCAGTGGTCGGCTCGGCGCACGCAGGCACCGTCACCACCACCCTGGATGTCAGCGCCATAGTGGGTATTGCCTGCAGCGTCTCTACTGCGCCGGTCGTCTTCAATGTCACCGATCCTTTTCAGGACACGTTCGCGAATGGAAGCGTCACGGTGACCTGTAACCCGGGCATGCCGTTCGACATCGCCCTGGACGCCGGCCAGAACTACAACGGGTCGTTGCGTGGTGTCAAAGACAGCGGGGGGAACCGTCTCGACTACGACCTGGGCAGCACTCTTGGTGGACAGCCGTGGGGTGATAATGGCCTTACATACTGGGCGCCCGTGGTGATTGCACAAGCAACGGGCGGTGCCGATGAGTTTACGGTTTACGGCACCCTGTGGGGGGGCCAACCCGCATTTAACGGCGTATACAGCGACGTGGTCAGTGTCACGGTGACCTACTAGCCATCAAGTACCACACCGGGCCCGCCGTAACCTGACGAACCGTGGCGTGGCCTGACTATTTAATGTTCGTCCAACCATCAAAGAGGAAATAACAATGAAGAAGCTTCTGTTACCCGCTACCCTGCTGCTCGGCTCGGGCCTTGCTGTCGTCGGCACGGCGCACGCCGCCATCGCCAGCGGCACCCTCAATGTCAGCGCCAACATTACCTCCGATTGCACCGTCTCCACCTCCCCGGTCGACTTCGGTACGGTCAGCGGTGCCACCGGTGCCAGCGCGACCGGCAGTATCGACGTTACCTGCTCCGTGCTGACCCCCTACACCATCGCCCTGGATGGTGGTGCGAATTTTGACGGCACCTACAGAAGGATCACCGATGGGGTTAACTTTATGATCTATCAACTGTCAGACGCGGCCACATCGCAGCTGTGGGGCGATAACAGCATCCTTGGCTCCACCGTGCCCGGTGCAGGAACTGGCGTGGCAGTCAACTATGGAGTCAGCGCCAACCTGTGGCCAGCCGTTGGTCCGAGTGGCATCTACAGCGACATCGTCACCGTGACCGTGACCTACTAAGCAGACCTCAACGCCGTCCCGAGCATTTCGGGACGGCGCTGAACCAGCGCCGCTCACGCGGCGAACCTGACCATATAATTAGTAAAAAACAGCCAGCGCCGGCACTGCCGCGCTGCGATTTTTAAATAACAATCGTGCTCGCCCGGTTGCGGTTGGGTAACACCCCGCTCCGAGAGCGAACCCAATGGGGACTTTTATCTTGCAGCGCTTCTCATCCATCGCGGCCGTTGCCGCCCTCTTCCTGCTGGCTTCCACCCAAGCCTTTGCCGGTGCGTTTCGTGCCATGCCGCTGCGCCTCTATCTCGACAGCAAGAGCAAGAGCGAGGTGCTCAGGATCACCAACGAGGGTGACGAAGCGGTGACGGTGCAGATCGACACCAAGACCTGGGCGCAGGATGGAAACGGGCAGGACGTCTATGGCGACACGACGGAGATCGTGGTGTTTCCCAAGATGGCCACCATCGAAAAAGGCGCGACGCAGATCGTCCGTATCGGCTTCAACGGCGCCCCGGCCGGCCGTGAGCAGACCTACCGCCTGTTTGTGCAGGAGTTGCCGGTCAGCAAGCCGGGGGAGATGGCACTGAAGTTTGCCCTGACCATGAGCCTGCCCGTGTTTGTTGCACCCGACCAGAAGGTGATCGACTGGTCGGTGGAGCCCGGCGTGCTAAAGCAGGAAACCCTTCCCGTCAAGGTGACCAACAACGGCAACCACCATGTGATGATCTCCAAGATCAAGGCCATCGGTCTCGATGCCAATGGCGCCGAGCTATTCACCCAGGAGGCCACGGGCTGGTACACCCTGGCCGGACAATCCCGCACCTTCCCGGTCAATGTGCCCTATCAACAATGCGAAGTAGCTGCACGCATACGAGTAGAAGTTCAAGGCGCGGAATCGAGCAAAACAACCGAGTTGGCTGTAAACAGAACGATGTGTAGCCGCAAACCGCCGGCCGCCAGCAAGACGGATAAGGCCACGCCACCCAAACCGCGCGCACAACAATAATAATCACGAACGTTCAACACTTTTATGAAACCACACATCTTCGCGGCAGGGGTGTCCGCGCTATGTAGCGTGCTCGCCTTGCCGGCGATGGTGCACGCAGCAGAGCAGCACAGCACCACCATCCATCTTAACGGCGAGAACAAGGGTCAATTTCTCGTCAATGTGATGGACGGGGGGAGAATCCTCATCGCTCGCGACGATCTGGTGCGCCTGGGGATCAAGGATATCCCCACCGAGG
>DASWUD010000002.1:0-14801 GCA_036401755.1 Gammaproteobacteria bacterium
CGTTCAATTTCTCTGCCTTGAGAAATGAGAACAAACAGAGAATGGTAGACTCTCAGCCCCTCTTGTGGCAGAAACCACTCTGAACCGTGGCGCCAGGTCTCGGGCGGTTTTCTTGTATCATGCTACCCACAATAACTGCCACATACTCCACTGACAGGATCGCTTGTGCCGCCGCTCGAGACCATCACCCTGCATCTGACAGCCAGCAGCATCGAGGCCTATTGCAACGCTCTGACACGGCGCTCGGCTACCCTGGAAAAACGCGTGGCGGCACTCGATGCGCTCATGACCTTCATCGCAACCCAGACCGATGCTGGGGAGCAGGCCAAGGCGGAGTTTGCGGCCATCCGGCAGACCCTGCACACACACTTCGAACTGGCACACGCGGCGCTGCTCGCTGAACGCACCGAGCGCCTTCAGCGAGCGCTAAGTAGCCACCATCTACCCACCATCACCACGCTCTATAGCTCCCTCTCCCGCGATGCCTTCTGGACGCTGTTGGGACGGGTGGTGGAGCGGCTTGAGGCTGGTCAACTCTCTGCGCTGCGCAGCTGGGCCGCGGACTGGATGATGGCAGCCAAGCAACGCGCAAAGCAGGCGACTCCTTACCCCGATGCCATCGACTTCGGTGCGGCGGGTATCGATGCCAGTGAATATCTGGCCATGTCCGATCTCTGCCGCTATCTGGGCGTGGAGTAGGCGAGCGTAGCGCATGCCGCGCCCCGGCTCCATCAATAGGTCGCCCGCCGCCTACATGTAGACCACCTGGGCCCGCAGGTCGTTCTGCAGCTTCTTGGCAAACGCCTTTTCTGCCTCCTGAACTGCTGGCGAACAGGTCACCCCTGGGGTTTTATCATCGATCTCGCGGCGCACCGTGAGCGTTCGCCCCTTCAGGACATAGCTCGCTTTATACGCAAGAAAGTCATTCTTGAAACTGGCGTTTTGGGGAACGGAAACAATCTTCATTCCTTTGGGGAACTCAATGCGATACTCCTCCACGGAGGAACCGCTGGAGCAGGCCACATCGGCCTCTTCGGTTTGCTCCACGGCACTCTGCGCAAACATGGCGATCGGTGCCTGGCTAAAAAAGATCGGGCCGACGGCGAAGGCGCCGGCCCCCGGCCGCTGCAGGTACTCCTTTACATCGTAACTGGCCTGATAGCTGTAACTGTCGAGCAGCGCCTGGGCCTCCTCTTTCTCAAAGCGCCCCGTAGCCATGTAACCCTGGCTCTCAAACACCTTTTTTACAATCTCGTTTTCCACGTCCTTGGGCAGGTCGCGCATGCGATCACGCATCGCCACCGCGTAAAAGCCCTGCAGCGCGACATCGACCGTTCCCGCCATGGAACCATCCTCGGCGATCTTTATGGTGGTCTTCATCGTCTGGCGATTCTGGCCAACCGGCGGAACGGGTGTATAGCTATCCGCCTTGAAGTTTTCGACCCATAGCACCGGTTTGCCGATATCGGAAAAGGGCAGCATGCCGAACGGGGTGGTCTCCGAGGTGGAGTCCACATAAAGCTCCAGGCCCGGTAGATAGTTGATGACGTGATTCACCGTGGCGACCACGGGTATGCGCGGCAGCTTGTAAACTGAGCCCGCGTTGATCAACGCCTGGATGCTGTCTATCTCCTTGGCCGCGAGCAAGGCCTGCAGCAAGGTCGCGTGGTCCTTGCAGTCCCCCATCCGGTTATCGAGGATAAAGTCGATATCGTGTGGTACCACCGCCCCGACCCCGATGCAGTTTCCCGCATAGGTAATATTCTTCGCCACCCATTCATAGAGGAGCCTGGCCTGCTCGCGCGACTCTTTGGCATCGCCAGTGATCTCGTCGGCGAGCTTGCGCACTCGCTCGCTCGCCACCGCCTTTGGCAGCGCTCTTGCCCCATAGGCCTCGGCAATCTCCTGATAGGAGCGGAAGGTGGAAAATGCATAACCGGGCTCGCTCTCCATGTCGTACACAGAAAAATTACGGCGCTTGTTCTTGCGCGGGTTCTTGTTTTGATATTTCCACTCAATGACCTTGCGGCCATCCGCCTCGCTGATCTGTTCCGTCATTTCGCGTGCCTGGTACTGCGCCCAGAGCGTCGCCGGCAGGTCGAATTTGATGGTGACCTCGTCGTAGGGGTAGGCCGTGGAAAAGCTGTTGGCCACCGAGAACTTGCCGGGGAACATGGGCTCTTTATCCGTAAGCCGGTAGCGGATCACCACGGTGTCTCCCACCGCCACCTCGGGATAGACGACGGTCATGCGTGTCCGGTCGGAGAAGACCGGCGCATCCTTCCCCTTACCCTTGTTTACCACGACCTGAAAATTGTTCTTGGGAACATCGATGTGCTCCCCGCTCGCCTTGCGTGTGTAGGCGTCGAGGATATCCAGCGTCTGGATGCTGGTGCTGTAGGAAATCGTCGTCTCCTTGAGCTGCTCGATGGCACGCTCCTTCAACACCGTAGAGGCAAATTCGCGCGTCTCGACCGTCGCGCCGTCGGCGTCGAGCTGGTATTCGATGGCGTACTTTTCATAGCGGCTCGCCAGATCGGGGGCGTCCGCCTCCTCGGCGTGGAGCTGGGATGAAACGATCGTGGTGAGGACAAACAGGACTTGGCCTAACTTCATGGTGCACTCCCTGCAATGGGTTTTATCGCGTTGTTATCTTATGTGCCCGCCCGACCTATTGGCCTGGCGGCCATACCCTTTTGCGCCAGTATACCAGTACGCTCTGCCCGTCCTTCGCGCACATCTCCTATCGAACGCTTTGGGTTCTCTTTTTGTTCTACCGTGTGTTAGCATAGAGAACAAATGGAGAACGCGCACCACACACTGTGAAGCTAACCCGCAAACAACAGGGGATATACGACTTTCTGCGCCACAACGCAGAACGTTTCGCCCATCCTCCGACCTATGACGAACTGTGCCAGCAACTGGGCCTCAGCTCACGCGGCTCACTGCACAAGCACATCCAGGCGCTGGTCGAGGCCGGTCTGGTCGAGCCGCTGGCAGGGCGGCAGGGGATCCGGCTGGTAGAGTGGGGACGTGAAGAAGTGCGACAGGTAGAGGCCTCTATTCCACACCTGGGCGCCATCGCCGCCGGCCGCCCCATCGAGGCACTGCCACAACCGGACTTATTGCCAGTGCCCGGCTTCCTGCTCAGTCGGCATCCCTGCTACGCACTGACCGTGAAGGGCGACTCGATGGTCGAGGCGGGGATCATGGATGGCGACCTGGTGGTGATTGAACAGCGCGACAGCGCGCGCAACGGTGAGATCGTTGTGGCGCTGATCGATGACCATGAGGCAACCCTCAAGCGACTGCGGAACAACAACGACGGGACCGTCACGTTAATCCCGGAGAACAGCGCCATGAAACCGATGAGCTACGCCGCCTCACGGGTACGGCTCCAGGGGGTATTGGTCAGCTTGCTGCGCAAATATTAAAGCCATCTCTTGCGTAGAGCGGAGCTTGCCGATAACAAATGAGCACCGCACTGGTGCAACACGGCATCAAGGCCCGCCGCTATTTTTGAGAAGGATTCTAGTCACGCTGGGTAACGCCAGAGGCTTTGCAGGAGGCTCCCCTTGATGCCATCAAGGCGGAGTCATTACGTAAATCAACCAGGAACCAGAGGAAATGAACAATGGCTGTAATAGCAATGTGGAAGTGCGACCGGGACGGTTCGATGTTTGACGACAAGAAAGCGGCTGATGAACACGACAAAATGCTGGAGTTGGGTGAAGTATTCAGCCGCTTGTTGCAACGGGTGATTCCTGACGTCGACGAGCTCAAAGCCGAGGAGTTTGGCCTGATCCTGGCCCGCCACAAGGAGCAGGTGATGCTCGCCTGCAAGGGCAAGATCGACGCCATGGAAGAGGTGATCACCGGACCGAACAACGTCACCCCACTGCACGCCGTGGAGCAGTAACGCCCGGGTGCGAGGCCCTCCAAGCACCCTCCGCAGCCGCGGTGGGCTTCCTCCGCCAGCCCACCGCACCATCAGCTCGACAGGGAGGTCGACGCTGATCTTCTTCTGAAACTTCCCCACGACAGGTTGCCGCAAATAGCCTGGCTAGCGTCAGCCTTGCCTGCCGCCAAATGGCTAGCCTTTGGGGTGCTAACGATGCAAGTTGGCCATCATGGCAAAACCGGGAGCCGTGCCAGGGTGGGGGGGGAGCTTTCAAATCCCTGGCCAGCCGCGCCAAGCCGGTGGGGTGCCGCCTGGTCCTGCCTCTGGTTCAACGTCCGCTGCAGCTGCTGCTGGTTTACCCACTCGCGTTGTTTGATCTCCAGATACTCCTGCTCGCTCATCTCATGCAGCTGCCGGGGGTAACTGTCGTTCAGTTTGAACCACATCTGCAGCGCGCTGGTGTGGCGTGAGGCGTCAGGGAGTGACTGGGTGTTAAGGAAAGTGTCGATGGCGAGGTAGTAGCGCATCACATTGCGCTCGATCACGCCACGTAACCCCTGCACCGGCTGCGCCTTGCCCGCCTTTGCAATAAGGGTAAAGCCGATCTTGTCACGGCCGGAGGTCGACAGGTAGGCGCTGGTCAACAGAGAGCTGGTAAAGCTTGGCCGGTAGGAAGAGCGAATGTGCAGCAGAGTCCCTTCCGTGACCTTGAGTGCGTCCACAACCATCTCGTAGTCGCGGGTGCCGGCCGGACCACTGTCGGCATGCAGATGCAGCGACAACTCGCCCGCATCCTGGTGTGCCACCTCGAAGCGATAGACCAAGGCATAGCTCTCTTTGGGCGTCTGATAGGTTTTGCGACCGCTATAGAGGGTCAGCCACTCACTGCCCTGGTGCAACGCATAGGTACAGGCCTTGATGTTGAAGTGCAGCGGCATGAACTGACACCAGTTCTCCCCCTTGGCGAGGGCCGGTGCCAGCGTGGTGAAGGGGTATGGAAGAATGGTAATAACCTCAGCGCTGACCGCCCCATCCCGCTCGGTTGAGGCCAGGCTGATGGAGGTGCCGGGCAGGGTGGTGAGGTGGCCGTTTTTGAGGCGGTGGTACTGCTCAAGCAGCGGCGTGCCACCCCACGCCGGCACGGCGACCAGCACCGCCAAGAGCAGTAGCCCTGTGCAAGAAGGGTGACGGGTTAAAAAGCTGGCAGAGGACACAAAAGGGACTGGGTTGGCGGTGTAGCCCTTTTGATAGCACGCTCCCCGTGAAGTTCACTATGAAGCTCACTCAGTCGCCGGTGTGGCGCGATGCGACAAAATCGCGGGGCGGATCAATGTACCCCTTTGGCCCCTGACTGCTGGAAACACCAGAGGGCGTGGCGGCGACGGCGCAACAGCCGCTGGAGCATGCCGGCCCCCCACCGTCCCTCCACCGCGTCGCAGTGTGTGGCCTTGGCGATGAGCGCCTCCAGTTCCCCAATCTCCCGCAACAATTCCCGGATGAAGGTCTGATTGTCCATAATTATTCCCCTGATAACCGCGTGGAGCACTAAATTATTTTTTTTGTCACGACTTCGAAATTACTTAAAGCGCTCTGCCCCTGTCAAATGAAAAATCGCGTCAAAATCCTCGCCAATTAGACAATCATCAGGTGCATCAAAGAGATGCGCAGTAAACGGAGAATTTACTGCAGTCAGCGGGGTGCGGATGCGTGGTGCCCGTGCTCACTACTCTGGGCAACGCCGGTGACAAAGGGGATGTGCCGCCGCGGCGGGAGGCTAGCCTTTCGCCGCTACGAACTTGAGGGCGATGCCGTTGTTGCAGTAGCGCTGTCCGGTGGGCTTGGGACCGTCGTAGAAGAGGTGGCCCTGGTGACCGCCGCAGCGGGCACAGTGGTACTCGGTACGCGGCAGGATCTGCCTGAAGTCGAGTCTGGTCTCGAAGGCGTTGGGGAGGTGGTCATAAAAGCTCGGCCAACCGGTGCCGCTGTCGTATTTGGTCGCGGAACTGAACAGCGGGTGGTCGCAGACGACACAGAGATAGCTCCCCGCACGCGTTTCCTCGTTGAACGGGCTGCTGTAGGCCGGCTCGGTACCCTCCTCGCGCAAGGTCCAAAATTGTGCCGGGGTAAGCCGTTTGCGCCACTCCTCCACGCTCAGAATCAGCCTCTCGACGGCACCCGGTTCCACCTGCTCCTTGCGGGCAGCGGCCCGCGCGGAGTGGAGGGTAAACAACGGCAGACTACCCAGCAGCATCAACACATTACGGCGCTTCATGATGACCTCCCGCAGCACACAGGCCACCCTGTCCGGGGCATGACTAAGCATGGCAGCCGGGCCGCCAAATACCATCCCGCGGCAAACAAGGCGACGTGGTGATGTCGTACAGTCGATGTGTGGTGATGTGTGTCTAGCGCAGGCGGGCCCAGAGGGCCTCACAGAATAACACTGTTCCCTGCTCGAAAGCAGACACCGTGGTCAAGCGCGAGCCCTAGCGCCGCTCTTTGTCGGTGATGTAATAGAGGCCGGGGATGATGGTCTTGTTGATGACGCGGGTTTCGCCAAGATCGGCATGGTCAGTGGCATAAAACTTGAGGAAGGTCTTGCCGATGCGCAGCACATCACCGTCGACGAGGGGGTGTACAGAGATGCGTCGATCCTTCACGAAGGTGCCGTTGGTGCTATCCAGATCGTGCACGCACCAGTTGCCTGCGTCGTCTGTCCCGGTGTTTTCGATCACTGCATGGGCGCGGCTGGCCAGTTCGTCATCGATACAGAGGTCGTTGTCCTCGCCACGGCCGATGGTGAGGGGCGATTTGTCGAGGTGAACCTTCACACCGGCGACGATATTGATCTGCACAAGGACTGCCATAGTTACCTCCCCACAAATGGCGCCCCTACTATATCGGCTCGCTGATGCCCCCGCTGCAATGAGGGGGAATGGCTGTGAGTTCTGTCACAATCACTGGGCCTGTTGGGCGACACCGTACCAACGCTGGCAGCGTGGGCTACACTTCGCCTCATTCAATCAACTGCGGAGAGAAGAGCCATGATCACGCTCAACGAATCGCTGAAGGCCTGGGGGAGCCCCGCCTTCAATCAGTGCTTCAAGGCGGAGATAGAACAGCTGCCCGCCGACGAGTTGCCGTTGCAGCAGGGGCTGAGCCTCACCTCCTATGTCAGCGATGAACCTTTCAACGTTACAGTGCTGGCGGCCTCCGATGAGCCGAACCTCATCCATGTGAAGGCGGGGGCGTTCTATTCGGGCATCATCGCCGGCTGCAGCTGCGAGGATGACCCGACCCCGATGAGCACCATCGCCGAACATTGCGAACTGCAATTCGATATCGACAAGCGCAGCGGCGCCACCACCGTCACCCTGCTGCCGTCATAAAGCGATTGCGCTTCAACAAGCCGCGCCCCCATACTCGCCTGCTACCCTGAGCGAGCTGGAGGAGCTGCTGGCATGAATATCGTCGTCGTGGATAGTGCCCATCTGGCGGGCGAGGCCGATTTCCCCGTGCTCGACTGGCCAAAATATGGCTGGCAGCAGTTTCCCGCGCTGAGCGGCGAGGAGCTGGCCGAACGCTGCTGGCGTAGCGATGTGATCATCACCGTCGATACGCCCATCGACAGCCGCGTCATCGACAAGGCCTTCAAGCTCTCCCTCATCGCCGTCGCCGGTGACAGCACCGCGCACGTCGACATGAACGCGGCCCAGGCGCGCGGCATCGCGGTCTGCCACGTTCCGGCTAGCGCACCGGACAATCCGCAGCACGCCGCGCGTATCTGTGCGCAGACCATCGCCAACATCGCCGCCTTTCTGCGCGGCGCGCCCATCAACCAGATCTGCTGAAGCTGTGTACCCAATCGCAAAGCGCGACTGGTCAGTCGAGCCGCTCCAGCAGCAGGTTACCCACGCTGTCACGACGGGCGCGCCAGCCCGGTGCCAGCCAGGTGGTGGAGACCATCTCGGTGAGCAGGGCCGGTCCGTCGATGGCTTCACCGCTGGCGAGTGAATTACGCGCGCGCACCGTCACCGTCTCTGCAATACCGTACAGCTCGACATGCATTTCGCCACGGCTTGCCACGCGCTCTTCGGCGCTGATCTCGACAGGCGGTTGCGCCCCCTGCACGCTAACGCGCAGCGTCACCAGCTCCACCGGCAGCTCAAGGCGGTGGCCATAACGATTTTGATGTGCCTCGTGGAACAGCTCACTGGCACTGGCACGGCACCCCTCCCACACCACGTTGAGGGGGTGGGACTGGCCGCGATACCGCAGATCGACCGTGGTGTGAATTTCGAGCTCGCTGCCGCGCACCCCTTCCTGCGCCAGCTGCGCAGCACCTTCCGCGATCAGCGCGGCAAACGCCTTTTCGATCTGCGCTTCGGTGATCGCCAACAGCAGCTCCTGCAAGGTGTGCGACAGATGACGGCCACGCCGCGCCAGCAACATACCCAATGCGGACAAGACACCGGCGTGGAGCGGCACCAGTGCCTGACGCATGCCGAGCGCCTCGGCTAGCGCGCAGACGTGCAATCCGCCCGCACCGCCGAACGAGACCAGCGTGACTCCTCGGGGATCGACCCCGCGCTGCACCGACATCACACGCAGCGCACGCACCATCTGCTCGTCGGCGATGCGCACGATCCCCATGGCCAGTTGTTCGAGGGTGAGGTGCAGCTGCTGCGCCAGCGGCAACAGCGCCGCGCGCGCTGCTGCGATATCGAGACGCATGCCGCCACCGAGAAAGGCCTCGGCGCACAGCCGCCCCAATAACAGGTTGGCGTCGGTGACAGTGGGGCGTGTGCCGCCGCGCCCGTAGCAGGCGGGGCCGGGCGCGGCACCGGCCGACTCGGGGCCGACCTGCAGCATGCCGCCGGCATCGATATAGGCAATCGAGCCACCGCCTGCGCCGATGGTGTGCATGTCGACCATCGGTACCGCCACCGGCCAGGGGCCGATGCGCCCCTCGTTGGTGAGGCACAGCGCGCCGTCGATGAGCGCCACGTCGGTGGAGGTGCCACCCATGTCGAAGGTGAGCAAGTGTTCACGCCCTGCCAGACGGCCGATAGCCTGCGCTCCCGCCAGCCCGCCGGCCGGACCGGAGAGCAGCATGCGCACCGCCTGCCGCCCCGCCTGCGCGGCGTCGATGGTGGTGCCGGCGCTCTGCATCACCGCCAGCTGCGCCCCGCCCACCCCGGCCTGCAGGCGGGTGAGGTAGCGCTCCACCAGCGGCCCGACCCAGCTGTTGAGCCAGGTGGCGATGCCACGCTCGTATTCGCGCTGTTCCGGCAGTACCTGCGCGGAGCGCGAGATAAAGAGGTGCGCGGGCAGGCGCGCGGCGATGTCCTGCTCGAAACGGTCGTCGAGCCAGGAGAAGAGCAGGTTGATGGCCACCGCCTCGGGTTGGAGGCGCAGCACTTCATCACACAGCTGTTGCAGCTCTGCTTCGGTGAGCGGCTCCACCATGCGGCCGTCGGCACCAAGCCGTCCGCCCGTTTCGAGACAGAGCTCGGCCGGCACCGGCGGCGTCACTGGCGGCGGCTGCAGGTTGTAGAGTTCGCGCCGCGCCTGGCGGCCGATGGTGAGCACGTCCCCCAGGCCATGGTTGGTGATGTAAACGGTGCGCACCCCCTTCCCCTCCAACACCGCCTTGGTGGCGACGGTGGAGCCGTGCACGATGGCGAGCCCGTCCACTTCAAGCCCCAGTTCCGCGATGCCCTGCAGGATCGCCCGCTCCGGTGCCTCGGGGGTGGAGAGCACCTTGTGAATGCGCAGTCGGCCTTCGGCGAAGAGGACAAAATCGGTAAAGGTGCCGCCGGTATCGACGCCCAGAAACTTCATCGGGAAACTCCAGCAGGAGGGAAAAACGGAAAAATGTGAAACCATTTTTCCGGATGCGGTCTAATGCCCGTAGAATAATTGAACCGGGGCAAGGCTGTCATGGAGCCCCGACCAACAACAACGGGACGCACCATCCATCATGAGCAGCGATATCCTCATCAAGGTCGAACACCTGGTCCGCTACTACGGCCCGCAGTGCGCCGTGAACGGCGTCAGCTTCGAGGTGAAGCGTGGTGAAGTGCTTGGCTTCCTCGGCCCCAATGGCGCCGGCAAGTCGACCACCATGCAGATGATCACCGGCAACCTGGCGCCGAGCGCCGGGCGCGTCACCATCAACGGCATCGACATCCTCGACAACCCCAAGCAGGCGAAGGCCGCCTTGGGCTTCCTGCCCGAGCAGCCGCCGCTCTACCGCGAGCTGACCGTCGATGAATACCTGCGCTACTGCGCACGCCTCAATCGCATCACCAAAAGCGAGATCGCCAAGGCGATGATTTACGCCAAGGAACGCTGCGGCCTCAGCGAGGTGGGCAAGCGCCTCATCGGCAATCTCTCCAAGGGGTATCAACAGCGCGTCGGCATCGCCCAGGCGATCATCCACCGCCCCGACGTGGTGATCCTCGACGAGCCGACCGTCGGCCTCGACCCCATCCAGATCCGCGAGATCCGCAAACTGATCCGCGAACTGGGCGGCGAGCACAGCGTCATCCTCTCCACCCACATCCTCCCCGAGGTGCAGGCCACCTGCAATCGGGTGCAGATCATCAACAAGGGGCAGCTGGTGCTCTCCGACACCATCGAGGGGCTCACCCAGCGCATGCAGGCCTCCAGTATCAGCGTTGCGCTGCGCAACGCGCCAAGCGTGGAACAGCTCGCTGCCATCCCCGGCGTGCAGGGGGTCGACGAGCTCGGCGAGGGGCACTGGCGCATCCGTTACCTGCCCGGCAACGACCCCGCCGAGGCGCTGGTCGAGCAGGCGGTCAAACAGGGGTGGGGGCTCTACGAGCTGACACCTGACCGCCTCTCGCTGGAGGACATCTTCGTCAACCTCACCACTACCGAACACCACGCGGAGGAGGCGGCATGATCGGACATATCGCGGCACGCGAACTGCGCAGCCTGTTTCTCTCACCATTGGCCTGGTCGATCCTGGCGGTGGTGCTATTCATCCTCGCCTTTCTCTTTCTCAGCCAGCTCGATCTCTACATGAGCTACCAGGCACAACTGGCGATGATGGAATCGGCGCCGGGCGTCACCGAATCGGTGGTGGCGCCGCTCTTCTCCAGCGCCACCATCATCCTGCTGCTGGTGGTGCCGCTCATCACCATGCGCCTCATCAGCGAGGAGCGGCGCAACCGCACCCTGCCGCTGCTCTTCTCGGCCCCCATCTCGATGACCGAGATCGTGCTCGGCAAATATCTGGGCATTCTCGGCTTTCTTGGCATCATGCTCGGCCTTATCGTGCTGATGCCGCTGTCACTACTGCTGGCCGGCCGCCTCGATTTCGGCCTGCTCCTCTCCGGTCTGCTCGGACTGACCCTGATGCTCGCCGCCTTCGCCGCAGCGGGCCTCTTCATGTCGACCCTCACCAACCACCCCACCGTGGCGGCGGTGGCCAGCTTCGGCCTGCTGCTGCTGCTGTGGGTCATCGACTGGGCCAGCGGCCTGGGCGGTGAAGGGTCGAGCGCCGTGTTTGGCTACCTGTCGCTGCAGAAGCACTACCAGGCGCTGCTGAGCGGCCTGTTCGACAGCAGCGACGTGGTCTACTACCTGCTGTTCATCACCACCTTCCTGGTGTTGAGCATCCGCCGTCTCGATGCCGATCGTCTCCAGCACTAACAAAAATACGGACCACACACTATGGATGTCACCCGTCAGAGTCGCCGCCGCCTCAAGCTCGAAAGCTGGGGCTTCGTTGTGCTGTTTCTCGCCGCCGTGGGCCTCATTGCCTGGCTGAGCACCCGCTACCACTACCAGTCGGACTGGACCGCCGCTGGCCGCCACACCCTCTCCGAGGCGAGCCGCAACCTGCTGGCCGGCATGGAGGGGCCGATCCAGATCACCTCCTTCACCCGCGAGGCCGATGCCAACGGCCTGCGCCAGCGCAGCAAGGAGCTGGTGCAGCGCTATCAAGACCACAAGCCCGACATCACCCTCAACTTCGTCGACCCCGACCTCGATCCGGAGAGGGTGCGCGCCATGAATGTCTCCGTCGAGGGCGAGATGGTGGTGGAGTACAAGGGGCGCCGCGAAAACCTCAAGGCGGTGGGTGAGCAGGCGCTGACCAACGCCCTGCAGCGTCTGGCGCGCAGCACCGAGCGCACCATACTGTTCCTGGAAGGGCACGGCGAACGCAGCGCCGAGGGGATCGCCAACCACGACCTGAGCGAGTGGACGCGCCAGCTCAAGGAGAAGGGGTTCAAATTCGCCGGACTCAACCTCAGCGCCATGCCCGGCGTGCCCGACAACATCAGCGCGCTGGTGATCGCCAGCCCGCAGGTGGACCTGCTGCCGGGCGAGGTGAAGATCATCGAGGAGTACGTGGCGCGCGGCGGCAACCTGCTGTGGCTCGCCGAGCCCGGTTCACTGCACGGCCTGGAGCCGCTCGCCAAGGAGCTGGGCATCACCTTCGAGCCGGGGACCATCGTCGACCCCACCGGCCAGATGCTCGGCATCAACCACCCGGCGCTGGTGGTAGTGGCCGAATATCCCAAGCACCCGGTGACCGCGGATCTCAACAGCCTCACCCTCTTCCCCTTCGCCCGCCCGCTGAAGATCGAGAGCGGTTACGGCTGGGAGGGGACCGAGTTGCTGCGTACGCTGGATCGCAGCTGGTCGGAGAGTGGCCCCCTGGAGGGGAGCGTAAGCTTCGATCAGGGCAAGGATCTCAAGGGACCGCTCACCATCGCGGTGGCGCTGACCCGCGCGCACCCCGGCGCAAGCGAGGCCAAGAACGGTGCCGACGATGGAAAAACTCCGCCGCCGATGCAACGCATCGCCGTGTTCGGCGATGGCGATTTTCTCTCCAACAGCTACGTGGGCAACGGCGCCAACCTCGATCTCGGCAATCGCCTCATCAACTGGCTGAGCAACGATGACAGCTTCATCGCCATCCCGCCGCGCACCGCGCCCGACACCCAGCTGGAGATGAGCTCAACCACCACCCTGCTGATCGGCGGCGGCTTCCTGGCACTGATCCCGTTGCTGCTGCTCACCGCCGGCATCGTGATCTGGCTCAAGCGTCGCAAGGGGTAATAGCATGGCTCTCGCTTCGCGTACCTGGCTCAATCTCGCTCTGCTCATCATCGTTGCGCTGCTGCTCCTGCTCGCCATCTATGAGCCGGGCAAGGAGCAGCCGCCGGCGGAACCTGCGCTCGTGGCACTCAACAGCGATGGCATCAGCACGTTGCGCATCGAGCGCGCAGACGCGCCCACCCTCGTGCTGGAGCGTCAGCAAGGGAGCTGGCGCATGACCGAACCGTTGCAGCTCGCCGTCAACGATTATCGCATCAGCAGCCTGCTGCGCATCACTGAACTGAAGAGCCTCGGCCACTTCGCCGCGACCCCCGAGTCGCTGGCGCAGTACGGCCTGCAACCCCCCAACGCCACGCTCATCATCAATGGCACCACCCGCCTCGACTTCGGCGCCAGCACCCCCATCGATCAGCGCCGCTATGTGCGCATCGGCGATGCCATTCACCTCATCACCGACAACTACTACTACCACCTGATCGGCTCCCCCACCACCTATGCCAGCAACAGCCTGCTCGATAGCAAGGCGACCCTGGTGCGACTGGAACTGCCCGGTCTGCTGCTCGCCCAACAGGAGGGCAAGTGGAGCGCCACGCCGCAACCGGCCGACTTCTCCGCCGATCAAATCACCCAGCTCATCGATCACTGGCGCCACGCCCAGGCGCTGGAGGTGGCCCCCTACGACGGCCGCCCGGGTGAGACGGTACGGATCACCCTCGCCGGCAGTGATGCGCCGCTGGCATTCCTCGTCACCGCACGCACCCCAGAACTGATCCTCGCCCGCCCCGATCTCAAGGTGCAGTACCATCTGCCGGAGTCGAGCGCGGCGGAGCTGCTCACCCTGCAGGCGCCGCCGAAACAACAGGAGGGCGCTGCGGCACAACCGCCAACTCAATGATTCATGCCTGAGTTACCCGAGGTCGAAACCACCCGGCGCGGCATCGCGCCGCACGTGGTGCACCACACTATCAAGCAGATCGTGGTGCGCCACCACCAGTTGCGCTGGCCGGTGCCGCCGGCACTGGTACGTGAGGCCAAAGGGCAGCGCATCGAGGCGTGCGAGCGGCGCGCCAAATACCTGCTGCTGCGCACTCTGCAGGGCACCATCATCGTTCATCTCGGCATGTCGGGCAGCTTGCGCCTCATCGATGCCAAATCACCCGCGGCCAAGCACGACCACCTGGACATCGTACTCGACAGCGGCCAGGCGTTGCGCCTCACCGATCCGCGCCGCTTCGGTGCGGTATTGTGGACCCATGATGATCCGCTGCAACACGAACTGCTGCGCGACCTCGGCCCCGAGCCGCTCGGCAAGACATTCAATGGCGAATACCTTTTTCAAAGGTCACGCGGCCGCACGGTCAGCGTCAAACAATTCATCATGGACAGCAAGGTGGTGGTCGGGGTCGGCAACATCTACGCCAGTGAAGCGCTGTTTCTCGCCCGCATCCATCCGTCACGCAAGGCCGGCTCCCTGAGCAAGGCGCGCTGCACCGCACTGGCCGCGGCGATCCGCGAGGTGCTCAGCGCCGCCATCGTGCAGGGCGGCACCACCCTGCGCGACTTCGTCGGCGGTGACGGCAAACCCGGCTACTTTGCACAACAGTTAAACGTCTACGGTCGCACCGGCGAGGCGTGCCCGGTCTGTGGTGGCGCGATCAAACAGATTACGCAGGGACAGCGCAGCACCTACTACTGTCCCAAGTGTCAGCGCTAATCGTTCTCCTTTGCTATAAACAGCATTAGTCACCAGGACAAGCCAGCCAGTCCGGTTAACCGATCCCCGCACTCCCCTGATTTTCCA
>DASWUD010000003.1:0-13467 GCA_036401755.1 Gammaproteobacteria bacterium
GCGCGCGCGCTGACATGATCGTCGACACCAGCCGCACCAACGTGCACCAGTTGCGGGACCTGATCCAAAAACGGGTCGGCGCCGGCGGCGGTAAGGGAATGTCACTGCTGTTTGAATCCTTCGGCTTCAAGCACGGCATCCCCATCGAGGCCGATTTCGTCTTCGACATCCGCTGCCTGCCCAATCCGCACTGGGAGCCGCGCCTGCGCGCGCTCACCGGGCGCGACCCGGAGGTGGCACAATTTCTGGAACAGCACACGGAGGTCAACGCCTTCTTCACCGATATCAGGGCATTGCTGGCGAAGTGGCTGCCGCGTTTCGAGGCAGACAACCGCAGCTACATGACGGTCGCCATCGGTTGTACTGGAGGCCAGCACCGTTCGGTCTATCTGGTCGAGCGCCTCGCCAGCCATTTCCGCACCCTCCACACCAAGGTACTGATTCGCCATCGGGAACTCTCATGAAGGTAGGATTGCTCATCGTCTCCCATGATGGTCTGGGCCAAGCGCTCTACGAGACCGTCATCGCCACCCTCGGAGGCGCTCCGATGGAGGTGCGTCTGCTCTCCGTATCACGCAACGCCGATCCCGACGAGCTGCTGCGCCAGGCGCGCCGCCTGGCCGCCGAGATCGATCGCGGTGACGGACTGCTGGTGCTCACCGACATCTACGGCTCGACACCGAGCAATATCGCCTGCCGCCTCCAGGAGCTGCCCGCGGTGCGCGTGGTGGCCGGGGTCAACCTGCCGATGCTGTTCCGCATCTTCAACTATCCTACGCTCGAGCTCGACGCCCTCACCGAAAAGGCGTTGAGCGGTGGCCGTGACGGAGTCATGGCCGCCTGTCCAATCCCCCCTCGGAAGGAAGCCTCACCATGATCAAGAAAGAGATCATCATCATCAACAAACTGGGATTGCACGCGCGCGCCGCGGCCAAGTTTGTCAACCTCGCCTCATCATTCTCCAGCGATATCGGCCTGGCCCGTGACAACAAGCGGGTCAATGGCAAAAGTATTATGGGAGTGATGATGCTGGCAGCCTCCAAGGGCACAGTGTTGGAATTGAGCGCCGATGGCAACGACGAGGCGCTGGCCATGTCTCGTATCGAGGAGTTGATCAACAACCGTTTCGGCGAAGAGGCCTGACGTC
This sequence comes from Gammaproteobacteria bacterium, assembly GCA_036401755.1. Taxonomy (GTDB): domain Bacteria; phylum Pseudomonadota; class Gammaproteobacteria; order Thiohalomonadales; family Thiohalomonadaceae; genus DASWUD01. The sequence continues at coordinate 1,148 of DASWUD010000003.1, forward strand.
CTTCGAAACGTTCGAGGAGGTAGCATGCCCCAGGCAATGCACGGTATCGGCGTCTCCAGCGGAATTGCCATCGGCAAGGTGCGCATCCTCCAGCACGGCCAGGTCGACCTCCCCGAATATGCCATCACCCCGGCCCAGGTCGAGAGCGAAATCGCCCGCTTTCGCGAAGCCGTGAAACAGGCGCAGGCCCAGTTGCTCAGCCTGCACCAACGCATTCCCGAAGGGACCCCTGTCGAAATAGCCACCTTCATCGACACCCATCTGTTGATGCTGCAGGACACGCCGCTGTCACGGGAGCCCGAGGAGCTGATCCGCAGCCAGCTGTGTAACGCCGAATGGGCGCTCAAGCTGCAGCAGGATGCGCTGGTAAAGGTATTCGAGGAGATGGATGACCCCTACCTGCGCACCCGCCGCGACGATGTGGAGCATGTGGTGCGGCGCGTCCTCCATCTGCTCCTCAACAAGGGCAGCGCCGATCACGTCATCGAGGATGAGGAGCCGCGCATCATCCTCGCTGTCGACATCTCGCCCAGCGAACTGGTGCAACTCCACCACCATCGCATCGCCGCGCTGGTCACCGAACGCGGCGGCCCGCTCTCGCACACCGCGATCCTTGCCCGCGCACTGGGCATCCCGGCCATCGTGGGTGTGCCGCACATCCACCAGTATCTGTTCGATGATGAAATGGTAGTGGTCGACGGCCGACGTGGGGCACTGCTCGCTGGACTCGATGCCGCAGGATACGAGTTCTATCGCAAGTGCCAGCGTGCCGAACAGAAGGCGCGCAATGAGCTGCGCAAGCTCAGGGATAAACCGTCGCAAACCCGCGACGGCGTCGCCATCACCCTCCAGGCCAACATCGAATTGCCCGAGGACATCGCGGCGATGCGCAAGGCCGGCGCGAGCGGCGTCGGTCTCTACCGTACCGAATTCCTCTTCATGAACCGCACCTCACCACCCGACGAGGAGGAGCAGTACCAGGCTTACCGCCAGATGGTGAAACGCCTGAATGGTGCACCGCTCACTATCCGTACCCTCGACCTGGGCGCCGACAAGGAGATGATTCCGGGCCAGGCCAACTGCCGCAATCCTGCTCTCGGCCTGCGCGCCATCCGCCTCTGTCTCAAGGAGCCGGAGCTGTTCCGTCCACAGCTGCGTGCCATCCTGCGTGCCTCGGCCCACGGCCCGGTCAAGCTGCTGATCCCGATGCTCACCACCATCGCCGAGTTGCGGCCGGTACGCCAGCTACTGGCCGAGGCGCGCGCCGAGCTGAGCGCAGAGAATCGCCGCTTCGATGCACAACTGCCCATCGGTGCGATGATCGAAGTGCCCGCCGCGGCGCTTTGCGCCGACAGTTTTGCCCGCGAACTCGACTTTCTCTCCATCGGTACCAACGATCTGATCCAGTACACCCTCGCCACTGATCGCATCGACGAAACGGTCAACCATCTCTACGACCCGCTCAACCTCGCGGTCCTGCGCCTGATCCGCGACACCATCCGCGCCGGGGCCGACGCCGGGATCCCGGTATCGTTGTGCGGCGAAATGGCGGGCGACCCCGCCTACACCCGCCTGCTCCTCGGCATGGGACTGACCGACTTCAGCATGCCGGCCGCAGCACTGTTGCAGGTCAAGCACATCGTCACCACCACCGAGCTCAAGCCGCTGCGCAAAGAGGTGGACAAACTGCTGCGTTACCACCATGCCGAAGAGATCGCCGCAGGGCTGGAGCGACTCAACCGAGCTAACTAGCTGTTCCTCATAGGTTAGTTCTTAACGTTTAGCCCCCTCTCCCACAGGGAGAGGGTTGGGGTGAGGGGATCATAAGCATTAAATTTACAGCAACTTACTCCCCTCTCCCTGTCCTTCTCCCTGAGGGAGAGGGGACCCTTCAGTTAACAATATGCTCAATTCATTCTTAAGAACTAACCTATGAGCTGTTCCTAATCCTGAAACACATGGGCTCTCGCAATGGCGCCGAGATCGCCAGGAATACTCCGTGAAAGAGATTAAGAAAATGGCGACTCGGCTCTTGGCGAGAGTTATTCCCACTGTCTCCTGGTTCGGAACACTTATTCAGTGCTGCGTGCAGCGTGCAGCGCGCAACACGGTTCACTCCGCCTGTTTGCATAACCTTGAATAAAATCATCTGGCGGACGAGCGCCCGCACCTTCCCCCGCTACAGTTCCGCTTGTTAAACTCCGCGCTGATTTTGTTGCGGGGCCATCATGATCGAGACGGTGGAACAGGAGAAGGGGCACGATCCCGTCCGGGAGCTCAATGACGCACTGATGTCAGGGGATCTGGCGACCGTGCAGTACCTGCTCGGCGAGATGCACCCGGCCGAGATCGCGCTACTGCTCGAATCGCTTCCCACCGATCAGCGCCGCAGTGTCTGGGAGCTGGTCGATCCGGAACACGACGGTGATGTGCTGCTCTACGTCAACGACAGCCTGCGTACCACGCTGATCCGCTCCATGGACTCCCGCGAGCTGGTCGCGGCGGCAGAAGGTCTCGACACCGACGACCTCGCTGACCTGCTGCCGGAGATGCCCGACGAGGTGATCCAGCAGGTCCTCACCGCCCTCGACGAAGAGCACCGCGCACGCCTCGAAGCTGTCCTCCCCTACCCCGAGGATAGTGCGGGTGGGCTGATGAATGTCGATACCATCACGGTGCGTGCCGACATCACCCTCGACGTCGTGCTGCGCTATCTGCGCCGTCTCGGCGAGATCCCCGAAACCACCGACAGCCTGATGGTGACCAGCCGTGAAGGCAAATACCTCGGCATGCTGCCGCTCACCGCACTGCTTACCCAGGAGCCGAGCCTGACCGTCTCCCAGGTGATGAATCGCGAGGTGGAGGGGATCGCGGCTGACACCCCTGCCCAGGAGGTGGCCAACATCTTCGAGCGGCGCGACTTCATTACCGCACCGGTGGTTAATAGCGAGGGCAAACTGCTCGGTCGTATCACCATCGACGACGTGGTGGACGTGATCCGCGACAAGGCCGACCACTCCTTCATGGGTATGGCAGGTCTATCTGAAGAGGAGGATATCTTCGCCCCGGTGATCGCCAGCAGCCGCCGCCGTGCCGTCTGGCTCGGCATCAACCTGCTCACCGCGTTTCTTGCCTCTTGGGTGATCGGCCTGTTCGATGCCACCATCGAAAAGCTGGTGGCCCTGGCGGTATTGATGCCCATCGTCGCCAGCATGGGGGGCATCGCCGGCAGCCAGACCCTTACCCTGGTGATCCGCGCCATGGCGCTTGGCCAGGTCAGCTCCAACAATGCGCGCAAGCTGATGACCAAGGAGTTGATGGTCGGCTTTTTCAACGGCCTGATGTGGGCGGTGGTGATCGCCGCAGTCGCCTCGGCCTGGTTTGACAGCATGGCCCTCGGCCTGGTGATCGGTGCCGCCATTCTCATCAACCTGCTGATGGCCGCCCTCTCCGGTGCCCTCATTCCCATCGCCCTGAAAAAAATCGGCGCCGATCCCGCCCTGGCCGGCAGCGTGGTGCTCACCACCGTCACCGACGTGGTCGGCTTCTTCGCCTTCCTCGGCCTTGCCAGCATTTTCCTGATCTGACACCAGCGCCTCACCGCACTCGGTTCCCTCTTCAACGATCGACACGTCGGCAGCTTGCTCTGCATGGCCTCGCTGCTCGCCGAGGAAAGGATACAACTGTCACGCTCTGTCATCACACTAACAACAAACCGGGCGGATGACTCCGGTCAATCAGCTGTCCCTCTCTTGACAATACTCGATCCGGGCGGTGACACTTAAGCCCATGAACACAACATTCGTACAGGCCATCCCGGTAATGTGCATCGCCAACTGGCGACGTCGCGGGCCGGCCTGTGCGCACGTTGTCGAAGGGGATCGATTCCTCTAAACAGCGAACCCGATACCCACCCGCACAGGCCGCAGGTTGCAAAACCCGCGGCCTTTTTGTTTTTTCATGGAGTAGAAAAATGTCTATCCCGGCATCTTACTTAAGCGTCATCCTGATTTGGGCCACCACGCCGCTGGCGATCAAGTGGAGCGCGGAAGGTTTCGATTTCAGCTTTGCCGCCTTTGCGCGCATGCTCATCGGCCTGTTGCTGTGCCTGGCCATGCTCCCGCTGTTGCGCGTGGCCATGCCGTGGGATCGCCGTTCACTCGCCGCCTATGGTGGCGCCGGCCTGGTGATGTTCGTAGCGATGATCGGCACCTACTGGGCGGCGCGTCGTCTGCCATCGGGATTGATCTCGGTGCTCTACGGCCTGACCCCGCTGATCACCGCCATTCTCGCCGCCCGTTTTCTGCACGAGCGCAGCCTGACGCCGCTCAAGGTGCTCGGCATGGTGCTCGGCATCGCGGGACTCGCCTTCATCTTCATCGCGCCAGCCACACTGGAGTTGAACCGGCTGGAGGGTTTGCTGGTGTTGTTGCTCGCGGTGACCACCCAGGCGGCCGGGGCGATCTTTCTCAAGCGCCACTCCAGTCACCTCCATCCACTGGCACTCAACACCGGCAGCCTGATGGTGGCGGTGCCGCTCTTCATGGCGGTATGGCTGACGAGCAGCGCCCATCCCACGGAGCTCGCCGATGCGCCGGCGCAGGCCCAGTGGGCGGTACTTTATCTGGCCATCATCGGCACCGGTGTGGGTTTCAATCTCTACTACTACCTGCTCAAGCATCTGCCGACTGCGGTGGTGGCACTGATCCCCCTGGTAACACCGGTGCTGGCATTGTTCATCGGTGTCACACTCAACGGTGAGGTGATCAGTGGCCGCGTTGCTTTCGGCGCGGCGATCATCATCGCGGGGCTTGCCTGTCATCAATGGGGCGACTGGTTTATCGACCGGCGATCGGCGGCGCGGCTATAATGGGTGACCACCAAACGGGCAGCGCTCCATGAACCAGCACGATGACGATTTTCCCCTTTACGACGGCCCGAGCAAGAGCCAGCGCAAGCGCGACAGCGCGGCGTTGCAGGAACTGGGTGAAGAGCTGGTCAACATGTCGAAGTCGAAGCTCGCGGCGATCCCGCTCGACGAAGATCTGCGCGAGGCGATCGCCCTGGCCCAGAGCATCAAGGCCCACGGCGGACGCAAGCGCCAGATCCTCTACATCGGCAAATTGTTGCGCGGTATCGATCCGGCGCCGATCAAGGAGGCGGTCGCCAAACTTGATCAAACCGATGCCGTGGCCGTGGCACACCTGCACCGGCTGGAGCGCTGGCGCGAGCGACTGCTGAGCGAGGGCAATGAGGCCCTGACGCAGCTGATGGCAGAGTTCCCCGACGCGGATAGCCAACGTTTACGCCAGCTGATCCGCAACGCCCAGCAGGAACAGACGGCCGGCAAGCCACCCAAGTCGGCACGCGAACTGTTCAGGTATCTGCGCGAGCTCGCCGCGGCAGGAAGTGAACGCCCCTAATCGCCGGAGCACTGCGCTGGCAACTGCCGATAGAGATACTTCAGGAAGAATGGCGCAGCCAGGGTGGTGATGGCGATCACCATGATCATCCCCGCATAGATTTCGTTGCTGAAAATCGCCGCGCTGCGTCCCAGTTCGGCGAAGATCAATCCCACCTCGCCGCGTGGCACCATGGCGGTACCGATGATGAGCCGCCGGCACCACGACGCGCGCAGCAAAGTGGCGCCACTCAGCTTGCCGATGATCGCCACGGCGAGCATCGCGGCAGAAAATACCCAGATAAAAGATGAACGCCAATCGATCACATGAAAGTTGAGTGAGAGCCCGACCAGTACGAAAAAGATCGGCGTAAAGAGATGGATGATGGGACGCATCTGCGTCTCGACGCGCTGGGCGAAGTTGGCGTCATCGGCCAGGGCGATACCAAATGGCAGGAAGAAGCGGCGTGACAAGGCCAGGCCGGCGGCAAAACCGCCCAGCAGTTCAGGTACGCCCAGCTCGTACGCCAGCCAGGCAAAAAACAGCACCAGCGAGACGATGGCCACGGGGATGAGGCCGGGGTTATCGCTCTGTTTTTCAACGCGCCGGATGAGCAGCGAGATGAGCTTGGCCAAGGTCGGTGCGATGAGAAAAAATACCACCACATACAGCGTTATCTTGCCGGCATTGGCCCAGTGGATTTCACCCCCGCGGATGGCAAATTCGTAGAGCAGCGCCAGCAGGATCACCCCGAGGATGTCGTCGAGTACCGCGGCACCGAGGATCACCTGTCCTTCACTGCTGTGGTGGCGCTTAAGGTCAGTGAGCACGCGCACCGTGATACCGATGCTGGTGGCGGTGAGCGTTCCGCCGATGAACAGCGCCGTCACCAGCGGCTGTTGAAATAGTGCGTATGCCAGCCCGCTGCCGAGCGCGAAGGGCACCACAAAGCCGGTAATGGCCACTAGCAGCGACTGGCCGCCGCTGGCAAGCAGCCGCCCCAGATCGCTCTGCAGTCCCACCTCGAACAGCAGCAGAATGATGCCGATCCCCGCCAGCAGCTGGAGCACGTCGTTGGGAGCAATCCATCCCAGCAGGCTTGGCCCGAGCACCAGCCCGGCGCACAGCTCACCGATCACCGGTGGTATCTGCAACCGGCTCGCCACCTCTGCAAAAAGACGCGCCGCCAGCAGGATCAACATCAATTGCAAAAAGAAGTGATGTGTCTCCATGCGCCCCCCTGGTGTTATGTGCATGAGCGGCACGCACATAGTGTAGCCCGCCAGGCGGGCGGCACACCTACGCCAGAAAGGCCTTGCACTCCTTGATGCATTCGGCACAGGCCTCTGCGCACGCCTTGCACTCGGCATGTTTCGTTTCGTGCTTGCGGCACTCCTTCTCGCAATCCTGCGCGACACTCATGCAGAGTTGCACCATCGTCTGGAGATGGCGTGAGTCATAGGCCGCCAGCTTGGTCAGTGCATCACAGGTGGCCAGCATCTCCTGTACCGAATCGGCACACCCTGCCAGCGAGGTATCACCGCTCTTGAACAGCTCGATGCAGTGGTGGCTGCAGGCATCGCCCGTCTTGATGCACGCCAGGGCGCTATCGATGAGACGGCCGCGGCCATCGTCGCTGGCATGGTGGTGGTGCTCATGGGCACTGGTGGCCGCCAACGCTTGTTGTGTCATGCCCAGGGCCGCCAGTGCAGCGATCCCCCCCGCCCCTTTCAACAATGTGCGGCGCGAGGTGGTCAGCGTGGTGCTGGAAGCTAGTCTCTTATTCATTTCACGTTCTCCTTGTTCAATATTGTTTGTGGTTGAAACGACATGAAAATGTTAGGGGCATTGCCCGCGTGGCTCGGTAACAAAAAAGGCCGCCCTTGCGGGAGCGGCCTTGGTGTTCCGCAACGCCCACCAGCGCTTAGCCCTGACTTTGTCCGAGAATACAGTTGATGCGGCGATGCTCCAGCGCCGGGAAGCTGCGACGGATGTCATTGAGGCGATGCAGGTCGATATCGGCGACCACCACCCCCGAACCGCGCGGTAGACGATCCATGACGATGCCCCAGGGATCGACGACCATGCTGTCGCCGTGGGTCTCGCGGCCATTGGCGTGATAGCCGCCCTGGGCGGAGGCGATCACATAACTGAGATTTTCGATGGCACGGGCACGCACCAGCGCCTCCCAGTGGGCACGGCCGGTAAGGGCGGTGAAGGCGGACGGCAGCGCGAGGATCTCGACCTGCTCCTGCACCATGCGGCGAAACAGCTCGGGGAAGCGCAGGTCGTAGCAGATGGCCAGGCCCAGCCGGCCGACCGGGGTGTCGAGCACCACCACATCGCCCCCCGATTCGATGGTGGCCGATTCGTTGTAGTGCTCACCGCTCTCGGTGAGCAACACATCGAACAGGTGGATCTTGTCGTAGCGAGCGACACGCTTTCCCTTGTCGTTATAGACCAGGCAGGCCGCATTCACCTTGGCTGGATCGCGCGCCGCCATGGGGATGGTCCCCCCCACCAGCCAGATGCCGTAACGGGCCGAAACCTCGGCGAGAAAGTTCTGCATCGGCCCCTTGCCGTCGCTCTCACGCACCTTGACCTTGTCGTATTCGGTCATCCCCATGAGGGCGAAGTTTTCCGGAAGCACCACCAGCTTGGCGCCCGCCTTGGCGGCCCGCGCGATGAGTCGCTCCGCCTCCAGCAGGTTGGCGTTGACGTTGGGCCCGGAGGCCATCTGGATGGCGGCGACACGACTCACTCTTTTTCTCCTTCTTAGTGGGGAACACGCCCCGTCGAGTTCGTTTAACGGATACGCAATTGCAGCTGATCGAGAGCCTCGCTCCCCGGCAGCAGGCGGATGCGTGACGACTCGATGCCGAGCGCCACCAGCCACGCTTGCAGCTCGCGCGCCCAGAGGCTGCCGCTATCACCACCAGGGTAGCGGATCTCCAGCAGCGCCGACTCGCGCGCCTGCAACAGTCGCACCGCCTCCGAGAGGGCTGGATGGCGCAACAGCGACTCGCCGCTACGCGGCTGGGCCCACTCGTCGGCGGTGATGCGCAGGGGAACCTCGGATGCCCAGAGTGTCATGCTCATGACACACAGCAACAATGCAAACAATTTTTTCAGCATGGGTTTGAGCATATCATCATCGTCGCGCGTGGCACAGGGCAAACGGCGTGTGCAGTCACGCTCCCCTTCACTTGTTCTGCGCCGGGGTTTTCTCTTTCGGCTGCTCCAGGCGGTTGAGCTGCGGATCGTCCCAGCTCCCGGTCACGGAATAGCGGATCATGGTCGCCTTGGCGATATCCTTCTTGAAGAGGCTCTGGAACAGCAGCACCGCCGCGGCGACCTGTGGTCCCCACGCCAGGGCACTGGTGATGGCGACACTCTCCGATACGTTGGGTATTACGGAGATCACCAGATCGTAATCGCGCCGCACCAGGCCGGTACGCCCCTCCACCAGCATCCCCGAGGAGGGGGATTTGATATAGAGATTGCTGGTATAGGCATCGCCCCCCCTGATCTGCACATCGCCCTTGATCTCGTCGAACTGCATCCCCTTGTTAAACAGATCACGAAAATCGAGCGAGAGGCGACGCGGCAGCGCCTGCAGACTGAGCAGACCAAGGATCCGCCCCGCGCCGGGGTTCACCTCGACCAGCGCCCCATCGGTGAGTTCGACGGAAAACGCCCCCCCGGCACTTGCCCAGGAGAAATCGCTCAACACCCCGGGCCACTCCAACTGCCCCTTGAGCGTTCCCTTGCCGCGCGTGATCATCGAGGCAAGCCCCAGGGTGTGCAGCATCTGTTCGAGGTTGTCTGAGGTAGCGTTCATCTCCAGATGGCTGCGCTGCCCTTCACGCCAGTTCACCGCCATGTGGATCTCGTGGTGGGGGCCGGCAAAACGCAGGTCGGGCATCTCCCAGTGGTGGGCGTCGCTGCGGCTGGTGCCCGTCAATTCGCCCAGGTGCCAGTCATCGTAGGAGAAGTTGCGTATGTGCATATCGAGCGCCGGGAAATTGGCGGGATTCAACGAACCCCCGCTCTCCGACTTCCTCGCCGAGGCCAGCACCCCCAACCTTTCCATCTGCAGAGTGAAGGGGAGCGGAGTACCGCTGCCACTGCGCTCGGGCAACAGCGGCCGCCACTGCTCCCAGTCGAACGCCACCAGGCTACCACTGACAAGCCACCCCGCCTTTGCTGGCAACTCGGCACCACCACTGCCGAAATGGAGCGCGGCCCGCTCCAGCTCCATCTCCTTGCCGGTGAAGGCAAAGCGCGCAGCAAGACGTTCACCATAACGGACGCTGAGCCGTTTGGCCTCCTCTGCACCGAACGCCAGCCGCACGGCGAGCGGCACCGCCTGTTCGTGGGACTTGCCCAGCGGTGCAGGCAGATCCAGCGCCATTCCCACCAGCGACGAGTGGAACTCCAGCGAGGGATGACTCCCCTCGCCGCGTGGCAAATAGAGCAGGCCGCGCCACTCGCTGACACCATCGAGATGCTCCAGTTGCGGCCAGCGCAGTTCGCGACGCAGGACGCCGGCACTGAATCCGCCACGCGCGCTCACCACCGTGAGCGCCGACTCATCGGTGGCGACGTCGAGCGTCACCGGCGCGTCGAACAGCTCGCCCAACACCCACGCGGCACTGAACTTGTTGTCGTTGAAGGAGACCTGGCCGTTGAGTTTGCGGAACTCCACCCCATCCCACACCTTCAGCTGGGCATCATGCAGGGTGATCTCCCCTTCGTAATGGAGCGGTACCTTCTCCTCCATGCTCTTCGACAGGGGCAGGCGCAGGCGCAGTGACAGGTCGCTCTGCCCCGCCGCCGTCATGCCGGTGAGCGCCTCGCCCATGTGACTGGCCAAGGGGGTCTCGCGCAACAAGCGCAGCACATCATTGGCCGGCGGGGCGGCGCTAAGCGCCACCTCAAGCAGTGGCGCCTTCAGATCGGCGATAGCGACCGAGGCGTGCTGGGTGGAGGTGCTGAACAGGGTGGCGCTGTGCGGTGTGATCGCCATCCCCTGATTGAGGAACAGAACCTCACCGCTGAGATTCCCCAGGTGTGGCCACTCATCGGCGAAGTTCAGCTCAACCCCTTCGGCCTTGAAGCGGGTCTCGAAGTGTCCCTGCTGGTCCTCGAAGGGAAAATCACTGGTCCGGCCATGGAACAGCACGGTACCGCTGCTGGCGCGCCCCTTGATGAAGGCGCCATCGAGCCACTTGACCACCCCCTCGCCCATGATTCCCGCTGGCACATAGTGAGGCACCTCTTTCGCCACCCCGTCACGGAAAGCGAGGCGCAAATCGAGATAGGGTTTATGTTGCGGTTCAAACTGCATGTCGAGTTCGCCGCGGGCAGCGACATCCTTGTTGGTGGCGCTGATTTCCCGCCCCTGCAGATACCATCCCTGTTCCATGCGCCGAATATCAAAGCGTGCGAGGAGTGTGTCGATATGCAGCGGCGCGCGGAACAGGTGCGGTGCGTCGAAGGCAACAGCGGCGCTGTTCAACACGATTTCGCCGCCGCGGTTATCGGCACGCCAGCTCCCACTGAGGCCATCGAAGCCCGGCAGCGTCTGTCTGGCATTTGTGCCCAGCGCCGTGAACTCTCCCTGACTGGTGAAGTCGCCAGCGGCGGTCCGCTCCACCCTCAGCTGGTGCAACTGGCCACGCGGCGCGAGTGCCTGCAAAAGCTCCAACTGCGTATCAGAGAGTAGCGGAACATGGAGTGCAACCGCCCCCAGCGCCTTCAGGTCGAGCTGATCCGCCATCAGCAGATCGGCAGACGCGCCATGCGTCAGATGCAGGCGACTGGTCTGGCGTGGTTCATTACCGAGCGCCAGCAGCAGGCGTTGCAGGTCGAGCTCCCACCCCTCGTCACGGCGCTGCCACAGCAGCTCGCCAGAAAACTCCTTTACCGTGGCGGTGGGCCGCCCGGCCGTTTGCAGGCGCGCATCGCGCAGCACAAAGCGCCCTTCACTGCGCACTGGTGCCCCCTCATCCCACTTGCTCCACAACTCGGCACTGATCTCGCCCGTCTTGATAGGCAGCGATGTCGTCTCCGTGGTGAGCAGCGGCAGCCAGAAGAGCGGGCGCAGGGCGTCGGCCTTTGCGTAGATGGCACCGCCCCACGCAGTGCCGTCGAGGGGATTGCCGTGCAGATCGAGCGCCACCTTCAAGGTTTTGCCTCCCCCTTCGGGAAGGGCCACCGAGGCGTTGAGACGGTGGCGCTGGTCGGTGTTGAGCAGTTCGAAATCCACATGTTCGAAACGCAGTGCGCGGGCGCGCTGCTCATCGCGCCACACCAGCGTGCTATCGTGCAGCGCCAACCGCCCCTGTGCCAGCAACCAACTGCCGAGCGCAGTGGGATCGGCTGGCGTTGCTCCCTGTGATGCCATAATGGCGAGTCCCTCGACAGTGAAGCCGCCATCGACACGCCGCACTACCGCCAGTTGCGCCCCCGTCACCACCAGCTCACTCAACACCGGAGAGAGGTGACGCAGTGAGGCGAAGAGATCCAGTCCGATGCGCAGCTCCCCGACGCGGGCAAGGGAATCACCAGCGGGCGACTTGAGGGTGACCTGGCGCAGAATTATCGAAGGGGTCAGCCCCACCAGGCGGGCGTCAAAACGTTCGATGGCGACCGGTTGCCCCAAATAGGCGCTGACCCTTGCTTCGATGGTTGCGCGATAGCCATCGAGATGGGGCAGCAAGGCGCGCGCCGCACTCACCGCCACGGCCAACAGGATGATGAGGAGGGCCGTGGCGGTCCAGAGATAGCGGAGAGGGTGCCAAAGGAGTTTCATGCGGGTGGCGTGGCTACATCAGCACCACGTCGAACTGCTCTTGGCTATACATCGACTCCACCTGGAACTTGATGGAGCAGCCGATGAACTCCTCCAGTTCG
>DASWUD010000004.1:0-18368 GCA_036401755.1 Gammaproteobacteria bacterium
GCCTGCGGATCGGTGTAGGGACCGGAGGTGTCGTAGATGTAGATGGGGGGATTCTGCTCCGGCGTGCCTGAGGTCTGGGTGTCGCTCTGCTCCACCACGCGCACCGGCACGCGGATATCGGCACGCGAACCTGCCACATACTGCTTCTGCGATTTTGGAAACGGTTTGGTGACCTCGGCAGAGAGCTGCGCGGTCTTTTTCAGGAACTCTTCTGGGATGGCGCTCATGGTGCGTCCTCGGTGGATGGCGGAGAGAGGACGGGAGCGCGAGGCATCACCGCTTCCCTACGCCGGGATGATCCGGATCAGGTTCGAAGGGTTTGTCTCAGCCGGAAGTCTCCGGCACCCCTAGCAGTCGTCGGCTAAAGGTATATGAATGGTACCCTGGTTGCAAGGTAACCCTTTGGCGCGACAAGGATATTCGCTACAAATTCCGGCATCTTGCCGGTTGTGTCGCTTGGGCAATCGGCGTAACCTTCCTGACCAATCGGTCAGCCCTGTCGACAAAATCGCGCTGTGCCGACATTACAGGTTGAAGTGGGTGTCAAGGTTGTGGGAGTTTGTCAGCCTTGGCCAGTTCACACTAGCCGCCCGCGGGCCTCGGCAAACAATAAGCAATAACACAAAGGAGCCACCATGACCGACATGAATCTCGAACAGGCACGGCACAACATGATCGAACAGCAGATCCGCCCCTGGGAGGTGCTGGATCAGCGGCTTTTGGATCTATTGGTGCGGGTGCCGCGCGAGGATTTCGTTCCGCCGCGCTACCGTAAACTGGCCTTTGCCGATATCGAGATCCCCCTTGACCATGGCGAGGTGATGATGCAGCCCCGGCTGGAGGCGCGCCTGCTGCAGGCACTCGATATCCAGCCCAATGACCGAATTCTCGAGATCGGCACCGGCAGCGGCTATGTCACCGCCCTGCTCGCCCATTTGGGACGTCATGTCCTCAGTATCGAACTCCACGCCGAACTCATCGAGCAGGCCCGGCAGCGCCTTGCGCGCCATGGCATCACCAACGTCAACCTGGTTCATGAGGATGCCGCCGCTGGGTGGAGCGGTGGCGGTGTCCCCTTCGACGTCATCCTGCTCACCGGCTCCGTGCCCGAGCTGCCCGATGCCTTCCGCAAGCTGTTGACCATCGGCGGACGGCTGGTGGCGGTGGTTGGCACAGCGCCCATCATGGAGGCCACCCTCGTTACCCGCCTGGGCGAAACCGAATGGAGCGAGGAGTTGCTATTCGAAACGATGACTCCGCCGCTCCACAATGTGGCGGTGTCGCAGAAGTTCATCCTCTAATCGAATGGTCTTGAAGCCGGGGAGATTTGCCCTCAGTATATAAGCATCCGCTAATATCATTTCCATGTGAAAAACTCGGGAATGCGATTAAACTGTGATGAGTCCAGGCGGGGCTACCCCGCTTTCCGCCAAGTGCATAGAAGGAAACAGAACAATGCACCACTCCGTTATACGCCTTGTTGTCACCGGCGCCCTGCTGGCAGGCGCCGCCGCCGTTCATGGTGAGGACCTGATCGAGGTTTACCATCTGGCCCAGCAGAACGACCCGCAGTTGCGCGCCGCCGAGGCCCAGCGCCAGGCCAGTGGTGCCGCGACCTGGCAGAGTCGTGCCGCACTGCTGCCCTTTGTCAATTTCTCCGCCTACACCCAGCAGAACAACGTCGAATACAAACAGGGGACGCTCGCTCCTAACTCCTTCGACTATCGCTCCAGCGGTTACACCCTGAGCCTGCGCCAGCCGCTGTTCTACTGGGACCGATTCGTGTCGTGGAGCCAGGCCAATGCCCGCGAGGCACAGAGCGAGGCGATCTACCAGGACGCGCTGCAACAGACCATGCTGCGTGTCTCCCAGGCCTATTTCAATGTGCTGTCGGCCGAGAACAACCTCGAAGCGGCCACGGCCGAGCGACAGGCGCTGGAACAGCAGCTGCGCCAGACCAAGCAACGCTTCGAAGTGGGCCTGGCCGCCATCACCGATGTCCACGAGGCGCAGGCTGGTTACGACGCCACCGTTGCCCAGGAGATCGCCGCCCAGAATCAGCTCGATAACAGCCGTGAGCAGCTCTACGTGATCACCTACACCAATACCCCGGTGTTGGCCCCCCTCGTCGAAGAGGTGCCGCTGCTGCGCCCCGAGCCGGAGAACATGACCGAGTGGGTGGATGGCGCCCAGAAACAGAACCTGCAGCTGGCTGCGGCACAGGCCGGTGTGGAAGTGGCGCGCCAGGAGGTGAACCGCCGTCAGTCGGGCCACCTGCCTACCCTCGACCTGGTGGCGAGCCACAACTGGACCGACAACACCGATTCCCCCCTGTTTGGCGCGGAAACGGTCAGCAACATCGTCGGCCTGCAGTTGAACGTACCCATCCTGGCCGGCGGCGCCACCTGGGCGTCGAGCCGCGAAGCCTCCTACCTCTACAACGCGGCACTGGACAACCTGGAGGCACAGCGCCGCTCTACGGTACGCGCCACCCGCGAGGCCTATCTCGGTGTAGTGGCCGGTATCAGTCAGGTCGAGGCACGCAAACAGGCGCTCGCTTCAGCCCAGGTCGCCCTGGAGGCCACCCAGACCGGTTATCGCGTCGGTACCCGCACCGCGGTGGATGTACTCAATGCCCAGCGCCAGCGTTTTGCGGCACAGCGTGACTACTCCTCGGCGCGCTACAACTATATTCTTGCCACCCTACGCCTGAAACAGGCCGCAGGCACCCTCAATGAGGGCGACCTGCAAGAGGTAAACAGCTGGCTGCGGGAGGAAGAAACTCCACTGCCCCTCCAGCAACCGCAGCAACCTCAGCAGTAGCGCACCATGAAGGAGGGGCATAACCGCCCCTCCTTCATGATAAACTTCTGCGCCATGACCCAGACCAACCCCTTTCCCGAAACCGCTCCCGATTTTTCCGACCCACTCGGTCTGCTGCGTGCCTGTCACCAGCGCATGCTCGACCATTGCGAGCGTCTGCTCCAACTGGCCGACCATCTGCAACACAATGGTGCCGATGACGAGGCACTCAAGGCCGCCGCGGCCATCTATCGCTACTTCACCACCTCGGCGCGCCACCACCACGCCGATGAGGAGCAGGATCTCTTTCCGCGCCTGGCCCGCGAATCGTTGAAGCTGGCCGACCTGGTCCATCGCCTGAAGCAAGAGCATGGGGAACTCGATGCCCTCTGGCGGGAGCTGGAGCCGCTGCTGTTGCGCCCCGCCACCATCGCCGATCCGCTCGCTTTCCATGAACTGTGCAGCCGCTTCGCCGTGGCCTACCGAGGTCATATCCACACGGAAAACAGCGAACTGCTGGAGATGGCACGCCACATCCTCTCCCAGGCCGAATTGAAGAAACTCGGGGCCAGCATGGCCGAGCGACGTGGTGTGCGCATCGGTTACCTCTGATCGCGTCCTCCATGGAGAGCTCCTCCTTCACGGCAAGCCACTTTCTCGCCCCACGCTTCTGGCCCACCTGGATCGGACTGGCGCTGCTGCGCCTGTTATCACTGCTCCCCTATCCGGTGCTGCTGTGGCTGGGAAGGGCGATCGGTGGGCTCATCTACCACCTGGCGGCCAAGCGTCGTCACGTGGCCGAAGTGAATATCATCCACTGCTTTCCACACCTGAACCCTGCCGAGCAGCAGCGGCTGGTGCGCGAGAGTTTCGACTCCTCGGCGATCGCGCTGTTCGAGGGGGGGATGAGCTGGTGGGGCAGTACTCAACGGCTGCGCCAGTTACAGCGCATCGAAGGGATCGAACACCTGCAGCAGGCTCTGGCCCTGGGCAAGGGGGCGATCCTGCTCGGCGGCCACTACACCACGCTGGAAATCAGCGGCCGGCTGCTCGCCTTCCATACCGATCGCATCTATCCCATCTACAAACCGGCACGCAATGCGCTGTTCGATGCAGTGATGGTGAGCGCCCGCCAACGGCTGTTCGACGGGCTACTCGACAACAGTGACATGCGCGCCATCCTACGCACCCTCAAGCAGGGCAATATCATCTGGTATGCGCCCGATCAGGATTTCGGCATGGAGCGCTCGGTGTTCGCCCCTTTCTTCGGCGTGCAGACCGCTACCCTCACCACTACCGCGCGCCTCGCCAAACTCTCCGGTGCCCCCCTGCTGCCTTTCTATTCGCAGCGGTTGCCAGGTACCCAGGGCTATCTGCTGCGCATCCTGCCGCCACTGACCGATTTTCCGAGTGGTGACGATGTGAGGGATGCCACCCGCGTCAATCAAGTGATCGAGGCCGGGGTGAATTTCGCTCCGGGCCAATACCTGTGGGTGCATCGCCGCTTCAAGAGCCGCCCGCCCGGCGTACCGCCACTCTATCAGCGCTGAAGATGGATACGCGCCGCGAACGCCTGCTCTATCACATGCTGCTGTGGCTGCTCTGGCTGCCGCTGTTTCTCTATACGGCTTGGCAGGCGTTCCGTGCCCGGGAACCACGTTATCTGCGCCACCGTCTCGGCCTCTACGAGCGCGGCGACAACCGCCGCCCACTCTGGTTGCACGCCGCCTCGGTAGGTGAGGTCAACGCCGTGCTGCCGCTCATCGAGTCGTTGCGCAAACACCATCCCACCCTGCCACTGCTGGTGACCACCACCACGCTCAGCGGGGCGGCCACGGTACGCAACAAATTGCCGGCCGGGATCCGCCACGCCTGGCTCCCTCTCGATTATCCGGCGGCGGTACGGCGCTTTCTCGATGCCCATATCCCGCGCTGTGCGGTGATCATGGAGACCGAGTTGTGGCCCCACCTCTATGCCCGTTGCCGCTCCCGCGCCATTCCCCTGCTACTGGTCAACGGTCGCCTCTCCTCCCGCACCCTGCGGGCCCCGCAGTGGCTGCGCCGCCTCTATGGCTACACCTTGCGCCAGGTGACAACGATCCTGGCGCGCGCCGAATCGGACCGCATGGGCTTCATTGCCCTGGGCGCTGATGCCGCGCGCTGCAGTGTGGTAGGCAACATCAAATTTGCCGCGGCCCCTCGTGCCGATAAGCTGAGCGCCATCGATCTCGGCCGGCGTTACATCCTCGCCGCCTCGACACGCGATGGCGAGGAGCGGCTTATCCTCGATGCCTGGGAGAAGAGTGGTATCGACCATTGTCTGCTGGTGATCGCACCGCGCCATCCGCAGCGTCTGAGTGCAATTTTGAAGGAGGTGGGCGAACGGCCGGTGGCGATCCGCAGCCGCAGTGAAGCCGTCACCGCCAAGACATCCATCTATATCGCCGATACCTTCGGTGAACTGCCGGCGCTGATGCTCGGCGCCGAGTTGGTCTTTATGGGCGGCTCGCTGGTGCCCAAGGGTGGGCAGAATCTGCTGGAGCCGGCGGCCCTCGGCAAGGCGATCGTATTTGGTCCGCACCAGGAAAACTTTAGCAACGAGGCTGCCATCCTGCTGGATGAGGAGGGGGCGGTACAGGTGAGTGACAGCAACACACTTGCCGTGGCACTGCGCTCGCTGCTCGATGATGGGGCGCGCCGCGAACGGCTCGGTATGAATGCGCGAGCGGCGGTGGAGGCGCGCCGCGACATGGCAGAGCGCTACTATCAGGCGCTGTTGTCGTGGTGCGGCTCGGCCTTCCCTTGATAGCCTCTGCTCAACGCCTTCCAATCCTCCTCGTCGAAGCAGAAGACGCGATGCAAGTGATTGAGCTTGTCGAGCGAACGACGCAAGCGCAGCAGATTGCCCTGTGCCTGATGGGAAGTGAGCTTGCCGCGGCGACCGCGATCGAAGTCGAGCAGATACACCCGCCCGTCACGGAGCAGAATGTTATGGGCATTGAGGTCGGCGTGCCAGACACCGGCATCGTGAAAACGACGCAGCGTCGTGCCGATGGCCCGCCACGACGGATTACTGAGGCGACCATGTTGCAACCGCTCGGAGAGCGGCGTGGCATCGAGACGGCGGGTGACAATATCGGCGCGATAGAAGAGCCCGCTGCGCACCACGCGCGCCGCGATCGGCTGAGGCACCGGAAAGCCCTCGCTATAGAGCGTGGCCAACAGGCGCCACTCGCGCCAGGCACGGGTCGCCTCGATCCCGCGCCACAGATAGCGGTCGGCAATGAGTTTGGCGATCAGCCCGCCGCGCCGATAGTGGCGCACCACCCACTCGTGATCGCCATCGCGCACGAAAAAGGTGGTGCCGCGCCCGGTGGCGACGCCGGTCAGCGCCTGGCGTGCCCGCCACTGCTCCGGGTCAAAAAAGCTGTTGTCGGCTTGGACGAGGCAATCGGCGTCATATAGGATCAGCGCCTTGCCGTTGGAAATCTGGACTGGATTCATTGGATGGCTGTTGCGCCTCTCTCATCGCCGAAATCGATCTGCCTGTTACGCCTCTCCGCCCTCGGCGATGTGAGCCACGTGCTGCCGATGTTGCGTACGCTGCAGGCCACATGGCCGCAGACCGCCATCACCTGGATCATCGGCAAAACCGAATATGGCCTGGTCGGCGACCTGCCGGGGGTGGACTTTATCATCTTCGACAAGGCGAAGGGAGTAGCCGCCTACCGCGAACTGCACCGCGCCCTCAAGGGACGCCGCTTCGATGTGCTGCTGCACATGCAGGCGGCGCTGCGCGCCAGCCTGGCCAGCCTGTTGGTGAAGGCCCAGTTGCGCCTCGGCTTCGACCGTGCCCGCGCCAAGGATCTGCAGTGGCTCTTCACCAACCGCCAGATCGCCGCGCGGCCGCGTGAGCATGTGCTGGAGAGCTTCTTCGGCTTTGCCGAGGCGTTAGGTGTCAGTGAACGCCTGCTGCGCTGGGAGATCCCCATCCCCGAAGAGGCGCGCGCCTTTGCCGCGCAACAGTTGCCCGCCGATGGCCGCCGCACCCTGGTGATCAGCCCCTGCTCCTCCATGGCTTACCGCGACTGGTCGAGCAGCGGCTACGCCACCGTCGCCGCCTACGCCATCCGCCAGCACCACATGAAAGTGGTGCTATGCGGCGGCAGGAGCCGGCGCGAATGGCTGATGGCCGCCGAGATCATGGGCAAGCTCGACTGCGAAGGGTGCCTTGATGCGGTGAACAACCTGGTTGGTTCGACCAACCTCAAGCAGTTGCTCGCCGTGCTGGACCACGCCGACGTAGTGCTGGCCCCCGACGCCGGTCCCGCCCACCTGGCCACCGCCGTCGGCACCCCGGTGATCGGCCTCTACGCCTGCACCAATCCCGACCGCGCCCGCCCCTATCTGAGCGGTGAGTATGTGGTCAACCGCTACCCCGAGGCGGTGCTGGCCAAATATGGCAAGCCGGTGGCCGAACTCCCCTGGGGGATCCGCGTCAAAGAACCGGGGACCATGCTGCGCATCACCGCCACGGAGGTGTGTGCCATGCTCGATAAAGTACTCGCCGACACAACCAAATAATGATGAACCTTTGATGCTGTTGCGCCTGTTTCTGCAAAGCCTGCTGCTACTGCTCGCTGTCGCTTTCACCGAAAAAGGGATCTTCGCCCTCTACCACAGCGAGCTGAGCGGCAGCCTTCCCTGGTCGGAACTGCTCCGCACCCTGATATGGGGCATCCGCTTCGATCTGGCGATCAGCGCCGCCCTCGCGTTGCTGGTCACCCTCGCTGCCTGGCTGGGCCATCGTCTGCTGCGCCGCCCGCTCATCCCCGCCATGCGCTGGGGCAGCTTCCTCGCCGCGGCGCTGCTCATCGGCATTCAAGGCGCTGACCTGCTCTACTATGGCGAGGCCGGTCGCCACCTCGGTTATGAACTGAAGGAGTGGTACAACTCCGGCTCATCATTGGCACTCGCAGCACTGCAGACCTACACCCTACCGGTGCTGCTGCAGTTGCTCCTGCTTGGCCCGCTCTATTTCATCAGCCGCTGGCTGTTCGCTCTGGGCAACACCATCCATCTGCACCGCGGCTTTCCGCGCACCCTGCTGCTGGAGGTGCAGCTCGTCATCGTGCTGTTGCTGGCGGCGCTGCTGGTGCGCGGCGGTACCCAGTCGGTGCCGCTCGAACCGCTGCACGCCCAGCAGATCGGCGACAGCCACCAAGCGGTGCTTGCCCTCAATGGCGGCTATAACGCCCTCTTCTCTTCGATCACCCCCTACTCCATCTCGCCGCGATTCGCCGCAGTTCCCACTGCAGAGGAGCGGGCACTGGTCAAGACGCTGTTGCATGACAGCGATGGCCCCCTGCGGGTTACGCAGCGCCCCAAGGCGAACGTGATCTTCGTTTTGCTGGAGAGCTGGTCCGGCGCCTACATGCACAGCTATGGCTATGAGCAGCTGGTCACGCCGCAATTCGATCAGTTGCGCCGTGAGGGCATCACCAGCCGTGCCATGATGACCGGCGGCCACCGTACCACCGAAGGGATGTTCGCCACCTTCTGTTCACTGCAAAATCCCCTCGGCCAGACCGTGGCCCAAAGCCAGCTGCAGAACTACGACTACTACTGCCTGCCGCGTATCGCGCACGAAGCGGGTTACTACACCGCCTTTTTCCAGGGGACCAATGCCAACACCAGCGGCACCGGCGCCTTTGCCCAACTGCTCGGCTTCAGCGACAGCTTCGGCAAGGCCGACATGCCGATAGGCAAGCTGCCCGATAACAGTTGGGGACGCCACGACCCGGACATTTACGATTTCGTAATCGCCAAGCTGCGCACCATGCCGCAGCCCTTCATGGTCGGCATCAACACCAACAGCACCCACGATGCGCAGTTACCAGAAGGCACTGCGGTCTCCTTTGGCAAAGAGGCGCCCCCCTACCTGAGCGCGCTCCACTTTGCCGACAATGCCCTGGGTGAATTCGTCGCGACCCTGCGTAAAGACCCGCAACTGCAAGATACGGTGCTGGTGCTGCTCGCCGACCATCCCGGCCTGACGCCGCCCGATGCCTACCGTGCCTCCATGATTCCGTTTGTCATTCTCGCCCCGGGAGTCGCCCCGCGGGAGCTGCCGGAGGTGCTGAGCCAGCGCGATGTGGCACCGACTGTCGCTGATCTGCTTGCGCTGCCTGCCGCAGCAGAATTTACCGGCCAATCGCTATTTCGCGACATAGAGAGCCGTGTCGCGGATTACTATTACCAGGGAAATCTCGGCTGGATAAGCCAAGGCAGTGTTGTGGAGACCAGTCTTAATGATCGCAATACGCGCAGCTGCTTCGCCTTGACCGCAGAATCTGCGCTACCTTTGCCGCGCCGCTGTGATCACCGGGATGAAACCCGTGCCCAAAAAGCACTCGCCTTCACCCACCTCAACCAGAGCCTGCTCTTCTCCGGTAAGCTAGATCAACTGGCCAGGCTGCGCTGAGGAGTGGCGCGGGTCATGTCCGAACAACGACGCAGCTTTTTCACCTCACTCACGTCGGTTTTGCTGGCACGGATAAGGTAAGCCTGACTTTTGCCAGAACACAACAGCGCTCAAAGGGACGGGGCGGATCATGTCAGAACGAAAACGTATACTTTTTCACCTCAACCAGCTCGGTTTTGGTGGCACGGAAAAGGCAATCCTGACTTTTTGCCAGAACCTCGACCGCACTCAATTTGATCTGCACCTCTTCATCAGCCAGCCGCTCAGCTTGTTGCGCCGGGAAAGAATTCGCCTGTTCCGTCACTTTTCTAAAAAGAACGACGAGATCTATAGGATCAAATTGTTAAATGCGCGCATCCGACTCGGGCAGTTTGAGTCCATCTTGGGACAGGAGAATATCCACCAAGGCTCTGTGCGGGATTTCGTAAAAGTATGTGCACAACTCACCCCCGATATCATTCACTTCAACCGGGGAAAATGGGACAAGTTCTTCAGCGCCATCGAACAGCATATTCCGGCGAACCAGTGTTTTGTTGAAACCAACATCTTTGGCTATCCGGCGGCCCCGACCTATCATCGTCAAATCAGCGCCTACTATTTCGTCAGCCACTGGTTGATGAACAAGTCCGCCTGGCACGCGGGAAAGGGAAAGGTGCTACTCAATCCGATTAAACAACCTGCTACCGACCAAACGCTCAGGGAGCAGTACGCCATCCCCCGGGAGGCCTTCGTATTCGGGCGCATTTCTCGTCCCGACCTGAACGACGATGACTTCATTGTGCGTGCCTTTGAGCAGGTAGCCCACAGTAACTGCTACCTGTTCATTCTGGCTCCCACGCGCGCCATCCGGGATTCCCAGCGGCCCAACAACATTATCCTGCTGGAGCCCACTATCGACGAAGTTGAAATTTCACGCTTCTACAACTCGCTGAATGCGCTGTTGCACTACCGGCGCGAAGGCGAAACCTTTGGCATGAACATCGCTGAGGCGATGATGCACGGCGTTCCCGTCATCTCCCACGACAGTGACGTGGACAATGCCCAATTGGAACTGCTCGCCGCCGACGAGGATGGACCGGTGGGGTTGGTCTCACCCCGGGGGGATATGGAGCACTACAGCCGCAACATGGCTACCCTGCTCAATGACCCCGAGCTATGCGCTCTGATGGAAAAAAATGCCAGAAATCGCGCGGCGCGGCTCTACGATGAGAAGATCGTGACGCGTACCCTGGAGGGGTATTACCGGCTATTGGTCAAGGGCTAATGAACGAGCCCCAGCCTCTCCTGAACCACTGAAAGAAAATAGTCGGCGCGCTGGCGATGGGTGTGGTGTTGCAGCAGATGGCGATGGCCATTGGCGGCGATCTCCTCCCGCTCTGTCTCATGCTGCAGATAGTAGTCGAGCAGTTGCAGGAAATCGCTGAGATCATCCTTGCAATAGACCACATGCTCACCGTCCACGAAATTATCGGGAATGATGATGCCCGGCCGCTGCGTGACCATGAAGGTGTTGACGCCGGGGATCTCCCAATAACGCATCGTATCCCAACCCACCCCACGGAAATTGCAGGCGATCTTGCTGGCCGACAGTTCGCGCAGATAGTTGAGTCCCTTGCGCTGATAGCTGCGAAATTGCTGGCCCGGCACCGAACCGTTTGCGGTGCAGTCGTAACGCCCTTGCAATAGCTGCAGCGCTTGGGTACGGATCGGGTCGGACTCCACACACCAGAGGGTCACCTCGTAGCGTTTCGCGGCGGGGATAAAATCTGGTTGTGGCTTGAACGCCATCGGCAGCGGAATCACATTGCCAGGATACTCTTTGCCGAGCAGGCATTCGCGTTTGAAGATGAGTTGCGGCTGGCGCTGCCGAAAGGCCTGCTGGAACAGCCCCTCAAAATTCATGCGCCGCGCATCACCGCCGATCTCTGGCCAATCGCCCCCATCGATATAGATGAGCGGCAGGGTGGCCGGGATAAGTGAAGCGATCTGCAAAAAATGTTCAAAGGTATCACGCTTGGTCGAACCGATGATCACGGCGTCGAACGCCATCGCTTTGAGTGCGGCCCGATTGGTGAAGCGATCCGGCAAGTAATTCAGTGCGCCGCGCGACAGCCCCATGTTGCGCGGGTAGCTCTTTAGCGAAAAGTAGTAGTGGCTGTTAACAGGAAAGGGGATGACATTCTCGCTGCCCAATAGCTCGGTAAGGCCGGAGAAGAGCTGATCCTCGAGGTAATCGGATTTGCGCGAATTGATGAACAGCAATCGCATAACTGGGCCTTGGCACACATAACTTGTTGAATATCATACACATTGGCTTTGTTCATTTCACCTAAAATGATGTAAGATCCGTCACCAATATTCCTGTCATCCACGACACTCAATCGGACTGAACACCATGAAAATCTCTGTCGTCGGCACCGGCTACGTCGGCCTGGTCACCGGCACCTGCTTTGCCGAAATGGGCCATACCGTCATCTGTGTCGATATCGACAGCGCCAAGATCGAAGGGCTCAAGCACGGCAAGCTGCCGATCTACGAACCGGGTCTGGAGGAGTTGGTCATCTCCAACTACAAGGAGGGGCGGCTCAAGTTCACCACCTCGCTGGCCGAGGCGGTCCAGGAGGCCACCGTTCACTTCATCGCGGTTGGCACCCCGCCGGGCGAAGACGGCTCAGCCGATCTGCAGTACGTGCTGGCGGTGGCGAAGGAGCTGGGCCAGTCCATGGTGCAGCCCTACAACGTGGTAGTGGATAAATCCACGGTGCCGGTGGGTACCGCCGACAAGGTGCAGGCCACGGTGCAAGCCGAACTGGCCAAGCGCGGTAGCAGCATTCGCTTCGATGTGGTGAGCAATCCCGAATTCCTCAAGGAGGGGGCGGCGGTCGACGACTTCATGCGTCCCGATCGCGTGGTGATTGGTGCCAACAGCGACAAGGCCGCCAAACTGATGCACGACATCTACGCCCCCTTCATGCGCAACCATGAAGTAATCGTCACCATGCGGGTGCGTGATGCGGAGATGACCAAGTACGCGGCCAATGCCCTGCTCGCCACCAAGATCTCCTTCATGAATGAACTGTCGATGCTGTGCGAAAAGCTCGGCGTCGACATCGAGCAGGTGCGTCACGGCATCGGTTCCGATCGGCGCATCGGCCCCCACTTCATCTACGCCGGCGCCGGTTATGGCGGCTCCTGCTTTCCCAAGGATGTGAAGGCGTTGGTGGGCATGGCGCGTGAAAACGAACTCGACGCCTGGCTGCTCGAAGCGGTGGAGCGGCGCAACGACCGGCAGAAGCAGCGTCTGTTCGACAAGATCATCGCCCGCTTCGGCAGCGACCTGAGCGGCAAGCGCTTCGCCCTGTGGGGACTGGCCTTCAAGCCGGGCACCGATGATATGCGCGAGGCTCCCTCGCTGGTCTTGATACATCAGCTGGTCAGTGCCGGGGCACAGGTGGTGGCCTACGATCCGGTGGCCCATGAAACGGCGGCACGCGAGCTACCGAAGGAATTTTTCGACAAGGGCAGCGTGCGCTTCGTCGAGCATCAATACGACGCCGTCAAAGGGGCCGAGGCACTGGTACTGGTCACCGAGTGGAAACCATTCCGCAATCCCGACTTCGATGCGCTGCGCAGCTCACTCAAGCAGCCGGTTATCTTCGATGGCCGCAATCAATACGACCCGGCGCAGATGCAAGAGCTCGGTTTTGAGCATACCGGCATCGGCCGCGGCCTGCCCTGGGGGATCTGATGTACGCACTGCGCAAACGCATTCTGGTCACCGGCGGCGCCGGCTTTCTCGGCTCGCATCTGTGCGAGCGGTTGCTCAATGACGGCCACGACATCATCTGTCTCGACAACTTCTTTACCGGGACGCGCGACAACATTCAACACCTGCTCGCAAATCCGCACTTCGAGGTGCTGCGCCACGACATCACCCAGCCGCTCTATGTGGAGGTGGAGGAGATCTACAACCTCGCCTGCCCTGCCTCGCCGCCTCACTACCAGCACGATCCCATCCATACCCTGAAAACCAGCGTGCTTGGCGCACTGAACATGCTGGGGCTGGCCAAGCGCACCGGCGCCAAGCTGTTCCAGGCCTCCACCAGCGAGGTCTACGGCGATCCACTGCAGCATCCGCAGAACGAGAGCTACTGGGGTAACGTCAACCCCATCGGCATCCGCTCCTGCTACGACGAAGGCAAGCGTGCCGCCGAGACGCTCTGCTTTGACTACCATCGCGAGCACGGTGTGCCCATCAAGGTGGCGCGCATCTTCAACACCTACGGCCCACGCATGCACCCGCGTGACGGGCGCGTCGTCTCCAATTTCATCATTCAGGCATTGCAGGGCGACGACATCACGGTCTATGGCGAGGGTAACCAGACCCGTTCCTTCTGCTATGTGGACGATCTGCTCGAAGCCTTCGTGCGCCTGATGAATTCACCCGACGAGGTCACCGGCCCCATCAACACAGGCAATCCTGGCGAGTTCACCATCCTTGAGCTGGCAGAAAAGGTCATCAAGCTCACCGGCTCCACTTCGAAAATCGTCAAGCTGCCCCTGCCGCAGGATGATCCGAAACAACGCCGTCCCGACATTGGCCGTGCCAGGGAGCTACTGGGCTGGGAGCCGAAGATATCGCTCGAGCAGGGGCTGCCTGCCACCATCGGCTATTTCCGAAACTTGATAACCAAATGAGAGACATGTTGAACGCACAATTCTTTGGCCGTATTCGCGTAAAGGTTGCACAGATCACCTTCTTCCTGCTGTTTCTTTAC
Organism: Gammaproteobacteria bacterium; assembly: GCA_036401755.1. GTDB lineage: Bacteria > Pseudomonadota > Gammaproteobacteria > Thiohalomonadales > Thiohalomonadaceae > DASWUD01. The sequence continues at coordinate 14,065 of DASWUD010000004.1, forward strand.
TGCTTCATCATCAACCCCATCGTCATTGAACCGCTGGGCGAGACCAAAGGTATCGTCGGTGCAGTGATTATGATTCTCGGCGCACTCATTCGCTCGCTCTCGGCCGGCTACATCAGCAAGAATGACTTTCTTGCCTCGGAAGGTCTCTACGCGCTGACGCGCAACCCGCTCTACTTCGGCTCGTTTACCGCGCTGCTGGGGCTCAACATCATCATCTGCAATGGCCTGTTTGCCGGCATAACCGCGGCCCTGTTTGCCATCACCTATATTCCCACCATCCTCAAGGAGGAGGCCGGACTGGCGCATGCCTTCCCGGAACAGTGGCCCATTTTCAAGAGAAGCACACCGCGCTTCTTCCCGGCCTTTTGGCGGCTCAAGGCGTATGGCCAAATCCGCTGGAGCTATGCCCTGTGGGTGCGCAATCGCGAGTTTCGTGGCTTTGGCACGGTACTGCTCATCATCGCGGCCCTGGCGTGGTACTCCAGCAGGTAGGCATTGGCTCGATGCGAACTCCCTCCATCGATACGGAGCCAATGAAGTGTCGTTCGGGTAACAGCTCCTGGCACACGCCATGAAGAGCACGCCCCCCCACGCCACCGTCATCATCTCCATCTACAGGGATATCGAGGCACTCGCTCTCATCCTGCAGGCACTCACGCAGCAAACCCGCGACGATTTCGAGATCCTCGTCTCCGAAGATGGCGAGGATCCTGCCGTGGCGGCCTTCCTGGAGTCACGCCTCTCCTCCGGGATTCGACACCTTAGCCAGCCTGATATCGGCTTTCGCAAAAATCGCGCACTCAATCGCGCGATCCTCGCCGCACGGAGCGATCGTTTAATCTTCATCGACGGCGACTGTGTCCCCCATCCCGCCTTTGTCGAAGCGCATCTGCAACGGCTGCAGCCGGGTGTGGCAACCTCGGGCCGCCGCGTGGAACTCGGTCCAGCCTTTTCACAGCGGTTGCGTAACGGCCAGTTGCCATTCACCGTTTTCGTAAAGCCCTTCAACTATCTGCGTGCTCTACCCGCACTGAAGCGCGACGGCACCAAAAATCGCGAGTACGGTTTACCGCTGCGCTGGCTGCAACGTCTGCTTGGCAATCGCCCGATCCGCATCGTCGGCTGCAATCTCGCCATCCATCGCAACGATCTGCTAGCCATCAATGGCTTCAATGAAGAGTACCAGTCACCCGGCATCGGCGAGGATTCCGACATCGACTGGCGCTTGCAGATGGCGGGGGTGCGGATCATGAGTGTGAAATTCACGGCTATCCAGTACCATCTCTATCACCCGCGCAGCTATACGGTCAGTGACAAGAATCATCAGATCCTTGAAGAGAGCCGCAAGGCGCAACGCTATATTTGTAGCCACGGCATCAACCAGCACCCGTCATGAACATTGCCGACACACGCGCAACGGCGCTGCGCATACTGGTAGTACGCAACGACAAGCTCGGCGACTTCATGCTCGCCTGGCCGGCCTTCGCATTAATCAAGCGATATCTTCCTGAGGCGCAAGTAGCTGCATTGGTGCCGGAGTACACCGCACCGATGGCACGGCTTTGCCCTTTCATCGATGAGGTGTTGCTCGACGAGCGTAGCAATGGTGCACGCGAGTTGGCGCGGCAGTTGCGCAAGGAGCGGTTCGATGTTTTGCTGACACTCTTTTCCACCTCCCGCGTTGCCATGGCCGGCTGGCTGGCTGGCATTCGCTATCGGCTGGCCCCGGCTACCAAGATCGCCCAGCTCTTCTACAACCAGCGGCTGACCCAGCGCCGCTCCCGCTCGCAAAAACCGGAGTATGCCTACAACCTCGACCTCGTCTGGCGCATGCTGGCCGATCACGGTGTCATTAACTCATTTACCATGACGCAGGAGCAGGATGGGGATTGGTTGCCGCCAGAGATCACTCGACCATTGCTGCGCTTCAGCGATGATCGGCGGTTAATGAAGCAGGCATTTTACGAACGAAACGGAGTGGAGATATCGCGCAAGCTGGTCTTCATCCATGCCGGCAGTGGCGGCTCGGCCACCAACCTCCACCCGGAACAGTACGCACAACTCGCCAATCTGTTAAGCCATGATAACGCGCTGGCCTTTGTGATCAGTGCCGGCCCGGGTGAGGGTGCTGTAGCGCGCAACGTGGCCAACGCAATTAATGCACCAGCTGTCATCTATGAAGCGGCGGGGCTCGCCGAGTTTGCACACACCCTGCAGCTGGCAGACCTCTTCATCAGCGGTTCCACGGGGCCGCTGCACATCGCGGGGGCGCTGGATCGTCCCACCGCCGCCTTCTATCCCGGCCACCGTTCTGCCACACCGCTGCGCTGGCAGACGCTCAACGCCCCGGCGCAACGTCTCGCCTTCACCCCGCCCGCTGGCGCCGATCAGCACGCGGTGGCGGCGATCGACATCGAGGCCGCGGCACACACCATTCGCGACCACTTTTTCGCTACAACTGCAGCGCGTTAGACAGGCTGGCCGGCAAGGATGTCGCGCAGCCGCGTGAAGTGGTCACGCTCGTTAAACATCTCATCGGCATACGCCTGACCCGCCAGAGCCAGCCGCTGGCGCAGCTCCGGCGCCAGCGCATAACGGTGCAACTGCTCGGCCAGCGCCTCGCCATCCCCTGCCGTGAACAGCAGCCCGGTCTGTTCGTGGCGAATGATCTCGGGAACGCCGCCTGAGTTGCTGCCAAGCACCGCCACACCGGCACGCATCGCCTCGGCCAGCACCAGACCGAAAGTCTCCTCCAGCGTGGTCAGTGCGATCACGTCACACGCCTGCATCCACTGCTGCGGATTGTTGACGAAGTCGCGGAAGGTGACACGCCCTTCCAGCCCCAGCTCGCTAACCGAACGCTGCAGCTGAGCCAGATACGCCTGGTCCATGGCGTGGCCGACGATGAGCAGATGGATATTCAGTTCGCGATTGAGGCTATTTGCCAGCGCCTGCAGCATCAGATGCTGCCCCTTAAAGGCTTCGATGCGACCGAACAGCCCCACCAGTAATGCTCCCTCAGTGACGCCCCACTCACTGCGCAGCGCAGCACGTGTCGCAGGATCGAGGTCACTCTCCGGCTTTTTCACGCCGTAATAGAGCGTCTGCACCTTGTGGCTGTCGACAGCAGGCAGCCGCTCTTGGGCAGCATGCTCCAGCAGATGGGTGATGGTCAGCATCATGTCCATCTGGCGGTAGAGAAAGCGATGATAAATATCGTGCTTGGCGCGCGTCAGCTGCATCTGCCGCGTGTAGACCAGGCGCGGTTTGCGCTTCGAGAACGCCTTGGCCAGCGCCGCCAGCGGCAGGTCTTTGCCCCAGTGAACGTGGATCGCATCGATGTCGCGCTCATCGATCAACCTTGCAAGTCGTTTAGCATTGAGGAGCGGCAAAACGCGCCAGCTCTTGGCAATAAATTGGCGCTCCATCGCCAGCTTTTCGGTGTACTGCACCAGTCGCCCGTGCGGCTTGATCACCGCAACCACCTCATCGCCTTGGCCGACGAGGGCATCACAGCAGCGGTACATGTAGAGTTCGAGCCCGCCCAGATCGGGCGACAGGCAGAGTTCAAGGATCTTCATGAGGTGTGATCCGGGGCGGTGGGCTGCTCGCGCAACCAGAGGTCGGCGTACTTGACGAAGGTGGAGTGAGCGGAGAGCAGTGCCAGCAGTAGTCCCGCACGGCCATCGAGAAAGCCGCCACGCAGCAGATACATGCGCAGGAAGCAGCCGAGCGCATGCCAGGCGCCTTCCAGAAGAGAGGCCCGCTTGCCACGCGCATGGCGCTGCATGGCCCAGTCGCGTGCATAACCTGCCGACTTGACCAGGTAGTGGTGGAGATCACGATAGGTGAAATGGAGCAGATCGCCGCTCACCCTGCGCTCCTCCAGGTCACCATAGTGGAGCTTTTCATGGACCCGCTCATCGCCATATTGGGCATGTGCGCGAGGATAGAGACGAACGACACGATCCGGGTACCAGCCGCCGTGGCGGATGAAACGGCCGAAGCACCAGGAGAGTCGTGGCACGGCGTAGACGGCGTTACGATCATCCCGTTTCAGCACCTGCTCGATGCTGGCACGCAGTTCGGGGGTGACGCGCTCGTCGGCATCGAGCATCAATATCCAGTCGCCGCTGGCATACCGTTGCGCGCGCTGACGCTGGATGCCATACCCTTGCCAGTCGCTCTCCACATGGACCTTGTCGGTATAGCGTCGGGCAAGCTCTACGGTGTCATCGCTACTGCCGGAATCGACGATAACGATTTCATCGGCCCACTGTACGCTGTCGAGACAGGCCGCCAGA
>DASWUD010000005.1:0-12830 GCA_036401755.1 Gammaproteobacteria bacterium
GGCTGGCTGTCGCTGCCACCCATCACCGTGGCCAGCCACTATCCCCTTGGCCTGCTGCGCGCTTGGGGCTATCTCCACTTTGACAGTCGCGCCCTGATCTATCCTGCCCCGGCCCAGGAGCACTCCCTGCCCATCGCGCTGCCCGAAGGGGCAGGCAGTGGCGGCGATCTGGGGCGCGGTAGCGACGACTTTGCCCAGCTGCGCCCCTATCAACCTGGCGATTCGCTGCGGCACATCAACTGGAAGGCCTTTGCCCGCGAGCAGGGGTTGGTGGTAAAGCAGTTCGGCGCGGCCAAGCTGCCACAACTCTGGCTCGCCTGGGAGTCGACCAGCGGCCGCGATACCGAACAGCGCCTGTCGCAGCTGACGCGCTGGGTGATCGACGCGCAGGCGTCTGGCGTCGACTACGGGCTGCTGATGCCGTTGCAGCGCATCGCCCCTGCCCGCGGCGAAGCCCACTGCCGCCACTGCCTGGAGACACTCGCCCTATACGGCCTGGAGGCGAGCCGTGGCTGATCGCTATTTCACCACCCTGCCCCCGCTCATCGGCCGTTATTGGCTGGTTGCATCACTGCTGCTGGTGCTGCTGCCGCACCTGTCGCGCCTGCCGGCGTGGTTGGCGGTGGCCGCGCTTACGGTGGTGGTGTGGCGTTTGCTGCGTGACCACCGCAACTGGCCCTTACCCGGCGCGGCACTCCGTTTTCTTCTGACGCTGGTGGGGTTCGGTGCGGTTTTTTTTGTGTTCCGCGCCATCATTGGTCGTGAGCCGGGTGCGGCACTGCTGACGGTCATGCTGGCGCTCAAATTGCTGGAATTACGTACCCTGCGCGACGCCATGCTGGTGGTCTTTCTCGGGTATTTCCTGGTGGTGGTCAGTTTCTTCTTCGATGAGACGATCTTTACCGGCCTGTACATGGTGGCGGCGGTACTTGCCCTCTCCACCTCGCTCGTCGCCCTCAACCATCCGGCCGCCACCTTCAACCGCTCCTTGCACTACGTGAAACGCGCCACCACCCTGTTTATCCAGGCGCTGCCGTTGATGGTGGTGCTGTTCATCCTATTTCCACGCATCACCTCTCCACTCTGGCGCCTGCCCGAGGAAGCGCCCCGCGCGCGCACCGGACTGAGCGACGAAATGAGCCCGGGCGAACTGAGCGACCTGGCCGATTCCGACGAGCTGGTGTTTCGCGCCGAATTTTCAGGGACCCTGCCGCGCGCCGATCAGCTCTACTGGCGCGGGCCGGTGCTGTGGAATACCGATGGTCGGCGCTGGCAGCGTCTCTCCCCCTCCCAGCTGCAGCAACTCTCCGCAGATGCGCTGACCTACACGATGCTCGGCGAGGCCATCGACTACTCCATTCTGCTCGAGCCACATACCGCACAACGGTTGTTCGCCCTCGATCTGCCGGCAGCCTTGCCGGAGATCGAGGGTGGCGTTGACATCCTCCCCGATTTTCAACTCCTCTCCCACAAGCCGTTCACCGAACAGCTGCGTTACACGCTGCGCTCGGTTTCCGCCTATCGCACCGGCGCGCTCGATGCAAGGCAGCGCAGTTATGCCCTGCAGCTGCCGGAGCAGGTCAATCCACGCAGCCGAGCACTGAGCCAGCAGTGGCGGGCAGAGATACCGGACGATGCGATGATGGTGACGCGCGCGCTCGACTACTTTCGCAGTGAGCCCTTTTACTACACGCGGCAGCCCCCCGTGCTCGGTTCCGATGCGGTTGATGAATTCCTCTTTTCATCACGGCGGGGTTTTTGCGAGCACTACGCCGCCGCTTTCGTAACGCTGATGCGTGGCGCACAAATTCCGGCACGAGTGGTGACCGGTTATCAGGGTGGCGACTTCAACAGCGTCGGCAATTTTTTGGAGGTGCGCCAAAACCGCGCCCACGCCTGGGCCGAGGTGTGGCTGACTGGGCGGGGATGGGTGCGTGTTGATCCAACCTCGGTCATTCCACCGGAACGCGTCAGCGAGACGCTCGATTCGACCCGCTTCCGCTCCACCGCCCCCGCTGTTTCCCTCTATTTCGATTCGCCGTTACTGCGTAATGCGCTGCTGAAAATGCGTCAGGGGTGGGGGGCCGTCAACTATGCCTGGAGTACCTGGGTGATCGGCTTCGATGCCGAACGGCAGAGGGCGCTGTTGCAGCGCTGGGGATTACACAAGCCGGATTTGGCGAATCTGATCTATTACATGGTGGCCGCGCTTGCGCTGGTTCTCACCCTGATTGCACTGGTGGTGCTCATACAGCGACCACCACGTAGCGATGCCATCTGGCAGGCCTATCAACAATTTCGCCGCAAGTTGGCAGATGCAGGGGTCGAGATCCTCGCCCATGAAGGTCCGCACCACTTGCATGCCCGTGCCACAGCTTTACTGCCGCAGCACGCTGCTACGATCGACGCCATCATCACGCTCTATGTGGCGCTCCGCTATGGACGCGCCGATCCTGGGCAACAGGTGATACTCAAGCAGCTGGTCACCCGCTTCAGGCCGTGATCTTTTCGCCGGGACGCTACTTACCGATGCAGAACGAGGCAAAGATCCGTCCCAGCAGATCTTCTGTGGTAAATTCCCCCGTGATCTCGCCCAGCGCCTGATGGGCCAAGCGCAACTCCTCTGCGACGAGTTCACCGCGCTTAACCTTGAGCGCGGCCACGCCCAGCTCCAGGTGGCTATCCGCTTTATGCAGTGCGGCGAGATGACGGCGCCGCGCCATGAAGGCGCCCTCGCCTCCCTGCTGGTATCCCATCACCTGCTTGAGATGATTGCGCAGCAGATCCATGCCGTGGCCATACTTGGCCGAGAGACGGATCTCCTCGCCATGTGCTCCCTGCTGCAGTGATGGCTTCGCCCCTGAGAGATCGATTTTGTTGCGCACCACGGTAACCCCGATCCCGGCGGGCAGCTGTTGCAAAATATCTGCCTCGCTGCGCGTGATACCGGCTTGGTCATCGATCAGCAACAAGACCCGATCGGCACGCTCAATCGCCCTCCAGGCACGGCGCATGCCCTCCTGCTCAACCGCATCACCACTTTCACGCAAGCCGGCCGTATCGATGATATGCAGCGGCATGCCATCGATAGTGATCTGCTCGCGCAGCAGATCGCGTGTCGTGCCTGGAATGTCGGTGACGATGGCGCTCTCCTGTCCGGCCAGTGCATTGAGCAGACTCGATTTCCCCGCATTCGGCAGGCCGGCCAGCACGACCGTCATTCCTTCGCGCAGCAGTGACCCCTGCTGCGCCGCCTCCAGGATCGATTGCAGCGTCGCACGTTGCACGGCCAGCTGTTCACCTACCGCACCCTCTTCGAGAAAATCGATCTCTTCATCGGGGAAATCGATGGCCGCTTCCACATAGGTTCGCAGCTGAACAAACTGAGCCGAGAGCGTGCTGATCCGCTGTGAAAACTCACCGTTCAATGAGCGCAGGGCCGAGCGTGCTGCTTCGTTGCTGCTGCTGTCAATAAGATCGGCAATCGCTTCGGCCTGGGCCAGATCGATCTTGCCGTTGAGAAAGGCGCGTTCGGAAAATTCACCCGGCCGCGCCAGGCGCGCTCCCATCTGCTGCACTGCCGCGAGAATCATGTCCATCACTACCGGCCCGCCATGGCCTTGCAGCTCGAGAACATCTTCTCCTGTAAATGAGTTTGGCGCAGGAAAATAGAGGGCGATCCCTTCATCAATCTGCTCGCCCTGTGTGTCGAGAAACGGCAGCAATGTGGCTTCGCGCGGTTTGGGCAGTCGTCCGAGGGTGCGTTGTGCAATCGCCGCACAGAGTGCGCCGGAGATACGGATGATCCCGACACCACCCCGCCCCGCCGGGGTGGCCTGTGCTGCAATGGTGTCACTGTCGTATTTCATCGCCGTTTCATTATATGTCGCAATAAAAAAGACGCGACGGCTAAACCATCGCGCCCTCTTTTCTCCTTTGCGATGGGGCTATGCCTTTTTCGTCATCGCCCTGGTGATGTACCACTGCTGCGCAATGGAGAGAGTGTTGTTCACCACCCAGTAGACCACCAAACCTGCCGGGAAGAAGATGAAGAAGAAGGTAAAGACGATGGGCAGGACCATCATCACGCGCGCCTGGATCGGATCGAGCGGCGTCGGATTGAGGCGGTGCTGGATCAGCATGGTTACGCCCATCAGGATCGGTAATACGTAGTAGGGATCGGCGATGGAGAGATCCTTGATCCAGAGAATAAATGGCGCCTGCCGCATCTCCACGCTCTCCAACAGCATGTAATAGAGTGCGATAAACACCGGGATCTGTACCAGGATGGGCAGACAGCCGCCCAACGGATTGATCTTCTCCTCGCGATAGAGTTTCATCATCGCTTCCTGGTACTTCTGCTTGTCGTCCCCATAGCGCTCCTTCAGGGCAGCCATTTTCGGCTGTACCTGACGCATGTGCGCCATCGACTTGTAGCTGGCGGCGGAGAGCTTGTAGAAGGCCAGCTTGATGAGAATGGTCAGGATGATGATCGACCAACCCCAGTTTTGCACCAGGCCATGGATAAATTTAAGCGCCAGGAAGAGTGGCTTGGCGAGGAGGGTGAGCCAGCCATAGTCGACGGTCCGCTCGAGGTTGGGGGCGACACCGGCCAGGACATCGGTGTGTTTCGGACCAACATAGAGTTTGGCGGGTATCACCACCTCTTTGCCGGGCTCGACCGTCACCGTCGGGTCGTACATGCCGATCATGTAGCGGTTGTCGCCAAGGGGCTTGGAGTAGATATGGTGCTTCCCTTCGGTAGCCGGGATCCAGGCGCCGAGAAAGTAGTGCTGCATCATCGCTACCCATCCCTGTTGGGTATCAATGCTCAGCTGCTCCTTCTCCATATCCTTGAAGCTAACCTTGCTGTAGTTCTTCTCATCCGTTGAGATAACTGCCCCGGTATAGGTGCGGTTTGTAAGACTGGAACCGGTGCCGGGATCGGAGCGCTGCAGCTGCCGATAGGCGGCGCCTTGCCAGGGCTTGTCACTGTTGTTCTTGATCTGAAAATCGACATCGATGACATAGCTGTCGCGGTGGAAGGTATAGATTTTGGTTACCTCCAACCCCTTGCCGTCGCTCCAGGCCATAGGTACACGCAGCGTCGTCTCACCGGGCTGCAGTTGGTAGGCGCTCGCATTTGCTACAAATTCACTGGTATGCGTCGGCGCCACTTGGTCACTGCCGACGGGGAGTAGGGCTGACTGTGCAACGAAATACTCCCCCGGGCCATCGTTGAGAAGGCGGATTGGCTCGTTCGGCTTATCAACGGCGACGGGAAACTTAAGCAGGTCGACCCGGCGCAAATCACCACCAATCGAGTCGATATCTGCATCGAAAAGATCAGTAACAACATGAATCCTTTTCCCACTCGGCGTGGCCGCCTGCGGCAGTTCGGCGGTGCCTGGCGTAGCCGCTACTGATGGAGCTGCGGGGACGTCGGTTGTAGCCGCGGGGGTTGTCGTCGTGCTCTCTGCAGGTGAGGTAGTCGGCTGCGGGCCATAATCGCGCTGCCAGGCGTTCCAGAGCATCAGCAGTGTAAAGGAGAGGGCAGCGATAAGGATGATTCTCTGAAAATCCATGGTCTACTTCTTCTTGTGACGTTCGTTGAGAGGGGGAACGGGATCCCAGCCACCCTCATGCCAGGGGTGACAACGGGAAACGCGGCGAATGGTGAGCCACAACCCACGCAGGGCGCCATGGGAGGTGATGGCCTCCTGGGCATAACAGGAACAGGTGGGGTGATAACGACAATTGCTGCCCAGGAACGGGCTGATACCGTAACGGTAGAGGCCAATGAGAAGAATCAGCAGCTTTTGCATCGCTTGACCAGTTCTTGCCATTTTCCATCGAGCCCGGCGCGCAACTCGCGCCACTCCCAGTCGCGGATCCCGCCACGAGCCATTACCACGACATCGATCCCTCCCAGTTCAGACTGGTTAAGTCGAAAGCTTTCGCGAACCTGACGCTTGATCTGATTGCGCTTTACCGCGCTTCGTACATTCTTGCGGGAGATGGCCATTCCGAGACGAGGATAGCCGAGGGTATTGGCACGCGCCAACAAAGTCAGATAGCGGGTCACGACTTTTGCCGACCCATCAAAAACCTGTTTGAATTCTGCGGGTTTAAGCAACCTGAGGTCGCGCCCGAAATCCTCACGGGCGCGCTCGGTCACTTCTACCTGCCCGGCGATGCGGGACACCGGGCAGCCCGCGGTCCCATGCAACGCGAGATTACTGTACCGAAATGCGTGCACGGCCCTTGGCGCGACGGGACTTCAATACGCGACGGCCGCCGACAGTGGCCATGCGGGCGCGAAAGCCGTGGGTACGGGCGCGCTTGATCTTGCTGGGCTGGTAGGTTCTTTTCATGACAATGTTCGTCCAAATGGGTCGTTGAAAACAGATTTATCCATCAGCTCTAAGGCCAGACGGAAGAGCCGGGCAAGATACTGTGAACCGGGCTGGAATGTCAATGTTTTCCTTCGGTTCGGGGTGTGGATAACTTTTTTTCAACCGGGTAGACTCCTCTCCTTCCACCCCTGATTAACCACTCTGGCGCGAGGTACCCGCTTGACACTTCCACTTTGGAACCAGTGTCTCGACAGGCTGGAGGAGGAGTTGCCTCCTCAGCAGTTTAACACCTGGATCCGTCCCCTCCAGCCGCAACTGGAGAGTAATCGGCTGCGACTGCTTGCACCCAACCGTTTCGTGCAGGACTGGGTGGTCCAGCACTACCGTGACCGCATCGATACCCTCATGGAGGAGCTCTCGGGAGGCAATCCCCCCCAGATCGCCTTCGAAGTTGGCAGCATCAAGCCGGCCGTGAGCGCTAAGCCCGTCGCCAAATCCAGCCAGGAGCGCTCGACTCCCCCCGCCTCCGACTTGCCGCGCAGTAACCTGAACAGCAACTTCACCTTCGACAACTATGTGGAAGGGAAATCCAACCAGCTGGCACGCGCCGCCTCTTTGCAGGTCGGCCAGAATCCCGGTTCTGCCTATAACCCTCTGTTCCTTTATGGTGGCGTCGGTCTCGGCAAAACCCATCTCATGCATGCGGTTGGCAACCTTATATTAAAGAACAAGCCTGACGCGCGGGTCATATATCTTCACTCAGAGCGATTTGTGGCAGACATGGTCAAGGCGCTACAACACAACACCATCAATGATTTCAAACGGTTTTACCGTTCAGTCGATGCGCTGCTCATCGATGACATTCAGTTTTTTGCCGGTAAGGAGCGCTCCCAGGAGGAGTTTTTCCACACCTTTAATGCCCTGTTGGAGGGTCAGCGCCAGATCATTCTGACCTGTGACCGCTATCCAAAAGAGGTTCAGGGGCTCGAAGAGCGCCTCAAATCTCGCTTTGGCTGGGGACTTACCGTTGCCATCGAGCCCCCTGAGCTCGAGACGCGTGTTGCCATTCTCATGAGCAAAGCAAGCCAGGCGAAGATCGATCTGCCCCATGAGGTCGCCTTCTTTATCGGCAAGCGGATCCGCTCCAATATTCGTGAACTGGAAGGGGCACTGCGTAGAGTGATAGCAAATGCTCACTTCACAGGCCAACCGATTACTATTGATTTTGCCAAGGTGGCGTTACGTGACCTGCTGGCAGCTCAGGCCAAGCAGGTCACCATCGAAAATATCCAGAAAACAGTGGCTGAGTACTTCAAGATCCGTGTCGCGGACCTGCTGGCCAAAAGGCGTACGCGCTCCATAGCCCGGCCACGTCAGATTGCCATGGCACTTGCCAAGGAGCTGACCAACCACAGCCTTCCTGAGATCGGTGATGCTTTCGGTGGACGAGACCACACCACAGTGCTTCATGCCTGCAAAAAGGTGGCAGAACTTAAAGAGGTTGAGCCGCGTGTAGCCGAGGACCATGCAAATCTGTTGAGAATACTGACCACTTGAGGTGGATTAACTGTGGATAAATCGAGGTCAGCTCTGGATGAATATATCAATCACATCTTATCCACAGCAACTGGACTGGATTGGCACAGCCGTGGCGCCACCAAATCTCAACCTAACCTCATGAATTAGCTAGTGAAAACTGTTTTATTCACAATTTGTGGGCGAGCTAATTACAACAGAAAGAAATATATAAACTAATTAATTAATAAAGGACTGAAAACCATGAGATTCACTATCTCACGTGATCTGCTCATCAAACCTCTGCAGACGGTCAGTGGTGTTGTTGAGAAAAGACAGACTCTGCCGATCCTCTCCAATATCCTGCTTCAGGTCGGCAGCGACAGACTCTCGATGACGGGAACCGATCTAGAAGTCGAATTGGTTGCTTCAGTTGCTTTGGATAATGCGACGCCTGGTGAAATCACTCTGCCAGGTCGTAAATTCATGGATATCTGTAAGGCTCTTCCAGAAAACGCGCTTATTGAACTGGCTGTCGATTCCGATAAGGCAATGCTTAAAGCAGGTAAAAGCCGATTTACTCTATTAACCCTGCCGGCCACCGACTATCCGGCAACCGAGGCGATCAAGGGTAGTCACCAATTTGTCTTATCACAAAAGCAATTGAAGTCACTTATCGATCAGACACAATTTTCCATGGCTAATCAGGATGTCCGTTATTATCTGAACGGGCTGCTGCTTGAAATAGAAAATGGCTCTATTCGCATGGTCGCCACAGACGGTCATCGTCTCGCCCTTTCAGAGATATCGACTGATATCGCCATAGGTGACAAGCGACAGGTCATCATTCCAAGAAAGGGTGTTCTGGAGCTCTCGCGACTGCTTGCCACTGATGACACACCCTGCACCATTCAGCTTAATCAAAACCACATCCGCATCTCGCTGGGCGACACGATCTTTACCTCGAAGCTGGTTGATGGACGCTTTCCTGATTACGAGCGGGTGATTCCCAAGGGTGGGGATAAGGTGATTCGTGCTAACCGAATGATCCTGAAGGATGGTTTGCAGCGCACGGCAATTCTCTCTAACGAAAAATATCGTGGAATCAGACTTACCTTCAAAAACAATACTTTGATTGCATCGGTTAACAATCCTGAACACGAGGAGGCTGAGGACGAGCTACCCATAGAATATACAGGCCAAGAGCTGGAAATTGGCTTCAACGTCAGTTACCTGTTGGACGTTCTGAACGTTATCAAGCAAGAGGAGGTCGAGATCGTCCTCGCTGATTCAAGCAGCAGCTGTCTGATGATGGGTGCCGGAGATGCCGCCTCCCGGTATGTTGTCATGCCTATGCGCCTCTAATCCTGCTACATGTGGCTATCACGGCTCGAAATTGAAAATATCCGCAATATTGAGCGTGCAGAGCTCGCTCCCGCTAATGGTTATAACCTCATAACGGGTAGCAATGGCAGTGGTAAGAGCTCGTTACTCGAAGCGATCCAGTGCCTTAGCACCGGAAAGTCCTTTCGCACCCTCCGCAAGCAACCACTTATTAGAAGCGGTGCTGAACGTGCCATAGTCTACGGTCAACTGATCACGCAAAATTCACTTTTCCATCTAGGCCTCATGAAACGCCTGGATGGAGCTACCCTGGCTCGCATTGATGGACGCAATCTTGAGGGTCAGGCCGAACTGGCCACCCTACTCCCCGTTATTGGTATCTCACCAGAGAGTGAGGACATAGTGGGTGACGGTTCCAAGGCGCGCCAGGCCTATCTCGATTGGACCTTGTTTCACGTGGAACCAAACTTTAGAGAGTGTTGGCGCAGTTATCGACGTGCGCTTTTTCAGCGCAATAGTGCACTTCGCGGCAAGTTAGACACACCGACCATCAAAAGCTGGAACGCCAGTTTAATTACCCTCGGTGAGCAACTTGATCATTGGCGTCGAAACACCTTCTCACGGTTACATCTGCTGATTGAGAAAATCCTCATAGAGTTGTTGCCTGAATCTGCAATCTCATTTTCTTATCGGCAAGGGTGGCCAAAGGAACTGACATTGGCCCAAGCATTGGAATCTACACTAGACGTAGATAGGAAGATGGGATTTACCCACTGTGGTCCCCACCGGGCGGATATAGCCATTCGTGGACCCCTGGGTGTGATCGGCCACACTCTGTCGCGCGGACAGAGGAAGGTTACAGCGCTATCATTGAAAATATCTCAGGCTCAGGACTATCAGCAGCAGACGGGCTGCGAACCTGTCATATATATAGATGACCTGCCATCTGAGCTCGATGCTGCCAACCGTAACAAGATTCTCCAGCACTTGCTGAAGTTAAACTCACAACTCTTCATCACCGCCATTAGTGAAGCAGACATGCCGATGCGTGAATATCGACCCTTGGCACTGTTCCACGTGGAACAGGGTCGGGTGACGAACGTGGTATAATGTTGTTTATTCGTTTTCATGGGGTATGCCAATGAGCGGCGACAGTTACGACTCCTCCAAAATCAAGGTCCTTAAAGGGCTCGACGCAGTCAGAAAGCGTCCCGGTATGTATATCGGTGACACCGATGACGGCAGTGGCCTCCACCACATGGTTTTCGAGGTGGTGGATAATTCTATTGATGAGGCCTTAGCCGGCTATTGCACCCAAATCGATGTCATCATCCATAGTGACGACTCGGTAACCGTCAGGGATAACGGCCGGGGCATACCCGTAGATATTCACGAGGAGGAGGGACGCTCCGCAGCCGAAGTGATCATGACCATTCTCCACGCTGGAGGAAAGTTCGATAACAGCTCCTATAAAGTGTCGGGAGGACTCCATGGCGTGGGTGTGTCGGTAGTTAACGCCCTCTCCGAGAGCCTGAAGCTGACGATTCGCCGAGATGGGAAACTGCATCAACAAGAGTATGTCCTGGGTGAACCGAAGGCACCGCTGCGGGTTATCGGTGAGTGCGGAGAAGAGACCGGAACCGAGGTACGTTTCAAGCCCTCGGCAGAGATCTTTACCCAGACAGAGTATCACTACGACGTTTTATCGAAGCGCTTGCGCGAGCTCTCCTTCCTCAACTCGGGTGTGCGCATTCATCTGCTGGACGAACGCAGCGCAAAGGAGGATACCTTTGAATATCAAGGAGGTATCAAGGCCTTTGTCGAGCACCTCAACCGCAATAAGACGCCGCTCCACCCCACTGTGATGTACTTCGTGGGTGAACGCGACGGCATCGTTGTAGAGCTGGCGATGCAGTGGAGCGACGCCTATCAGGAAAATGTCTACTGCTTTACCAACAACATTCCGCAGCGTGACGGCGGTACCCACATGGCAGGTTTCCGCGCGGCACTGACCCGTACTATGAACGGCTACATCGAGTCGGAGGGGCTTGCCAAGAAGGCGAAAATCAACCCATCCGGTGATGATGCACGCGAGGGGCTCACGGCGGTGTTGTCGGTGAAGGTGCCCGATCCCAAGTTCTCCAGCCAGACCAAGGACAAGCTGGTCTCCTCCGAGGTGAAGCCTGTGGTGGAATCACTGGTGGCAGAGAAGTTCGAGGAGTTCCTGTTGGAGAATCCGGCGGATGCCAGGATTATTGCCGGCAAGGCGATTGAGGCGGCCCGCGCGCGTGAAGCGGCGCGCAAGGCACGTGAAATGACGCGCCGCAAGGGGGCACTCGACATCGCCGGGCTGCCTGGCAAGCTGGCCGATTGCCAGGAGCGCGATCCTGCCCAGTCGGAACTCTATCTGGTCGAGGGTGACTCCGCCGGAGGGTCGGCCAAGCAGGGGCGCGATCGGCGCAACCAGGCGATCCTGCCGCTGAAAGGCAAGATCCTCAATGTGGAGAAGGCCCGCTTCGATAAGATGCTCTCCTCCGCGGAAGTGGGCACACTGATCACCGCCCTTGGCTGCGGCATCGGGCGCGAAGAGTTCAATGTCGACAAGCTGCGTTATCACCGCATCATCATCATGACCGATGCCGACGTGGATGGCTCCCACATACGTACCCTGCTGCTCACCTTTTTCTACCGGCAGATGCCGGAACTGATCGAGCGCGGCCATATCTATATCGCTCAGCCACCCCTCTATAAGGTGAAAAAGGGTAAGCAGGAGCGTTATGTGAAGGATGACTCGGAACTGGGCGGATATCTGCTGCAGCAGGCGATTGACGGGGCGCAGCTCTATATCACGCCCGATGCACCGCCCGTCAGTGGTGTCGCACTGGAGCAACTGGCCCGCCAATTCCAGCAGGTGATGGCGGGTATCCAGCGCCTGAGCCGCCGCTACAACAGCAGTATCCTGGAGAAGATGATTTCACTCTCCTCCATGAGCGAGGAGCAGTTCCGCATCGATGGTGCTGCAGAAAGCTGGTTCAGCGAAATCGTAACCCTGTTAAATGCAGAGAGTGGCGAAGAACGCCGCTACACGCAGCGTGTGGAGTACCGTCCCGATGGCGGTGCCGAAAGCGTTGTGGTGGAAGAGTGGCGACACGGGCTGGCGAATGACTACCCCTATCCTGCTGAGTTCTTCGACGGTGCCGATTACAGGGCGATCAAAAATCTGGCGGAGCAGCTGCACGGCTTGATTGGTGAAGGTGCCTATGTACAGCGTGGTGAGAAGAAGGAGCCGGTTATCAGCTTCCGCCAGGCGCTGGAGTGGCTGTTGGAGGATGCCAAGCGCGGTCAGCATATTCAGCGCTACAAAGGGCTGGGTGAGATGAATCCGGAACAGCTGTGGGAGACCACCATGGACCCCAACAGCCGCCGCATGCTACAGGTGCAGATCGAAGACGCCATCGCGGCCGATGAGATCTTCACCACGCTGATGGGCGACCATGTGGAGCCACGGCGCGAGTTCATCGAAAAGAACGCACTCTACGTCAGCAATCTGGATGTCTGAGAGACCGCATTAGATGACGTGAAGACTCACACCACGTGCGAGTTATAAAAAAGGGG
>DASWUD010000006.1:0-14114 GCA_036401755.1 Gammaproteobacteria bacterium
CTATGAAGGGCAGGCGCTCACCGCCAAGCTGCCCGACATACGCGAAAAGTTCGAGCGCGCGGCGCTGGAGGAGAACGACCATCTGGAGTGGTGCGAGCGGCGCGCCCATGAGCTCGGCACCCACGTCAGCTACCTCAACCCCTTCTGGTATTTCGGCTCGCTCGCCATCGGTGCCGCCGCCGGACTGGCCGGCGACAAGTGGAGCCTCGGCTTCGTGGTGGAGACCGAGCATCAGGTGGTCAAGCATCTCGACGAGCACCTCGCCCAACTCTCCCCCGAGGACAAGAAGAGCCGCGCCATTCTCGAACAGATGAAGGAAGACGAGATGCACCACGCCACCATGGCGCTGCACGCGGGCGGCGCGGAACTGCCGCTGCCGGTGAAGGGGCTGATGAAGCTCACCTCCAAGGTGATGACCAAGACCGCCTACTGGCTCTGATACCAACCACTCTTTGAAATAAAGAAGGGGGGCAACGGCCCCCCTTCTTTATTTCATCTGTTCGCCGAATCAGCTCTTCGGCATCTTGGTCAGGTTCTGGCCATAGAAGATCTCCAGCATCTCCTTCTGCAGACGCCGCCGAATGGTGCGCCGCTCATCGGGCGGTATTTCATCGGACGCCACCCCGAACAGGTAGTTATCGAGGTCAAACTCCTTGAGCATCATCTTGGTGTGGAAGATGTTCTCCTGATAGACGTTGACATCGATCATCTGATAACGGTCGCGCGTCTCCTTGCTGATGTAGTTCTGGATCGAATTGATCTTGTGGTCAATGTAGTGCTTGCCGCCGTTCACATCGCGGGTGAAGCCGCGCACCCTGTAGTCGAGGATGACGATATCCGATTCCAAGCTGTGGATCAGATAGTTGAGTGCCTTGAGCGGCGAGATGCGGCCGCAGGTGGAGACGTCGATATCGGCGCGAAACGAGCTGATGCCGTTGTGGGGATGGCTCTCGGGATAGGTGTGCACCGTGAGATGGCTCTTGTCGAGATGGGCCACCACGGCATCGGGCAGCAGCGGTCCTGGCTCCTCGCGATTGGAGAGATGCTCCGCCGCCACCGGCTCCTCGGAGATCAAAATGGTGACGCTCGCCCCCTGGGGATCGTAATCCTGGCGAGCGATGTTGAGGATGTTGGCACCGATGATGTCGGCCACATCGGTGAGGATGTTGGTGAGGCGCTCGGCGTTGTACTCCTCGTCGATGTATTCGATGTACTGGCGCTGCTGCTCGTCGGTCTGCGTGTAGCAGATGTCGTAGATATTGAAACTGAGGGTCTTGGTCAGGTTGTTGAAGCCGTGCAGTTTGAGTTTCTTGCTGATGGGTTTTACCAATTGAGGATCTCCGAGGGTTCAGAGCAGCAGAGCCAATACCCGGAAGGGAATCAGCCCCGGAGAGACAAGGATGACAAAGGTGGATGATAGATCATCTGCACCGTATTGCCGGCCGGGTCGAGGCAGTAGAAGCTGCGCGCCCCGTCGCGGTGGGTGCGTGCATCGGTCTTCATGATCACGCCATGCCCGCTGAGAAATGAGAACCAGAGATCCACCTGCTCCGGCGAATCGATGATGAAGCCGATATGGTCGAGGCGCTGGGCCCCCGAGTAGTCCGCCTGGCGGCGGTGCAGCGCCAGGTTGTCGTTACCTGAGGTGAGATAGAGATTGTCGGGATCGGGACGCCACTCCACCTGCATGCCGAGCAGCTCCACGTAGAAGCGCTCACACGCCTCCAGATCATTGACGAACAGCGCCACATGGCGCAACCCTACGGTGGGGCGGGGCCGCTCCATCACCCCTCGATGATCGCGTAATCGTGGGTGATCGCCACCCCGGCACGGCCCAGCATGATCGAGGCGGAACAGTACTTCTCTGCCGACATCTCCACCGCGCGCTTCACCTTCTCCTCATCGAGCCCCTTGCCGGTGACGATGAAGTGGACATGAATCTTGGTGAACACCTTGGGTTCGCAATCGGCGCGCTCGGCACTCAGCTCGGCGACGCAATCGGTGATGGGCTGGCGAAATTTCTTCATTATGTGAACCACGTCAAACGAGGTGCAGCCGCCCATGCCGAGCAGCACCATCTCCATCGGCCGGATCCCCAGATTGCGCCCGCCAAACTCGGGGGGACCGTCCATCACCACCGCATGGCCGCTGGCAGATTCGGCGACAAATGTGGCTTCCTCGACCCATTTCACACGTGCTTTCATCATTTCTCCCGCATAATTAAAGTGATATTGTACCGCAGACGGTTGCCTGGGCATCCAGCCGCTGGTATATAAGCCAATAACCGACCATTAACGAAAGGATTTTTCCTCATGACGGTGAAGGTGCCGATTCGCGCAAAAGCGATCAATCCCGCAGTCGAGCGGTTTCTGGAACACTGCCACCGCCGCCGCTATCCCGCCAAGAGCACCATCATCTGTGCCGGCGACAAGCCCGATGTCCTCTACTATCTGATCAAGGGTTCGGTTTCGGTACTGATCGAGGACACCGATGGCCGCGAAATCGTGCTCGCTTACCTCAACCCCGGCGACTTCTTCGGCGAGATGGGGCTGTTCGACGAGACCGGGCAGGGGCGCAGCGCCTGGGTGCGCGCCCGCACCGAGTGCGAGCTGGCCGAAATCAGCTACGCCAAGTTCCGCCAGATCGCCGAAACCGATTCGGAGATCCTCTTTCATCTGGCCACCCAGCTGGCCACCCGCCTGCGTGCCACCAGCCGCAAGGTGAGCGACCTCGCCTTCCTCGATGTCACCGGCCGCATCGCCCGCACCCTGCTGGAGCTGGCCAAGCAGCCCGATGCCATGACCCACCCCGACGGCATGCAGATCAAGATCACCCGCCAGGAGATCGGCCGTATCGTCGGCTGTTCTCGCGAAATGGCCGGCCGCGTGCTGAAATCCCTGGAAGAGCAGCACCTGATCGCGGTCAAGGGCAAGACCATCGTCGTGCACGGCACCCGCTAACATCACCGCGCCCCGGATCCCTCCGGGGCTCTGTTTCACCCCTTCCCAAACAGTTCCGCCAATTTCTCTCCCGGCTCGGCGGAACGCATGAATGCCTCACCCACTAGGAAAGTATTGACCTGATGGCCGCGCATCAGCGCCACATCCTGCGGTGTATGGATGCCGCTCTCGGTCACCACGATACGCTCGACGGGGATCTTCGGCAGCAGATCAAGGGTGGTGTTCAGCGAGGTGTTGAAGGTGCGCAGGTCGCGGTTATTGATGCCGATGAGCGGCGTGGTGAGCCGCAGCGCCCGCTCCAGCTCTGGCCCATCGTGCGACTCCACCAATACCGCCATCCCCAGCTCCTCGGCCACCCCGGCCAGCTCCGCCATCTGCGCATCACTGAGCGCCGCCACGATGAGCAGGATGCAGTCGGCACCGATGGCGCGCGCCTCATACACCTGATAAGGGTCGATCATGAAATCCTTGCGCAGCACCGGCAGTGCGCAGGCACTGCGCGCCTGCTGCAGGTAAACATCACTGCCCTGAAAGAAATCGATATCGGTGAGCACGGAGAGACAGGCCGCACCGCCACGCTCATAGCTGGCAGCAATGGCGGCCGGATCAAAATCGGCGCGGATCACCCCCTGACTGGGCGACGCCTTCTTCACCTCGGCGATCACCGCCGCCTCGCCTGCGGCAAGTTTATTGCGGATGGCGGCGACGAAGTCGCGCACCACCGGCGCGCTAGCGAGACGCGGCTTGAGCTCAGCGAGCGGCAGACGCGCCTGGCGCTCCGCCACCTCTTGCGCCTTGCGCGCGAGGATCTTCTTCAATACATCAGGGGTATCGTTCACCGGCCGTTCCATCATTTGAAACTGTTGCTCAATGCCACCAGCGCGTTGAGCCTGGCATACGCCTCGCCACTGCTGATCGCTGCCTTGGCGCGCACCACACCATCGGCGAGGGAATCGGCAAGCCCTGCGACATAGATCGCCGCACCGGCATTGAGTGCCACGATGTTGGCGGCCGGTCCCGGTTTTCCTTCGAGCACACTGCGCACCAGCGCCAACGACTCGGCGGCGTCGCTTACCTTCAGCGTATCGAGGGAGCCGCGCGCCACCCCCAGGTCTGCCGGCTCGATGGTATAGGTCGTAACGGTGCCATCCTTCAGCTCCGCCACATGGGTCGGCGCCGCGATGCTCATCTCATCCATGCCATCATCGGAGTGGACCACCAGTACATGGCGGCTGCCGAGCTGCATCAATACCCGGGCCATCGGTTCCACCCACTCGCGCGAAAAGACCCCCAGTACCTGATTGGGTGCCCCGGCGGGGTTGGTGAGGGGGCCGAGCAGGTTGAAGATGGTGCGCACTCCCATTTCGCGGCGCGGACCGATGGCAAACTTCATGGCGTTGTGATGCTTGGGTGCGAACATAAAGCCGACCCCCACCTCATCGACGCACTGCGCCACCTGTTCCGGCGTCAGTTCGAGATTGACGCCGGCCGCCTCCAGCACGTCGGCGCTACCGGTTTTGCTGGAAACCGAGCGGTTGCCGTGCTTGGCCACTTGCGCACCCGCTGCCGCCGCGACGAAGGCCGAGGTGGTAGAGATGTTGAAAGTGCCCATCGAGTCGCCGCCGGTGCCGCAGGTGTCGACCACATGCGCGCCGTGCACCGGCACCCTGGTGGAGAGTTCGCGCATCACGGCAGCGGCAGCGGCGATCTCATCCACCGTCTCGCCCTTCATGCGCAGGCCGATGAGAAAACCGCCGATCTGCGCCGGGGTCGCCTCGCCGGTCATAATGGTGCGCATCACCGCTGCCATCTCGCTGTGGGAGAGGTTGCGCCGTTCGGTGACTGCGCGAATTGCCAACTGCATGTCCATGATGGATACCTTTTGGTACTCGCTTCGAAAAAACAGGCCGTTGATTGTGTCGTTCCGGCCCCACTGGGTCAAGGCGTGTGGGCGGCGGCTGGATCGGCTGTGAAATGTTCGACCAACCACCAGATGGCAAACGCCACCAGGCTCATGCCGAGCATCGCCAGCGCCAGGGTATGCACCGCGTGGGAGACGATGGGCACCACTGCACCTGCCACCACGGCATTGAACGACATCTGGGTGAAGCCCTGTACCGCGGCGGCCATACCGCGATTGTGAGGAAAGCAGTCCATGGCCATCAGGCTGAGGCCGGGCATCGCCAGCGAAGAACCGAGAGCGTACATCACCAGCGGGCCAATCACGCTCACCGGGCTGGCGGTCAACGCGTACGATTGCAGCACATTGAGCAGAGCCGCACCGCCCATCACCATGAAACCCAGATTGACCGTGCGAACGGGGGTGACCTTGCCGGCCAGTCGGCTGGTGAGGATCGAACCGCCCATGATGCCAGCCACCATCGGCACGAACATCACCCAGAAGTCGTCCGGGCCGAGGTGCAGATGTTCATAAATGATCGCCGGCGAACTCGCCACGTAGAGAAAGAAGCCGCCGAACATCGAGGCAAATACCGCCGTCAGCCCCACAAAGCGCCGATGGCGCAGTGCCTGCAGATAGACGCGCAGTACATGACGTGGATGGAACGAGTGGCGCCCTTCGCGCGGCAGCGTCTCCGGGGTCGCCATGGCCAGCATCACGATCAGCGCCACTCCCAACAACGTCAGAAACCAGAAGACGGAGCGCCAACCGAACAGCTCATGCAGCCAGCCGCCGATCATCGGCGCGATGGCCGGGGCGATGGCGAAGATCATCATCACCCGCGCCATCACCCGCTGGGCATGATGGCCGGCAAACACATCGCGGATCATGGCACGCCCCACCACCACTCCGGCGCTCGCCGACATCCCCTGGCCGATGCGCGTGGCGATCAGCATGTGGATGTCGTTACTGAGGGCGCTGAGTGCCGAACTGATGGTGTAGAGCGTCAGCGCTGCAATAGCAACGTGCCGGCGGCCCACGGCATCGGAAAGCGGTCCGTAAAAGAGCATGGTGACCGCAAAGCCGAGCAGATAGAAGCTGAGGGTCTGCTGCATCTGCAGGGGCGAAGCGGCTAACTCCTGGGCGATATCAGGAAACGACGGCAGATAGGTGTCGATGGAAAAGGGTGCCACCATCGACAGCAGCGCCACGATGAAGGCGATGCGCAGTGAAAACGCAGAGCTCCTCGAACCCGGCACGATCAACTCTTTAAACAAGCGCGCACCTGATGATCAGGCGCGCACCCCGCCCTGCATCTTCAGGAAGTTGGCAAGCATCTGGTGACCGTGTTCGGTCAGGATTGACTCCGGGTGGAACTGCACCCCCTCAATGACGAAATCACGATGACGCACCCCCATGATCTCATCGAGCGAACCATCTTCGTTCTGCGTCCAGGCTGTCACCTCCAGGCAGGCCGGAGCACTTGCCTTTTCGATCACCAGCGAGTGGTAACGGGTCGCCTCGAAGGGCGAAGGGAGCCCTGCAAAAACACCTACGTCCTTGTGAAAGATCTGCGAGGTCTTGCCATGCATGATCTGCCGGGCATGGACGATCTTGCCGCCGAACGCCTGTCCGATCGATTGGTGGCCGAGACAGACACCGAGGATCGGCAGCTTGCCAGCGAAATGCTGGATCGCCGCCACTGCAATGCCCGCCTCGGCAGGCGAGCAGGGGCCAGGAGAAATTACCAGATGATCAGGAGCCATGCGTTCGATCTCCGCGATGGAGATCTGGTCGTTGCGATGCACCTCCACCTCGGCGCCCAGCTCACCGAAATACTGCACCAGGTTGTAGGTAAAGGAGTCGTAATTGTCGATCATTAACAGCATAAAGCACCCATCTCATTCTCTTGCCACGGCCATCGTCAGCGGCTTATTGCGGTTGTGCGTCGCAACAATGCGCGATAGCGGATTGTCCCCGATCTGCCCCATCATCGCTAGCCAAAAAATTCACGGCGCGCACTTCTGCGCCCGCCAGTAGGGTAATTAGCCGAAGCGGCTCACACGACGTTGAAGGCGTGGCGAGAGGGCTGCCACACGGCAGGTCATCTGGGCCAGCAGCTGACCCATCGGGCGCCAGAACGCGGCGCATGGTGAGCGGAGGGTGGTAAAGGTTGCGGGGCTATAATTTCGCTGAGTCTGTGGGAGTATCGTTGCCCAGGCCGACCCAGACGAACAGGCCGAGAAAAAACGCCGAGAGTGCAGCTCCAAACAGAACGCCGTACCAAGGGAAGCCGATGGCGAATCCGTCAAGGCAGACCAGCGCACCCAAGCTCAGGGCTGCGGCCGTGGCGCTGCGCATCGCCCCCCACTTGCGCCGTAATATCATACCGGCAATGAACAGCCCAAACAGTGCCAGTGCGCCATAGCCGCGCGCAAACAACGAGTGGTTGATCCGGTTGGACTGCCCCAGTATCGCTGCGGTACGTTTTATCCCCTCGCTGATGGCACCCGCCAGTTCGCCGCGCCTCAGCAGCGGATCGACATTGCCGCTAATGATCCGCGCGATTGAATCGCCAGGAAATTCCTTCATCAGTTCGGCAGAAACACTCAGCGCCGCCTGTTGCTGCTGTGCATCGACCACCAACAGAAGGCCACCGCTCCGCCCTGAACCTGCTGCGAGGTCCCATTTTTTTGCGGTGCGCTGTGAAAACGACTCCAGGCTCTCCCAACGGTTGGGCGGCGACGCCACCAGTACCGACGCCCTCACCCCGGTGCGTCTCCAAAATTCACCCAGTTGCGCTTCCAACTGCGCCCGCTCTTCATGGTGCAACCGGCCATCGGGATCGGTAATGAGTGGTGAACCACGCAGCGGGACGCTTGGCGACAGAGCCGCAACGGGCACTGCGAGTGAGAATGCCGATGCCGGCGCGAGCAGCAGCAAGGTCGCCATCACCAAACCCCGCAGCCGTCCCAGAACTATCGTGAGAGGAGACACGCTATTGCCCCTTTCGTCGCCATTTACATGAATTTCAGACTAGCCCAGAGAACAGGGATAACAAGCTGATGGCTCAGAAACAAAGCAATCTATAAAGAAGCTGATGCTGGATGAAATCTAAAGAAAAATAGTTGTACGCTCGCGGTGCAACGAACAAACGGCATATTACGCGCGAACTGGGTCAACAGAAGCTATCACTCTGCTGCCTTGATTCGCTGGGTAAATGCCTAAAAACGGGGCTGATTTCCCCCCGTGTGAGGAGCGGCTCAGCGATGGCGCGGTGCGCCGTCGAGTCCCGCCTCGGCCATGGCCACAGCACGAAACACGGCGCGCCCCTTGTTCATGGTCTCGTTCCACTCGTTGCGCGGAATGGAGTCGTAGACGATGCCGGCGCCGGCCTGAATGTGCAGCGTGCCGTCCTTGATCACGGCGGTGCGGATGGCGATGGCGGTGTCCATGTTGCCGTGCCAGCCGAGGTAGCCGACCGCACCGGCGTAGACGCCGCGCTTCACCGGTTCCAGCTCGTCGATGATCTCCATGGCGCGGATCTTCGGCGCCCCGGAGACGGTGCCGGCGGGGAAGGTGGCGCGCAGCGCGTCCATGGCGCTGAGAGTGGGCTTCACGCGCCCCTGCACGTTGGAGACGATGTGCATCACGTGGGAGTAGCGTTCGATCACCATGCGTTCGGTCACCTGCACCGAGCCGGTCTCGGCGATGCGCCCCACGTCGTTGCGCCCCAGGTCGATGAGCATCAGATGCTCGGCGATCTCCTTGGGGTCGTTGAGCAGGTCGATTTCGAGCGCCGTATCCTCCTGGCTCGTCGCGCCGCGCGGGCGGGTGCCGGCGATGGGACGCACCGTCACCATCCCCTCTTCGTAGCGCACCAGGATCTCCGGCGAGGAACCGACGATATGAAACTCGCCCAGATTCAAATGAAACATGTAGGGCGACGGATTGAGGCTGCGCAGCGCGCGGTAGAGATCCAAAGGCCGGGCGCGGAACGGAATCGACATGCGCTGTGACAGCACCACCTGCATCACGTCGCCATCGACGATGTAGTTGCGCGCCTTCTCCACCGCTGCTTCAAAGCCCTGCTGGGTGAAGCCGGAGATGAAGTCCTCCTCCTTCACTTCACTGGTGCGGGCGATGGGTTCGCGATAGAGCGGCTCCTGTAACTTGCCCACCAGCTTCGCCAGGCGTGCCGTACCGTTCCTGAGCGCATCGCTATGCGCCGGGTCCACATGCACCACCACATAGAGTTTGCCGCTGAGGTTGTCGAACACCACCACCTCGTCGGAGAGCATCAGCAGGATATCGGGCGTGCCGATCTTGTCGGGATTGGGACAGGCGCCGAGCTTGGGCTCGATGTAGCGGATGGTGTCGTAACCGAAGTAGCCGACCAGCCCGCCGGTGAAGCGCGGCAGCCCGGCCACTTCGGGCACGCGGTAGCGCGCCTGAAACTGTTCGATCCAGGCCAGCGGATCGGCGGCGTTTACCTGCTCCACTATGGAGCCGTCGTCGGTTACGGTGATCTCGTTGCCGTGTACGCTGAGCACGATGCGGCTGGGCAGGCCGATGATGGAATAACGGCCCCACTTCTCGCCGCCCTGTACCGATTCGAACAGGTAGCTGTAGGGGGCGTCGGCCAGCTTGAGGTAGGTGGAGAGCGGGGTGTCGAGGTCGGCCAGCACTTCACGCAGCAGCGGAATGCGGTTGAAGCCTTCATTGGCCAGAGAGACAAACTGTTCAGGAGTCATGGGTCATCACCAATAGCGGTTGAGCAAAAACGAAACGACAAAAATGAGCGCAGTGACTCACCAGCGCCATCGTCTGTCGTACTGCTCTTGCTTCATCCCTCTCATCGTGATGCCGCTCAGGCGGCCCCCTCCAGTAGCGGTACCAGTTCCACCATCGAATCGATCACCGCGTCGGGCTTGGCCTCGCGGATATCGACCCCATGGTTGTAACCGTAACTCATGCAGACAATCTGAAAACCGGCGGCACGCGCCGCCTTCACATCACTCACCGAGTCGCCCAGCATCAGTGCCTTCTCCGGCTTTACGCCGAAGAACTCCGCCGCATGGAGCAGCGGCCGCGGATGGGGTTTCTTCTCCGGCAGAGTATCACCACTCACCACGATGGCAAAGCGGTCATAGATTCCCAGGTCCTTGAGCAGCGGGAGGGTGAACTGCGCCACCTTGTTGGTGACACAGCCCAGCTTGTAGCCGGCACGCTGCATCATATCGAGCCCTTCCAGCACGCCGGGGTAGAGGCGTGAACGCTTGCTGGTGTTCTCGGCGTAGAGGTCGAGGAAGATCGGGTAGGCCTTCTGGAATAGCGCCTCGTCGGGCTCGCCGTCGAGGCTATCGATGAGGGCACGGCGGGTCAGTCGTTCGACGCCGTTGCCGACCCAGGTGCGCACCTTCGCCTCGCCGCGCAACGGCATACCGAGCGCCTTCATCATCTCATCGACGCAGTAGTGCAGGTCCGGCACGCTGTCGACCAGCGTGCCGTCCACATCGATGAGGATCATTTCGGGTTTATGTAGCACGGGACTATCCAAGGTTGTGAGAGAGAGGAAGTGGTGTGGGCGGCAGCCGCCTAAAACAAGGCAACCACCGCCCTCTCTGTCTCACACCGTGATCGATTACTTGCCGGCCTTGGCCAGCTCGGCGCGCATCTCGCCAATGATGGTGTCGTACTTGTTCTTGTCGCCGGCGTTGTACTTGCCGAACACCGCCGAACCGGCGACGAAGGTGTCGACGCCCGCCTCGGCCACTTCCTTGATGTTGGCAGGGCCGACACCGCCGTCGATCTCGAGGCGGCAGTTGTAGCCACCGGCATCGATCATCTGGCGCACCTTGCGCGCCTTGTCGAGGACGTAGGGGATGAACTTCTGGCCGCCGAAGCCCGGGTTGACCGACATCAGCAGCACCATGTCGAGCTTGGGCAGGGTGTACTCGAGCACGTCGAGCGGGGTGGCCGGGTTGAACACCAGACCCGCCTTACAGCCGCCCTCCTTGATCAGGGCGATGGTGCGGTCGATATGCTCGGAGGCCTCAGGGTGGAAGGTGATATAGGTGGCGCCGGCCTTGATGAAGTCGGGGATGATACGGTCCACCGGCTTGACCATCAGGTGCACGTCGATGGGGGCGGTGACGCCGTGCTTGCGCAGCGCTTCGCAGACCAGCGGGCCGATGGTCAGATTCGGCACATAGTGGTTGTCCATCACGTCGAAGTGGACGATGTCGGCGCCGGAGGCGAGAACGTTGTCGACCTCTTCGCCCAGCTTGGCGAAGTTGGCGGACAGGATGGACGGAGCGATCTGAAAATCAGCCATGACTACTCACCTCAAAGAAGGGTTTGGTTCCTGTACCGCCTCCCCAAGACGCGGCACACCACAAAAAGAACCCCGAATCTTACCTGCTCCCGCGCCCTAATGCGATATATGGCGAGCCCTTTGGGATGGCGACCAGCTCTTCTATACTTGCCCAGGCGCCGTGCAGCCCCCATCAATCCAGCCTTCACCTTGCCAACAAAGCAAATACCATACTAAATCTAAGGAGAACCTCATGAGCATTGCCATCGTCCTGCATCTGCTGTCGGCCGTCATCTGGGTCGGTGGCATGTTGTTCGCCCACCAGGTGCTGCGCCCGGTGGCTGCAGAGCTGCTCGACCCACCACTGCGCCAGCCGCTCTGGGTGGGTGTCTTCACCCGCTTCTTCCCGCTGGTGTGGGGTGCCATCATCCTCATTCCCGTCAGCGGCTACTGGATGATCTTCAACGTCTTAGGCGGCTTCGGCTCGGTGGGGATCTACGTGCACCTGATGCAGACCATCGGCTGGCTGATGATCGTGCTGTTCCTCTACGTCTACTTCGTCCCCTTCCAGCAGCTGAAGGCGGCGGTGGCGGAAAAGGCGTGGCTCAACGGCAAGGCACACATCGACCGCATTCGCGACGTGGTGGGCATCAACATGATCCTCGGCCTCATCACCATCGCCATCGGTGCCGGCGGCCGTTACCTATAGGCGCAACCCTCTGCCCATAAAAAAGCCTGGAGAACACGTTAAGTAAAGTCTGTGTACTTGATGCGGGAGTTAGTGAAACGCCCAGTTATGCTGGGCTTTTTGCATTTCTTCGGTTTGTACACACCATGGACTTAGCGTGTGTTATCAGGCCTCTACTTCCCTCTGTCCCTACTGAGAGTCTTCTTTTTTTCATGGGTCTGCAACGCGACCTAAGCGGACGTTGTAGGCTTCCTTGGAATTCGTCTGCTAGGCGTTCAAATCAGACATTCAATGGCAGAGCGAACACGCCTAAAGGTATCCATTAAAGTGGTGCTAGTTCAGTGTAGTTTGAGTCAGAGCACGCCATAGTTAACACTTATTCAGGCGACGCTGCGCTATGTCGTTCGCTCGCTTCTTGACCGCAAGTCTCGCCGCTTCAGTCGGAACAAACCTGACTTGCAGAAAGAGCTTCGAGTCACGGAATGAATCCGTCACTCGAAATGTTGCGTCCTTTTTGTCCCCTTTCTTCTGATAGAACCCGGCTCGCCGACCGGCTTCTAGATTGCTTGCAAGGCTAGGAACAATGCTGATGTGCCGTGTCCCGCCCAAAGCAGTGAGTAAACGCTTCTGTGATAACTCGCCCCAAACGTTTAGCGTCAGGAACGTCATCCGAAAAACGAAATTGGAGCCCCACAGAAACGAATTGCTGTATTCGCCTGTGTCAAAGCGCCGCCAGTATCTCACATGCTGACGTCCAATATCTGTGTAACGCCATGTGTGCGACTCATGCACCCCATAAACAGTGTTATCACTGGCTTTCGCCAGCCTCACGGACAGCCTCGTAATCAATGACGTAGCATTCTCCGAAGTTTCGGATGACCCATTCGCGGTTCGTGAATGTATTCGCAGTCTTGCCAAGCCACCAAATAACGTCAACTCCTGCGTTTCGATAGTCATTAGTCCGTTGCTCCAATTGCTCCGTTGTTATTCCTGCGAGTTGGATCTCATGAGCAACAACCCAGCCGCTTGGAAACTCGAAGGCAATGTCAGCAATCCGTTTAACCTCATGGATCGGGTATTCCAAGACAGGCTTGATCCCGAGATATTCGGAGAACTCATTTCCTAACTCCTGCGCAATGAGTCGTTTGAAGAACAGATGCTCATAGCTTTCTGGATGCCGGGCATAATCACACTTGCATGGAGCATTTGGTTTATGTGAAAAGTGTTTGATGAGCTTCAACCCGTGCTTGATGATTAAATCTCCCCCGCACAGATGACATTCAATGTCTGCTTTCCTGATCTGTGCGCGTGGATTGTCGTAGTCAAGAATCGAGAGCAGTTCCCCATTCGCCCGATCTCGCGCTGTGAAGCCCATCATCTACCCCCTATAGATGCCCTTTTTCGGGGGCGTAGAGGAAAAGTTTAAACCACGTCTCGTTAATCACCTACTTGCCGTCATCCCAAGCATTCAAAAAGTCAGCCAGAACATCACCGTGACATGCTTTCGGTTTACAGAAGCATCCCAATCGCTTTCCGGCTAGTTTATACACCTCAGACTTTTCCTTATTTGGGAATTTTTCGTAATCGAAGTCATATTTATACTTTCGAATAACTTCCTCACGATCATCACCATCCTCATACATTGAGTAAGGATTGCCCCAATAAGAACCTCTACCAATATACTCATAACTGGGTGTGCTTTTCTTTGATTGGTATTCGGTTTCAATCTTTATATTTATAACTCTCGTTATAGCAATCTTGACAACCCTCAGCGGCAAACCGCTAGACTTTAGCATCGCAGTTTCTGCAGAAAACTCCTCTCCATCATCAAATACAACTGCATGGGTTATATCATCAATATTCCAGTCCAACAGGTGCTTACTTAGTATTTTTTTAGAACTCTCATTACAGAATTTTTGAATAAATCCATTTGGATCACTTGGGTATACAAAGGATACTTCATCTAAGCTCGACGTTATATTTTCTAGCTTTCTAGAAAACTTCGAGTACGAATTAAAATTCTTTGGATAAAGAATCAGTACGCTAGCCATTAGTACAAATGCTTCACTTTGAGATTAAGGTTTGAATGCTCGTTAAGATATTCGACAACCAGCCTCCTGTGGCAAAAATGAGGCATGTGTTCGCTGCACAGTAAACAACTATGTTCAAGCACTTCTGGCTTTACAGTTTTTTCAATATTTCGCTGCGCCATTAGATTTAGGAATTTATCTTCGTATACTTGCCATGTCA
>DASWUD010000007.1:0-2555 GCA_036401755.1 Gammaproteobacteria bacterium
TCGATATCGGCGGGGTTGAGGTAGAAGGTGGCCACGGCCTCATCCACCACCCGGTCGATGGCGAGCGCCTCCTCGGTGAACTGCTGCAACTCGGCGTCGGCCATGGCGTCGAACTGCGCCTCACCCAGCACCAGGCGGAAGATGCCGAAGTAGGCCCGGGCGTGGCGGTTGTCCTTGAGTGCCGCAGGAATGCCCGCAATGTCGCGCTCGGCGACGCGCTGCTCAAACTCCTTGAAGAGGGCATACTGCTTGAGCGGATGGTCAAAGAGCGCTTCCGCTTCTTTGATTACCTGTTTCAACAGCTCGGAGAGCACCTTGCGGGCATAGGGGTCGTCGTCCAGCTCCTGTTCGATGCGTTTTTTCACCCGGGTGCGGATGATGTCGGTCTCGTTGCGGGTCTTCTCTGCGGACCACTGGCTGGCATCCTCCTCCTTGCCCAGCTCGCCGACGATGTAGACGCCATCCGGCTCCCTGATCGACTGGCCGATCACCTGCTTGTCCACCAGCCTGCGCAGTTGATCCTCATAGACGCTGTAGTCCACCGTCTCTTCGGCATCCTGGCGGGCGATCGTCCGCAGGTTGGTGAAGAAGCGCAGGTCCCGCTTGTATTGCGCGATGTCCGCCTCGCTGAAGCTGGCGTCGGCAAAGAAGCTGCTGGAGGAGAGCGCCACCTTGAGGCAGAGGCCGAACTCGGTCAGCGCCTGATAGAAATCCTCGCGCACCATCTGGTTGGCGTCGTAGCTGTGGCCGTCGCTGTCCTCTTGCCACTTGGGCACCAGCAGCTGGCGGTACTGCTCCAGGTCCTGCTTGTTGTAGACGTACTTGAAGATCGCCCACAGCCGCTTGTGCAGGCCGGGCAGCCGTTTGTACTCGGTGTTGATCTGGTGATAGAGCCCTTCGATATCGTCGATGTTATAGCCACCCTGGGTGCGCTCGGCCAGGTCCTGATACTCCTTGATGGCGGTATCGAGGGCGGAGAGAATGCCGCGATAGTCGACCAGCAGGCCGTGATCCTTCTGCTCGTGCAGGCGGTTGACGCGGGCGATGGCCTGGATCAGGTTGTGCTCCTTCAGCGGCTTGTCGATATAGAGCACCGTGTTGCGCG
Source organism: Gammaproteobacteria bacterium (assembly GCA_036401755.1). Lineage (GTDB taxonomy): Bacteria > Pseudomonadota > Gammaproteobacteria > Thiohalomonadales > Thiohalomonadaceae > DASWUD01. The sequence goes on from DASWUD010000007.1 coordinate 1,106, forward strand.
GCTCGTCGAAACCGGTGAGCAGCTTGTCCACCACAATCAGCAGGTCGGGTGCGCCGTCGCTGGCGAAATCGGCCACGACCTGCTGCGTGTACTCCTCCTCCGACTGCGCGCCTACATTCTCCTTCCACCACGCCTGCACCTCGGGCAGCGTCTTCTCATCCACCGCCTCGTGCCCCTCGCGGCTATCGGGCGGCGAGATCACCACGCTTGATGTGACCAGCCCGGTGGCATCCAGATGTTTCTTGTAGCGAATCGCCGAGCCCTTGCTGTCGGTGGCGAGCTGCCCCTTCAGCCCCTTGTCGAGGGATTTGATATTGGCGGCGAAGTGGGTGGCGATGTCCCAGGCGATCAGCTCGATGCGGTTGTCCGAGGCGTAGATGGTCCCCTTGTTGGCGAACTTCTTCTTCAGGTCGGCGCGCTGCTTTTCGCTCAGGGTGGCGGTGATCTTGTCGAACCAGTTGTCGATCGCCTTTTCGTTGACGATCAGCTCCGGCCGGCGCTCCTCGTAGAGCAGCGGCGTCACCGTGCCGTCCTGCACCGCCCGCTGCATGGTGTAGGCGTGCACGATGGGGCCGAACTTGGTGACGGTCTTGTCGTCCTTCAGCAGCGGCGTGCCGGTAAAGGCGACATAGGAGGCGTTGGGCAGGGCGCGGCGCATCCGCTCGTGGTTCTCGCCGCCGTGGCTGCGGTGCCCCTCGTCCACCAGCACGATCAGGTTGGCGCTGGGGTTGTAACACTCCTTGAAGGTCGACGCCTTGCGGAACTTGTCGATGATGGTGAAGATGATGCGCTCGTCGCCCTGGCCGATGCGCAGCGCCAGGTCGTGGCCCGATTTGGCCTTGGCCTTCTCGCCCTCTTTTTTGGTAGCGATCTCCGAGCCGAAGGCGCCGCCGGTGAGGAAGTTGCCGGCCAGCTGTTTTTCCAGATCGATGCGGTCGGTCACCACCACCACGCGGCACTGCTTCAGCTCCTCGCGCAGCAGCAGCGCCTTGGTGAGAAACACCATGGTGAACGACTTGCCCGAGCCGGTGGTGTGCCACAGCACGGCGCCGTTGCGGTGGCCCGCCCCATCGAGGGTCCTGATGCGCTCCACCAGCCGCTTGATGCCAAAGGCCTGGGCGTAGCGCGCGGCGATCTTCCCCTTCTTGCGGTCGAAGAGGATGAAGTAGCGGATGAACTCCAGCAGCCGGTCGGGGCGCAGCAGGCTCACCAGCAGCTTGTCCTGCCGGGTGTGGACCACGCGATTTGCCCAGAGCGACTCGAAGTAGCGGCGCCGCCCGTTATCCAGCTCGAACAGCGCACCCTTCTGCGCGTCGCTGAGCGGCGTGTTCTTCACGGCGTCGAAATAGTCGGCCTTGAAATCCTCCTCCTCCCAGCCGGCCCAGAACTTGGCGTCGGTTTTGGTGGTGGCGTAGCGGCCGTCGATGCCGTTGATGGCAAGTAATAGTTG
>DASWUD010000008.1:0-20001 GCA_036401755.1 Gammaproteobacteria bacterium
GTATGTGGCAGGTTCGCGTGCCGATATCCGCGTGCCGGTGCGCGTGGTGGAGCAGAGCGACACCCAGACCTCAGGCACGCCGGAGCAGAATCCCCCCATCTACATCTACGACACCTCCGGTCCCTACACCGATCCGCAGGCAAAGATCGACCTTCTGAAGGGGTTGCCGGCGCTACGCGAAAAGTGGATCGAGGAGCGCGGCGACACTGAATTGCTTGCTGGCCCCACCTCCGAGTACGGCCGCAAGCGCCAGGGTGATGCCTCGCTGGCCAATCTGCGCTTCGAACACATCCGTGCACCGCGCCGTGCCAGGGCCGGCAGGAACGTCACGCAGATGCACTACGCGCGCCGCGGCATCATTACCCCCGAAATGGAGTTCGTCGCCCTTCGCGAGAACAACAGGCTGCAGGCGATGAAGGCCGACCCGCGCTATACCAAGCTGTTGCGCCAGCACAAGGGCGACGCGATGGGTGCTCACATCCCCGATGAGATCACACCTGAGTTCGTGCGCAGCGAGATCGCCGCGGGGCGCGCCATTATTCCCGCCAACATCAACCACCCGGAACAGGAGCCGATGATCATCGGCCGCAACTTCCGCGTGAAGATCAACACCAACATCGGCAACTCCGCTGTCACCTCGTCCATCGAGGAAGAGGTAGAGAAGCTGGTCTGGTCGTGCCGCTGGGGCGGCGACACGCTGATGGATCTCTCCACCGGCAAGAACATTCACGAAACGCGCGAGTGGATTTTGCGCAACAGTCCGGTGCCCATCGGCACCGTGCCCATCTACCAGGCGCTGGAGAAGGTGAACGGCAAGGCAGAGGATCTCACCTGGGAGCTGTTCCGCGACACGCTGATCGAGCAGGCGGAGCAGGGGGTCGACTACTTCACCATCCACGCCGGTGTACTGCTGCGCTATGTGCCGCTCACCGCCGAACGCGTCACCGGCATCGTCTCGCGCGGCGGTTCGATCATGGCCAAGTGGTGCCTCGCGCATCATCAGGAGAATTTCCTCTACACCCACTTCGAGGAGATCTGCGAGATCATGAAGGCCTACGATGTGGCCTTCTCGCTCGGTGATGGTTTGCGCCCTGGTTCGCTGGCCGATGCTAACGACGCCGCGCAGTTCGGCGAGCTGGAGACCCTCGGCGAGCTGACGCAGATCGCCTGGCAGCACGATGTGCAGGTGATGATCGAAGGCCCCGGCCACGTGCCGATGCAGATGATCAAGGAGAACGTCGATAAAGAATTGCGCGATTGCTACGAGGCACCGTTCTACACCCTCGGCCCGCTGATCACCGACATCTCCCCCGGTTACGACCACTTCAGCTCCGGCATCGGCGCCGCGCAGATCGGCTGGTACGGTACCGCCATGCTCTGCTACGTGACACCGAAGGAGCACCTCGGCCTGCCGAACAAGGAAGACGTGCGCGAGGGGATCATCACCTACAAGATCGCCGCCCACGCCGCCGATCTCGCCAAGGGGTTCCCCGGCGTGCAGGTGCAGGACAACGCCATGTCCAAGGCGCGCTTCGAGTTTCGCTGGCACGACCAGTTCGCCCTCGCCCTCGACCCGGAAAAGGCGATGGCCTTCCACGACGAAACCATGCCCGCCGAAGCGCACAAGGTCGCCCACTTCTGCTCCATGTGCGGCCCGCAGTTCTGCTCCATGAAGATCTCGCAGGAGGTAAGAGATTTCGCCGAGAAGGGGATGAGCGAGAAATCGTTTGAGTTCAAGCAGCAGGGGGCGAAGATCTACAAGGAAATTTAGAACGTAAAATTTAGTCAGCTGAGGAAAAGAATAAGCCGGGCTCCATCATGGAGCCCGGCTTTTTTTTGTTAAGCATCTGTTCGAAAAGAGGAGAGGGGACCGACTTTCTGCTTCGAGCGACGTCAAACATCAAGAGCTTTCAACACTTCATAAGGGAGGTCGGGGATTGTTACGCCGGTTGTTTGCATATGATAGGTATGTGCAAATGTTGAGATGTGCTAGTTGTATTTTTTATTGACCGTCCTCGGCGCTTATAACCGATAGTTTAGATTAAATTTAGTCAAAAAGGATGGGATTGAAATCTGCTTTATCTGCACTCAGGCGTGTCAATGCCCTGCACTTGGCGCTTATGCGCGTCGCCAGCAAATACCCGGATAACAACAAATTGCAGGATGCCTGCTTTCGCCGACTGCAATAGTCTGTCTTAGACGCGACTCTGAAAAGTGATTGCTGTGATTTGAGTCACACGGGTAGTATTCGTTACCCCGATGGAAAAAAACGGGGTAAGTATGCCGGGGCAAGGACGCGTGTGCCTGTTCCGGAGTTGTATATTTTTCTTAAGGAGAGATTTAAATGTTTAACAAGAACCTTCTCGCGATCGCTACCGGTGCCGCCCTGCTGGTGGGTGCACAAGGCGCCTCCGCCGGCATGACCGGTCCTGCCGTCATGATGATGGATGTCCAGATTAGCGATACATGTGCAATGTCTGCAATCAGTCAGCCCATTGGCCCAGTCCTTTCAAATTCAGGTGACGTTGGTGGTCTATTGGCCGGCAATATCTCTGTGACCTGCGCTCCTGGGATTAATTATCGCATCATGGTCGACGGTGGCATGAACGGCTTCGGCGTGCGCAATATGGCCGATTGGAACACGGGCGCCATGATGGCCTATGAGCTGTTTGACATGGCTACCGGTGCCCCGGTCGGTGATATGAACCCGATTGACCCCGGCTACATGCCGATGTACATGCCTGCCTTCTGGGCGCCGGGCATCGATGGTTTCGGCACAGGTGCCACCAACAACCATCAGCTCATGGCTACCGTGCACAGCGCGGGTATGCCGGCGGGTAACTACCACGACGAAGTCGCTGTGACGGTGACCTTCTAAGGTCGAGAGCATGCACCACCTTTCCCGCACCGGCGGGAAAGGTGGTTTTTTATTGAGTCAAAATCATGCATCGCCTCACCATTTTGGCTGCTGGTTCGGCCCTGTTGCTTGGCCTCGGGCGGGCTGTGGCAGGCTGCGCGTTCACGGAACTGTCGAGTCCTGGTTTTGGGAGCATCGACGGCGCCCCGGTTGCGGGAGAGCCACGTCAGGTGGCCAGTGTGAGCGTAAGCTGCGACAGCGAATACCGGCTAGGCCTCGATGCCGGGAGCTCGCCTTCCGGCAGTCGGCGCCTTGGCGACGGCAACGGCAATTTCGTCTCCTACCAACTATGGCAGGATGGTGCGGCCACCCTGGAGTGGGGCGACAGCGGCTTGGCAATTCCCACTTACCCCGCCCCTTCACTCTATGCGGTGGGCAGCGGCACTCCGGTGACCTATGCGGTGACCGGCACGCTCTCAGCCGCGGCGGAGATCCCCGCCGGCCTCTACACCGACACGGTGCAGGTAACCCTGGCTTATCCACCCTACGGTCCCGCCGACCAGCAGACGGCGGATATCCACCTTGCCCTGAATGTCACCGGCACCTGCAGTGTGGATGTCAGTGGAGTGCATGGCTTTGGCCTATGGCCCGCCGGCGCGGCACCGACCGGGGTGGCGCTGGGCGCCGTCAATGTCACATGTCCCACGGGCTTGGCCTATGCGGTAGGTCTCGACGCCGGGCTTAATTACGAGGGTTCTCGCCGAATGAGCGATGGCGCAGGAGCCTACATTCCTTATCTCTTGCGACTCGGTGCCGGTAACGGACCGGAGTGGGGTGATCGGGGTCTGAGCGCCATCGAGTCGGGGTATCTGGAAACGCATCCGGCCCAAGCGGCATTTGGCGCAGGCATCGGGAGCGCGCAGCCTTTTTTCATTTGGGGGGATGCGCACATTGGCGCCGTTCCCGCCGGCAGTTACAACGATAGCGTGAGTGTTACGGTGGTCTGGTAACGCTCTTGGAGACAAGAATGAGATGTAGGTGGTTATTAGTTGGCACACTTCTCCTGTCGGGGGCAGCCCACGCGGGCGCACTGAAGGTTTGGCCGGTCAAGGTTGCCGTGTCGCCGGAGCTGAAAAGCGAGAGTGTACGGCTGACCAATGACGGCGATGCAGCCATCAATGTCCAGATTTCGGCGAAGGCCTGGGATATGGACGAGATGGGCCAGTTCATCGAGGTCGATACCGGCGATTTTGTCTTTTTTCCCCGTCTGCTAACCATTCCGCCCCACGAGGAGAAAGCCGTGCGGGTGGGTTATCAGGGGGATTTCCCCGCCACGGAAAAACCCTATCGGTTGCTGATTGAGGAGCTCCCCCCGGTGCGTACCCCGGAGCAACAGGCGCAAGCCGGCAGCGCCCTGGGCATGACTTACATACTCCGATTGAGCCTGCCCCTCTTTGTCATGCCCGACAAGGTGCCCCCCCCGGCTCAGGTTGCCATTGATGGAGTGGAAAATACACCGGTCGGCATGAGGCTGGGTATCAAGGCGCTTGGTAATTATCATATTGAGGTGAAAAAAGTGGTCGCACAGCTGCTGGACGGTGCCGGCACTCCGCTGGCCGAGGGAGAGCTCACCACGCCTCTGTTGCGGATCTTGCCCCAGCGGCGGGTGTTTGTTGATGTGCCGCTAAAAGACAAACCGTGCCAAAAGGCAAAAAGCCTGTTGGTTAAAGTTCACGCGGAACGCCTGAAGGAGCCTTACGAGCAGAATATTCCACTGGCTGGCGGGAGCTGCCAGGCAGTCAATCATTGAGACTAGTAAGCCGTCTTCATACACCAATAACAAAAAGAAGCGAAAAGGATGTTTCGACGTCTGTGTCTGGCACTTGCCGTTGGTCTTTGGGCTGTGGCCTCGTGGGCCCAGGTTGATAATGAATCGGCCATTCTCGAGATTATTGTTAACGGGGCCAACGAGGGGCGGCAATTTGTTCAGCTGACGGGCGATGGCGACGTCCTGGTAACGCCCAAGCTGCTGGAAGAGCTGCGCCTCAAGCCGGAGTTGTGGGCCGGTCAGGTGGGAGAGCGGATTTCGCTACGCGCGCTCACCCCTAAAATTCAATTCAGCCTGGATCTGAATAGCTCCATGTTGAATCTCGCGGTGCCACCCCATTGGTTTGAGAAGCAGGTCATCCAAAAGGAAAAGCCCGCCTTGCCCTCAGTCAAGGTGCAGGCCATTCGTCCGAAGCCCATGGCGGCTTTCTTGAATTACAACGCCCAGGCCAACGCTACGGAAGGGCAAGGGGTGACAAGCGTTGACCTGCCCCTGGAGCTTGGATTCAACCGCGGCCAGTGGTTGGCCCTGAGCTCTTCCCGCACCCGCTACGATACGCAAACCCACGACACAGAATCCATCCGGCAATTGACTACGGTGACCTGGGACGATACGGAAAATCTGCGGCGATTATCGTTGGGCGATTTTATGCAGCCCTACAGCCTGTTGCAGGGCGGCGGCAATTTCGGCGGGATTTCCTGGCGCAAACATTATTATATGGATCGATCATTCAAATATTCCGCAGACCTGAGCCTCGAAACGGTCATCGACACCCCCACCCATGCGCAACTGTTTGTCAACGGCCGTGTGGTACAGGAGTGGGACTTGCTACCCGGTATCGTCAATTTTTCCGAGATCTCCTCTTACGCCGGTGGCGATGCCGAACTGTTGCTTACCGACGCCTTCGGACGAGAACAACGCATTGCGGTGCCTTCTTACGTCAGTCAAATGGTGCTCCGCAAGGGGATACACGATTACGCCTACAGCGCGGGGTGGCAGCGGGAAAATTTTGGTCAGTCGAGTGCGGATTACGGTGATTTTACTGTAATAGGGTATCACCGTTATGGCTTTGCTGATAGCTGGACAGGGGGCATTTCATTTGCTGCCTCGCCGAATAGTTATGCTGCAGGCCCATCACTCGCGGCGCTGCTCGGAGGATTCAGCCAAATCGAGACGGGATTTCTGCTCAGTCGAGAACAAGAGCTAGATGTATCGGGATACAAGGCTACAGCGCGCTACAGTTATCGCTATAAAAAAATCAGTGGGCAATTAGGCGTAACGGGTACCAGTGAGGAGTATGCGGAAGTACCTGCCGCCCCCGAAGTGACTACGGTGGACTCCCTGGAAACGGTGTCAAAGCCTCGCATGCAAAGTAGTGCAAGTGTCAATTATTCCAACTGGCAGTGGGGTTCCTTGGGTATCGCGTACATGCAAAGCAGCACCTGGAGCGATGACGATACAAAAAATCGCATTAGCTGGCTGACGTACCGCAAGAAATTGGACAACAGTTGGTTTTTGACCTTCCGTTACCGGCGCGACCTGGAGAATAAAGAGGGCGATGAAGGTTATGTGGGGGTTCAATATTATCCAGTTGCAAAAGCCTATTATGACAATGCCGCTCTGGAATCACGCTTGCCTGAGGCCAGCAGTGCAGAAAATCGCCTGGGTGTGCAGAAGAGTGTCCCGAGGTCACTGGGCGGAGGGTATTCGGCTGCGCTAACCGAGCACGGGGGTGATTTGTCTGCCAACGCCCGCGGGCAGTATAAAAATCAACGCGGGATCTATACCGCGTTTGTGAATCAGACCACGGATAGTCAATACAGCGGCAGTATGAGCGTGGCAGGGGGTATCGCTGTACTCGATGGTGTCATCTACCAGGGGCGGCCAATCACAGACAGCTTCGCCGTGGTTCAGGTGGAGGGGCTTGATGGTGTTACTGTGGAAAGCAGTAATGCGCCAGCAGGAACCGCCGGCAACGACAAGGATTTGCTCATTTCAGATTTGAGTTCGTATAACAAAAATCGAGTTTCGATCTCGGTGCCCAAATTGCCATTGAACTACATAGCGGCTGAACCGGAGCAGACGGTGGAGGTTCAGCAACGCAGCGGCAGCATGGTCAAATTCAAATTTGAACGGTTTTCCGCGGTGGAAGGTCACATCTACCTGAGAAATGACAAGGGGGAAAAAGTCAGTCTAGAGGCTGTACCTCTTGAATTCGTGGTTAGCGGAAAACAGCAAGAGGCCTTTTTGGGAAAAGAGGGTTATTTCTACCTGGAGAACCTGACTCCGGGGAAATACCAGTTGCATGTCCGCCTGGCAGGACGAGGCTGCTATGCGGAGATCAATGTTCCAGAGAGTGGTGAAATCGTGACCGATCTCGGAGAGATCATGTGTTATCAGGGCGAACAAAACTTACCGCATCAGGGGGATACCAACACCTACACCGAGCCGCGCTGAGAAATGCTAGTTACACCCTGAGTTAACTAGGTCGGTGATGCCGGCGTGCTGTTGGCATTTCGGTGATTGCTGTGCGTTATGCGCCTGCAGAAAATTCTGGTGGCTGCTGTGGACTTTCTCTCTTGGCTACTTGGTCGCTGTAGTGCGCTACTACCCTGCCCAGCCAAAGTCAGACCCCGTTACTTTCTCTCCAGCGCCTTCTCCAGCCGCTCACAGTAGATCTTCAATGCCTTGATGCGCGCATGATACTTGTCATTGCCTTCGACGAGGTGCCACTTGGCGTTGGCGGTGCTGGTGCGCTCCACCATGTCGTTGACGGCGTTTTCGTAGGCGTCCCACTTGTCGCGGTTGCGGTAATCTTCTTCGGTGATCTTGTACTGCTTGAACGGTGTCAGCTCGCGCTCTTTGAAGCGTGCCAGTTGCTCTTCCTTGCTGATGTGCAGCCAGAGCTTCACTAGCACGATGCCGTTTTCACACAGCTGCTCTTCGAAGTTGTTGATCTCGGTGTAGGCACGCATCCATTCGTTTTCATGGGCGAACCCCTCGACACGCTCTACCAGCACTCGGCCATACCAACTGCGGTCGTAGATGGTGACCTTGCCGGCGCGCGGGATGTGACGCCAGAAGCGCCACAAGTAATGCTGCGCGCGCTCTTCGTCGGTGGGGGCTGCGATGGGGATGATGCGGTACTGACGAGCATCCATGGCGGGGATGATGCGCCGGATGAGGCCACCCTTGCCGGCGGCATCCCACCCTTCCAGCAACACGATGCTGGAGCGCTTCTGCTGGTGGGTCAGGCGTGCCAACTCGGCGAGCCGGCCCTGAGACTTGGCCAGCTGTTTTTCGTAATTCTGTTTGGTTAGTGCTTTGGTGAGGTCGAGCTTGCCGAGGATGCTCACGTGATTGCCGAGCTCCGGGGCGGCGATGGGGTGCAGATGGGGTTTGTGTTTGCCGTGCTCCGGCAGCGTATCGAGGTGGTAGCGGATGCGCTCCAGCAAATGGTTGCCGACGGTGAGGTTGCGATAGCGTTCGTCGGTCGCCTCGACGATGATCCAGGGCGCGCTGCCGGTGCTGGTCTCGCGCAGTGTGGCCTCGGCCACCAGTACGCAGTTGTCGTAACGTTTCAGGTGTTTTTTGTCGAGCTTGGTGACGCGCCAGCGGGTGGCTTCGTTCGCCTCCAGCTCCTTCATGCGTTTCTTTTGCGCGCTCTTGGAGAGATGCAGCCAGAACTTGATGATCAGCGCACCATCCTGCACCAGTGTTTCTTCAAAGGCGTTGATATCGGAGAGCTGTTGCTCCAATTGCGTGTCGTTGGTGACATCGATGACGCGATGCGCGATGGGATCGCTGTACCATGAGCCGACGAAGATGCCGATGCGCCCCTTCGGTGGCAGGGACATCCAGTAGCGCCAGAAGTGGGGGCGTTCACGCTCCTCTTCACCATGCACGCCAAAGGCGTGGGTGCGCACGTAGCGCGGGTCGAGCCAGCTGTTGAGCAGATTGATCACATCGCCCTTGCCAGAACCATCGACACCCGTCACTAGAACGATGACCGGAAAGTTGGCTTCCTTTAGTGCCTCCTGGGCCAGCAGCAATTGGGTGCGCAGATCAGGGACACTCGCTTCGTACTCTTTTTTGCCAATCTTGTGGCCGAGCGTAGCAACCTCGAACATGATTTATTCCCCCCCGGGCAATGCAATCACTCACCACATCTTAAAGCGGAATGGCGTGGGATTTCTCCTCGGGGAGGAAATTATTTCGAGCAAAAAGGAAGGGAGTTAGCTGCGTTTGGGGCGAGACTGGTAATGGACGACGAACTTGACCACCTCGCTGTAGGGGAGGTTATCCGTGCTGCCATGCTGTTGTTCCACCGCATCGAGCAACCCATGAATATCGGCCACGGTTTCGCTCTGCAGTTCCGGATGGATGGCAGCCTGCAGACCGAGCAAACCGCCGCACTCCACCTTGATCTCCTTGCCGTGGGGGAGTGTGCCTTCCAGATGGGTGAGCTTGAGGGCGAACAAGGCCTTCTCGCGCATCACCTGCACCACCGCCTTGCAGCGTTGCTGCGCGCCGGGCGATTTGCAGGCGACCGCTTCGCGCTCGGCGATGAAGACCTTCTGGGCCCGCGAGCAGTTGGCACAACGGCGCAGCACCGCCTTGTAGAAGGCACAGGGGTGACTGTTGTAGTCGGCGTAGGTGTTTTTGAACTCGTTCTCTTCCACCTTTAGCCTCCTGCCATCATCCTCTGCATCATGGTGTTGCGGAACTGCTCCAGTTGCACCGGGGCGAGGCGCGCAGTGAGCATGGCCAGCTCCTTCTTGGCGCTCTCATTGCCATTCATGATCGCCAGGGTGAGCCATTGAAAAGCGGCTTCATCGTTCTGTGCGACGCGCTTGCCATCTGCCAGCAGTTTGCCCAGCGCCAGCTGGGCGCTGGCATTGCCTTGATCGGCGGAACGTTGAAACCACTTGAGCATTTCGCGCGTATCGGGAGTGGTCTCGTAGTAGCCGGTCTGGTACATGAAACCGAGACTGTATTGTGCCTTGGCATCGCCGCCTTCTGCGGCGCGGGTGAACCAGTGGCGTGCCTGGGCATAGTCCTGCTCGACACCGTAACCGTTGGCATAGAGCCAGGCGAGCAGCCGTTGCGCCTCGGTTAGCCCCTGTTCAGCTGCCGCGGTGAGCCACTGTGCGGCCTTCACATAGTTGAGCGGCATGCCATCACCATTGGCGTACATTACCCCCAACCGAAATTGCGCCTGGGCATTGCGGTCAGTGGCAGATTGTTCGAGGGCTGCAAGCAGGGATGGTTCGATGGTGCTGATGGTGTCGTTCATGGTGGTCGAGATTAGCCAATGAGAGCAGTGAACATGGGGGTGGTGGCCGGCACAATCAAGCGTCGCTTACTGAAGCTGCGGCAGGGTGGCCAGGGCGTCTGTCGCAATGTCACGGACCTCGGCGTTCTCATCCCGCAGACACGCTTCGAGTGCCGGCCGTGCTTCGGTGGAGGCGGTAAGGCCGAGCAGATGGCAGGCGTCGACGCGAATGCGGTGATCATCGTGGCGTGACAGTTCGGTCAGTTGCGGCAGCAACGCCTGCAACTCACTACGACCTGCATACCCCTCCAGCAGGGCGTTGGCGCCAAGACGCACGGTGATCGCCTCTTCCGGGTTGGTGATGATGGCGAGCAGCAGGACAAGGCGCTCTGGCTGCGCGGCAATAAAGGTCTCCGCCCCCTTGAGATCCCCCGCCTTGAACAGATGTTCAAGATAGTGCAGCAACCCCTCTTGGCTGCCGGCCCACACCGCCCACTGCTGCAACTGCGCCTGAGTCTGGGCGCCGGTGAGGGTAAAGGGACCAAGGCGCAACCACGGTGCGGCGCGTACCCCCTGTTCCGCGACCAGTTCAGGATGAGCGGCGGCATTAATGACCGTGAGTTTGCCGATGGTGCCCTGTTTCACCATCTCGCTGAGCCCCTGCAATACGACGGGGCAGTGGGGGCAGCCAGGGGTGATGAAGAGCAGGGCATCGGGCACAGTGGATGGCATGAATTTGTTCCGGGCTTTCGTCGGTGGCCTTGGTGCCCCATTATAGCGGCTTTGGGAGGCGTTCCGTTTGTAGTGTACACTGCGAAAATCTCGTGCTCTCTACCCTTTTCCCCCTTTTTTCAGCGGAGTTTTCACCATGAGTTCACACGAATTTTCCAAGGAAGAGCAGATCCTGCGCGCCGTAAAGCGCGTGCTCACCGAAGTGATCAAGGACACCGCCACCGGTCCCGGCATGAAACATCCGCTCTCGGAAAACACCATCAACGGGCTGCGCGACTGTTTGGTGCTGATCAGCCAGCGGGAGCACGAGCTGGCCGAAGAGGCTGGCCGCCCCAACACCATGCGTCCCTACTTCACCGATGAGCCGAGAAAACAGGATGAGGTGGTGGTGCCGATCACCTCCATCAGTCACAAGAAAAAGGATGACTGACTCCGGACCCACACTGGGGTAAGATTGCGCCCCTTCAATTCGATTACTACAGGAATAGATCATGACATCGCCGCACGGCCTCATCTCGGAAGAAGAACTTGGCGAACTCGACAGCTTCCTGCTATCGGAGGCGTGCGATGAGGCTTTGGCGGTGGACGAGGCGCACGGTTATCTCACCGCGCTTATCGCCGGCCCATCACAGGCACAGGCGGCGGAGTGGATGGGCGCCATCTGGGGGCAGCCGCGTTTCGAAGACGAGGCACAGCGTCAGCGCATGACCGAGCTGTTGAATCGCATGTATGACGACATCGTAGCGACTCTGGAGGAGGGGTTTGATTTCGAGCCACTCGCTATCGAGATCGAGGAGGAGGGCGAGTTGCTGGAGGCCTACGAGGGATGGTGCTTCGGTTTCATGCTCGGCGTGGGGCACGATGAAGAGGCGTGGGCGGTGCTTCCCAAGGAGGAACAGCCGTTGTTGGCCCCCATCTCACAACTGGCGCTGCTGCACGGTGATGAAGAGATCGAGATGGATGACGAGGAGTACACCGCGTGGGTGGAACTGCTGCCTGGGGCGGTGTTGGGGCTCTATAGTTACTTCCATCCCCGCCAGAAATAAAAAGTTTCGTCACTCTTTAGCGGGAACACCAACGCTTCAGAAATGGTTGTGTCGCTGCCGCGACGGATTGGATTTGATGCGGGGGGGGGCTGCCCCGCGCGCAGGTCACAAACATGCACTCACTTACCCCTGAAATGACTGCGATGCTCGGCTGCGTCCACGGGCTGGCGTTACCCCAGCGACACAAATCAGCCACAGTCACATTCCAGCTATTCCGCGAAGAACCATAAAAAAAGCCCCGCCGTAGTGGCGGGGCACTCATCAGACTTTTACATTCCAACCTTCGCCTTGATGGCAGCGACCACCGCGTCGCTGGAGGTGGCATTCACATCCAGCAACATTCCCGCCTTGCGGTAGAAGTTCGCCAGTGGCGCGGTCTTTTCATTGTAAGTATCGAGACGCTTGCTGATCGCCTCTTCGGTTTCGTCATCGCGCTGGATCACCGGGCTGCCACACTTGTCGCACTTGCCTGCCACCTTGGTCGGCTTGCTCTTGACGTTGTAGATCTCCTGGCAGGCGGAGTTGGAACAGGTGCGGCGGGTGGTGAGGCGGTCGAGGATCACCTCGCGTGGCACATCGAGATTTACCGCCGCATCGAGCTTGATGTTCAGCTTGGCCAACATTCCTGTCAGTGCCTCGGCCTGGGGAATGGTGCGCGGGAAGCCGTCGAGCAGAAAGCCGTTGGCACAGTCCGGCTGCTGCAGACGCTCGGCCATGATGTCGAGGATCAGCGCATCGGGCACCAGGTCGCCCGCCTTCATGTAGCCGTCGGCCTTCTTGCCCAGGTCGGTGCCGGCCTTCACTGCACCACGCAGAATGTCGCCGGTAGAGATCTGCACCGAGCCATCGAGGGCGGTCAACATCTTCGCCACGGTCCCCTTGCCGGCGCCCGGGGCGCCCAACAGAATCAATCGCATCACAAAACTCCTATGGTTTATTTAATGGGGTGATAAATATAATGTTGTTATAATTCAATACGTTGCGACGACAGGGTACTGGAGCGGGGGCGCTTGTCTAATAATTTTTTTTGAGAGGCGGACAAGCGGAGAGAATGACAGGAGAAAATGTGGGCTTTGCGTGCGGCGGGGAGAGTGTAGGAGGGTCTCTTGTGCCCTTTGGGTTAGTCCCGGCAGTCTAATCCTAGGCCTGCTGCCGATAGTGTCGTAGGATTTGGGACTGAAGCCCATCGTGCAAAAGGGATGCAGTGTTTCAGCCGCCGTCCTGCCCCTCTTCCTCTTGCGGCTCTTCAATGGCTTGGAGGCTGAGATTGATGCCACCCGCAGCGGCGGCAGGCACGGCCTTGGCATCCCCTTTCTCGGAGAGGCTGATGCGCAGGCGCAGGTTGTTGGGGGAGTCGGCGTTCTTCAATGCCTCGTCCAGGGAGATATGGCCCGCCTTGTGCAGCCGGTAGAGGGCGCCGTCGAAGGTCTGCATGCCGATCTGCTCCGACTTCTCCATCACCTCCTTGATGCCGCTCATCTCGCCGCGCTTGATCAGCTCCTGAATGGTCGGTGAGCCGAGCAGTACCTCAATGGCCGCCTTGCGCTTGCCGTCGACGGTGGGGATGAGGCGCTGCGAGACGAAGCAGCGCAGGTTGGAGGAGAGGTCCTGCAGCAGTTGCGGGCGGCGCTCCTCGGGGAAGAAGTTGATGATGCGATCGAGCGCCTGGTTGGCGTTGTTGGCGTGCAGCGTGGAGATGGCCAGGTGGCCGGTTTCGGCGAAGGCGAGCGCGTGCTCCATCGTCTCGCGATCGCGGATCTCGCCGATGAGGATCACGTCGGGCGCCTGGCGCAGGGTGTTCTTCAGCGCATCATGGAAGGAGCGGGTATCCATGCCGATCTCGCGCTGGTTGACGATGCAGCGCTTGTGGGGATGAATGAACTCGATGGGGTCCTCGATGGTGATGATGTGGCCGCCGTTGGGCGCGGTGCTGTTGCGGTGGTCGATGAGCGCCGCCAGTGAGGTCGACTTGCCCGAGCCGGTACCACCGACGAACAGGATCAGGCCGCGCTTGGCCATGATCACTTCGGTGAGGATCGGCGGCAGATCGAGTTCCTTGATGTTGGGGATCTCGGTCTTGATGTTGCGCACCACCATGGAGATCTCGTTGCGCTGGCGGAAGATGTTGACGCGGAAGCGCCCCACCCCCGGTTCGGAGATGGCGAGGTTCATCTCCAGCTTGCTGGCGAAGTCGGCGCGCTGCTCCTCGTTCATGATGCCATCGGCGATCTGGCGGATCTGTCCCGGTTGCATTACCGTCTTCTCCAGCGGCTTGAGAATGCCGTGGAACTTGGCACAGGGCGGCGCACCGGTGCTGAGGTAGAGGTCGGAGCCGTCTTTGCCGGCCAGGATGCGCAGATAGTCTTTGAATTCCATGATGCTTGAAATGTAGTTACTGGACTTCGCTTACGTTGGTGTGGGCAACAAAAAACCCGCCGAAGCGGGTTTTTTGTTTGGACCGGAGAGGCTTACTGCGCTACAACGTTGCTCGCCTGCGGACCCTTGGGGCCATTCTCTACATCGAACGAAACCTTCTGGCCCTCAGCGAGGGTGCGGAACCCATTTCCCTTGATGGCGCTGAAGTGGACGAATACGTCCTTGCCACCGTCGTCCTGGGAAATAAAACCGAAACCCTTAGCTTCGTTGAACCACTTAACCGTACCAGTTGCCATAAAACTTACCTTCTAAACAAAGTGTTCTGGAGTATTCCGTAGGACAGCATATTGCATTTTTGCGGACAATGGAATGGTTTCGCAGAACGGAATGAAAAGATTCACTAAGATGGGGGGATTATAGGGTAGTGCGTGCGAGAGTTTCCATTGTGCGGGAGGGTAGTGCCATAACCTGGATATCTTGCCAGTATCGCGAATCTGTTTTGTAACTTGTTGAATTTATGAGTAATTAAGGAGTGTTCATGAAAAAGGTGATTATCGCCGTGCTGCTCCTGGTGGCCGTTGTCGCTACCATCCCTTTGTGGGGCGGTTGTGATCTCAACGCGCGCCGCTGCTCAACCTGGTGCAACATCAAGCACCTGAACAACGACATGCAGGCGGCGGGTTGCCGTGCGCGTTGTGCTATGCAGAACGCGGCCTGTCACGGCGAGGAGGCCTCCCAGGGGTTGGATGATTTCATGAAGGGGCTGCAGGGGCGCTAATCGCCGGGCCGGAGCCACCGCTGAGTCGGCTCCGGCGCCTCCATCACCTGCACTCGACGATACGAAACAGACCGTTGTAGCCGAAGCTGCGTCCATAGAGCGGATGATGGGTATCAAACTCCACCTCGAACTGCTCTTCCGAGATGGCGCGCTCCACGATGCGCGAACGTCCCAGCAGTAACAGATCGGGGATCCTCAACCCTCCGGAATCTCTCCCCCATTGAAAGCCGCGGCTTTCGAATATCAGTGCCCCCTCCTGCACCGAGATAGCCATGCGGATCCCAAGTCCGAGGCGTACATATTCGATGATTTCGTTGCCACCGGCGTAGACCATGCGTGACTCGAAGATGCGCTGGGTGCCATCGGGATAGCGGAAGGTGCGGTGCCAGTGCATGGCCGGATCGTCATGCCGTGTGGTGTTGACCACCGTGACCGGGATCGCGCTGGCACGCTCTGCAACCAAGGCACCGAAGAGTCGCGCCATGTAGATCAGCGGCGCGGCACGACGGCTGAAGTGCACCTCGCTCATCTCCCCCGCCATAACCACCCGTGAATAACTTCCCGGCGCAATGCTGTAGTGACGCCGCACCAGCGGATGGAGCGCGTGCCATTGTTCGCCCAGTGCCTGGGCAATGACCGGTAATGTTGTAGCCATGGTGTTATACCTCACACAGGTTTGTGAACCATCAGAAAGACCACGGCGACCATGGCGAGAAATGCCGGGACACCGAGCCAGAACCAGCGGCGCGCATCACGCCGATAGCGCGCCGTGAGTGGTGTCGCTGTGGTAATTGCCAGCTCGGCATCGTCACGCATGCGGATCTGCAACCAGACCACCGGCAGCCAACAGGCGCCGGCCAGCAGATAGAGTGCGATGGAGAGCAGCAGCCACGGGGTGTCGAGGGGCCAACCGGCGAGCAGGGCCATCCAGACACCGGTGATCGGCTGGACGATGATGGCGGGGGTGGTAAAGAGCCAGTCGGCCAGCACCACCTGGCGGTTGGTCACCGCCATCGCCGCGAGATTGCCGCTGCGATCGGTCATGAATTTGTAGAAGGCGCTGCCGAGCCCGGTACCGAACAGCAGGATGGCACTGAGAATGTGCAGGCTTTTGATGGTGAGATATTCCATGATCACTCCTCCATGGCAATGAGTATCAAGGTGGCGACGATGAGCGGCAGATTCTTGCTGAGCGGACCGAAGGGGTGGAGCCAATATTCAGGCAGGGCCCAGGCGATTATCAGCGAATAGATAGCCATCGCGACGATCTGTAACCAAGCGGCTGTTTTCACATGACGCCGCAGCAGCAGCGCCATCCCTAGCAGCAGATCGAGCAGGGTGGCGCCCACGAGCGCCACCGTAGCCGACGCACCGCTGAGTCCCACCTTGGCAAGCAGCGCCAGGCTCTGCTCAACGGGATAGAGACCCGCCGACACCAGCGCAGTCCAGAGCCACATGAAGGCGAGGGTGATGCGCAACAGGGGATGGAGAAAATAGAGGCGTGCATGCCAGCGATCCGATGGTGAGGCCGGCGCGCGCAACAATGCTTCATCCATGGCCAGAGTGGTGATGCCCGTCTGTTGCTGAAGCCGTGCCACCTCGGCAATATTGCCGCGCCTTAACAAAGTGAGTGTTGCTGGGCCAGGTGCGGCAATGCCGAACAGCCCCAGGCGGTGGGCCACCCACAGCGCCAGCCGCTCGGGAAGGGGGATAAAGCGCGGTTTGTCGAGACCGAGCCAGTGGCGGTAGTAGTCAAACATTTCGCGTATGGTTAACGCTTTGGCGCCTACCACATCAATGTGTTGGCGTGGCGCGATCTGCCCCTCGATGAAGGCCACAACGATGCGTGCCACATCCTCCACCGCCACCGGTTGTACCGGCTGGTTGCCGTTCCCCGCCAGTGGGATCAGCGGCAGGGCGGCCACCGCCTTGAATAGCGCCGCGCTCTTGCCGCCTGTGCCGTAGACCAGCGAGGGGCGCAGGATGAGCCAGTCGAGTCCGAGTTGGGCCAGGTGGTCATCGACTGCGTGTTTGCTGGCATGAAAGGGGGTGCCACTGCCCAGTGCGGAAATTTGCACGACCTGTTTCACCCCGGCGGTCTGCGCCGCATCGAACAGCGCGTGTGGACCGTGGGTGTGGATCTGCGCGAAGCGGTTGCTTCCCTGTTGGCGCACGATCCCCACCGCATTGATCACGACATCAAAGCCTTGCAGCAGCGGTAACCACTGCTCCGGGGTGGTATGGGTGGTGTAATCAGCTTCGACCACCCGAATGTCAGGATGGGCAGGGCGGTAGCGCCTTGTGTTGCGCACACAGGCGGTGACCTGATGACCGGCTGCGCGCAAATGCTGCAACAAGCTCTGGCCGATAAATCCGTTGGCCCCGACGATCATGATTTTTTTGTGCATCCGTTTCGTCCTTGTTTTGCGTAATTTCAGTAAAAACAGAAATTAACAGTTAATAAAGGGCTCGATGAAATGTCTGCCTGCTTTATCCCTTTGGGTTGAGCAGTGACTGGATCTTGATGCCGATCTTGATCATCTTGAGCATTGAGGCGCGATCCATCTTCTTCATCTGCGCATACCAGCCGGTGATCTGTTCGAGAAACTGCAGGGTCTGTTCGATGCGCTCCTTCACCAGCGGATCGATCTCCGGGTCCTCCTCGCTCTCCAGCACGCACTCGCGCAGGGTGGTGAGGGTCGGATCGAGTTCGCGCTTCTTGCGCTCTTCGAGAATGACGAAAAAGATGTCCCACACATCGTGCAGTGACTCGAAATGGTCGCGCCGGTCACCAAGAATGTGGACTACTTTCACCAGCCCCCACGACTGCAACTCCTTGAGGCTGGTGCTGACGTTGGAGCGCGCCACGCCCAGGGTTTCGGCAATATCTTCGGCATTAAGCGGAGCGGTGGCCAGATAGAGCAGGGCATGGAGCTGCGCCACGGTACGGTTGACTCCCCAGCGGGAGCCCATTTCACCCCAGTGCAGCACGAAACGTTGTTCGACAGTGGAGAGTTTCATTTGTTGTTATTCCGTAATTTCTGTTGTTACAGAAACTAACGGATGGGGCAGCGGATGTCAAGCGGCAAAGTCGTGCCCTACAGCGCCCCCTCCTGCTTGATTTCGAAATAGCGGTTGACCAGTGCCACCGGCAGCTGGGCGGGGCGCAGGTCGAGCAGCCGGGCGCCGTGGTAGGAGAGGCGTTCGTGGCTTTGGCGGCGCAGCGCCAGATACTCCTCGGTGGCCTGGTAGAGCAGTGCCTGTTCGAGGGTGCGCACCGGCTGGCTGGTGATCTCGTCGAGCAGCGCTTCGCGCAGGTCGGCGACCAGTACCAGATGGCGGCGGCGCAGCAGCTTCACCGCCGCCTCCAGATCGGTGTGGTCCTCGTCGCGGGTGTTGGTGATGAGCACCACCAGGGCGCGGCGGCGCTGGCGTGAGAGCAGTTCGCTGGCGGCGGCACGATAGTCGGCCGCCTCGGTGGTGGACTGTAGGTCGTAGGTGGCATTGAGCAGTGCGTTGACCACATGTGGCCCTTTGCGCGGCGCAAACCAGCGGCGTACCCCACCGAAGGTCATGAAGCCGACCGCATCCCCCTGGTGCAGCGAGACGTAGGAGAGGAGCAGCACGGCATTCAGTGCCTCGTCGAGATGGACATGACCGGCGTCCACGTGGTGCATGCGTCGTCCGCAATCGACCATGAAGAGGATCTGTTGATCGCGCTCGTCCTGATATTCACGCGAGATGGCCTTGCGATAGCGTGAGGTGGCCTTCCAGTCGATCTGGCGCAGTGAGTCGCCGACACGGTATTCGCGCAGTTGGTGAAAGTCGCTCCCCGCACCACGCCGCTGGCGCCGCCGCACGCCCATCTGGCTGAGCCTGTTGTCGGTGGCGAGCAGGGTGTAGTGGGCGATCTCGGCAAAGTTGGGGTAGACACGCAGCTGCTGTGTCTCGCCGCCGTAGCGCCGCTCGCGCCACAACCGCCAGGGGGAGAGCAGCAGCAGGCTGGTACCGGCCATCTGGTAAGCACCGCGTGTCGCTGGCCGCACCTGGTAACGCAGCTCGGCCCACTGGCCGGGCGCCAGTGTCACCTGCCAGGGTTGATGGCGTACCTCGAACTCGGGCGGGTGCATGTCATGCAGTTCGCAGCTGAGCGGCAGTGCATCGCTGTTGCGCAGCTCCAGTGCTACCGTCGACCAGACCCCCACCGGCAGATTGCGGTTGAGGCGCCGCTGTAGCTGGGGCAGGGGACGCTGGCGCTGGCGCTGCCAGTCGGCGAAGGCGCTGGCACCAAGCAGCAGTCCACCGCCTTGCCATAGCACCACCGCTTCGGGGAGCAAGGCGGCGGCGATGCCCAGTAGTGTCCAGGCTAGGGCGAGAGCAACCAGCAGCGGCGCCGGGGTGAATCTCACTGGCGCGGGGCCTCGACGTTGGCCAGCAGGTCGCGCAGCACATCATCGGGACGATAGCCCTCGATCTCCAGATCGGCTGTGAGCTTGATGCGGTGGCGCAGCACGGCGGGGGCGATCGATTTGACGTCGTCGGGGGTGACGAAGAGGTTGCCGTTGGCCAGCGCATGGGCACGCGCACAGCGCAACAGGGCGATCCCGGCACGCGGTCCGGCACCGTTGTCGATCCCCTGCCAGTCGCGGGTGGCGCGCACGATGCGCACGATGTAGGCGAGGATGGCCTCATCCACGGCCATGGCTGTGGCGGCGCCCTGGATCTCGAGCACCTGTGCCGGGGTCAGCACCGGCTCGATGGCGGAGAGGTTGAGCTGGTTGCCCACCGCGTGACTGGTCACCTGGCGGATCATCGCACTCTCCTCCGCCTCGCTGGGGTAGCCGATGAAGACATTGAGCAGGAAGCGATCGAGCTGGGCCTGCGGCAGTGGATAGGTGCCCTCCTGCTCCACCGGATTCTGCGTAGCCATCACCAGGAAGGGCTGCTCCAGGGCAAAGGTCTTGCCCTCGATGGTAACCTGCTCCTCCTGCATCGCCTCCAGCAGCGCTGACTGGGTCTTGGCGGGGGCGCGGTTGATCTCGTCGCCGAGCAGGAAGTTGCAGAAGATCGGGCCGCGCCGAATGCGGAAGCTCTCGCTCTTCATGTCGA
>DASWUD010000009.1:0-12916 GCA_036401755.1 Gammaproteobacteria bacterium
AATGGCGGAGGCATCGTCTTCTTCGGCTTGGCGTTGCTGGTGATCGGCTACATCGGCGTCTTCTTCGGCAACCTGATCAAGGCAGCGGCCTCGCGCCAGCGCGAGTTTCTCGCTGATGCCGCGGCGGTGCAGTTCACCCGCAATCCTGACGGGATCGGGGGGGCACTGAAGAAGATCGGGGGCTTCGAACAGTCGTCCATTCACCACCCCAAGGCGGAGGAGGCGAGTCATCTCTTCTTTGGTGAAGGGGTCTCGACGCTGTTTGGCTGGCTCGCTACCCATCCTCCCATTGAAGAGCGTATCCGCCGCATCGATCGCAGCTTCCGCATGCAGGCGCCACGTGCCGGCGCGAGTACAAGTTATCAGTCAGCGGCGGCAGCCTCCGGCTTTGCCGCGTCACCGGCTGCCAGTGTGGCGATCTCGCCGCAACAGGTGGTGGCCAGCGTCGGCACCCTGGCCCCTCGGCAGGTTGCCTATGCCCACGACCTCCTTGCATCTCTCCCTCCCGCACTGCTCGCGGCCATCAAACAGCCGGAGCCGGCCCGTGCCTTGATCTATGCCCTGCTGGTGGTGGACGAAGCACAGCCGACGCAGTTGTTGCAACAGGCACTCGCCAATGAGCCAGCCACCACGATTGAACGTGCGGCCGCCACGGTGCCGACACTGAAGAGCGCCGGGCGCGCCAGCTGGCTGCCGCTCCTCGAACTGGCGATACCTTCACTCGATGAGGCGGATGGAGCGGGTGTGGATCAGCTGCTGGCCAACACCAAACGGCTCATCGAGGCCGACGGTCGCGTCACCCTGTTCGAGTATTTGATCGACTCACTGCTGCGCACCTCTTTGCAAGGCAAGCCGGGTGACAAAGGGACGATACACCGTTATGCACAGAAAGCGGTGCATGACGATGGTGAGACAGTGTTGTCGATGCTGGTCCAGCTCGGGCATCGTGACCTGGCGCTGGCGCAGCGTGCTTTTGACGATGCGACCAGGCATCTGCCGGCTGATGGTGAATGGTTATTGCGCGCCCGTGACTCCCTTGCCTTGCCGCGCTTCGATCAAGCGCTTACACGCCTCGCCACGCTCAACTACCGTTTCCGTGCGCGCCTCATCGAGGCGTGCAGTACCGCCATCGCCCACGATGGCCAGGTGACGATCCAGGAGGCAGAGCTATTGCGCATCATCGGTGCCAAACTCGACTGCCCGATCCCGCCATTGATGGCCGATGCCATTCATCACTAGACCATCCACCGTTGTGGCGCACAACAGATGCTGAAGGTCATCCTCTCGCTATTTTCCCTGCTGCTCGGCATCGGTTGTCTGCTGGTGGGACTGGGCGCGCTCAGCACCCTGCTCGGGGTGCGTGCCGGCATCGAACAGTTTGGTCCAGAGATCACCGGCGTGGTGATGGCGGCCTATTTTCTCGGCTTCATCGTCGGCAACTATCTGTGCCCGCCGCTGATCCGGCGCGTCGGTCACATCCGCGCCTTCGCCGCCATGGCCGCTGTCGTCACCGCGGCCGCGCTGCTCCATGCATTGCTGGTGCATCCCTCCATCTGGTTCGTGCTGCGCATCATCACCGGTACCTGCATGATGGGGCTCTATATGGTGGTGGAGAGCTGGCTCAATGCCATTACACCCAACGAGCGGCGCGGTCAGGTCTTTGCGGTCTACATGGCCACCACGCTGGTGGCACTGGCCGCCGGCCAGTATCTGATCATCGCCGGTGAGGTCACCAGCGTCAGGCCTTTTGCGCTGGCTGCGATCTTCTTGGCGTTGGCGCTGGTGCCGGTGGCCGTAACCCGTATCGATCAGCCGCTGGCGGTTGCTGCACCGCATCTGTCGCTGCGTACTCTCTACGCGGTGGCGCCGCTCGGTGCGGTGGGCGCGCTGTTTGCGGGCATTGCCACCGGGGCCTTCTGGGGCATGGGGCCGCTGTTTGCCCACCGCGTCGGCCTGACCTCGGAGGGGGTCGCCGTATTCATGAGCATCACCATTTTCGGCGGGGCACTGTTGCAGTGGCCCATCGGCCGTTTATCCGACAGCAGCGATCGGCGACGTGTGTTGGCGCTGGTCTGTCTTGGGGCGATAGGCACGGCCTTGGTCAGCTATACCTTCGCGCTGAACAATCACGCCATGCTCTACTTCAGCGCCTTTTTCTACGGCGGCTTCGCCTTCACCCTCTATTCGCTGAGTGTGGCGATCACCAACGATCATCTGGCGCGCGAGCAGGTGCTGGAAGCCTCGCGCAGTCTGTTGTTGCTGCACGGCATCGGCGCTTCGACGGGGCCGGCCCTCGCCGGAGTGCTGATGGCACAGCTCGGTCCGGGCAGTCTGCCGATCTTCTTTGCGGTGGCGCTCGGGCCGCTTGCGCTCTACGCCTTCATGCAAATCCGCATCCGCCTGCCGGTCATCCCCTTCGAGCGCTTCAAGCCGATGACGGGTGAGATCACGCAGATGTTGTTGAGAATGATCCAGCGCAACGAGATGGGCAACAATACAAAATCAAACCAGTTGCCCAAGTAGCACGTCAGGACGGTCAACCGATAATCCCTGCTTTTCAGGCGAACTACCTATCTCAGCGTGATGTAGAGATAGGTGAGATAGATCCCGCCATTTACCAGCAACACCCAGACGGGCAGGCCGTTGCTGCGTGCATTGAGGCGCAGCCAGGTGGCGGCAATGAGGGTGATGAAGATGCCACTCAACACCTCGATGCGCGGCTCCCAGGGGGTGAGGGTGATGCCGATGGCGGGGAGCATGGTCCCCTGGAAAACCATGGCCCCGGTGATATTGCCAAAGGCGAGGGTGTCTTTGCCACGGCGGATCCAGAGAATGCTGTTGACCTTCTCCGGCAACTCGGTGGCGGTGGGGATGATGAGCAGTGACAGCAGCAGCGCCGAAATGCCGAGCAGATGTGACAGCCCCTCGACGCCGTGAATGAAGCCCTTGGCGCCAAACACCAGCAGTGCCAGGCCGGCAGCCAGTTGTATGACAATGGAGAAGAGATTGGTGCGGAATCCGATGCGCGAGAAGTACATCGGCTCTGCGGCCTCGGTGCCGTGCCCTTCCTCCACCAGCTTCTCCGAAGCCTGCAGCGTCAGCATGATGTAGACGAAGTAGATCAGTACCAGCGCGAGGCTGAGCCCACCGCGCACATAGCGTGCCTCTTGCGGCACATACATCGCCACAGCGGCGAGGGTGAAGGCGATCAGGAAGAAGTGGAGGTCGCGCAGGAAGCCGCTGCGCTCCGGTGCTACCCGCCCGGTCAGGCCGCGCCGCCGCAGGATCGATGCCGCCATCAGACAGGTGGAGAGGGTCGAGAGCATCAGCGGCGCACCGAGGATGGCGCCGACGCCGATCTCTTCATTGATGGAGATGTTGCTGGTGCCTGCCAGCAGTGCCAGCAGCGGCACCATGGTCTCGGGCAGTGCCGTCCCCACGGCGGCGAACAGCGAGCCGGTCACCCCTTCGGAGATCTTGAGCCGTTCACCCAGATGCTCCAGCGCATTGGTGAAGATCTCCGCGGCGAGCAGGATGATGACAAGCATGGCAAGCAGTTCGAAGATAAAGGCGGTCATTATCATCCCCTGGTAGAGAGTGAATGGGCGTCAGGCTGGCCATTGTAATTGCTACCACCGAGTCGTTGAAGGAGGGTGGACGGGTAGTGAAGGATTTCGTGCGATTATTCCCAGCCGCGCCCTTCACCCGCCTCTTCGTGGGTGAAGCCGTCGCGGATGTGGTAGATGCGCTTGAAGGTGGGGATGATCTTCTCGTCATGGGTGACGACGATGATGGCGGTCTCGTACTGCTGCGCCATCTGGTTGAGCAGCCGGACCACGCCGAGGGCGCGTTGACTGTCTAGCGGGGCGGTCGGCTCGTCGGCGAGGATCACCGGCGGGCGGTTGACCAGGGCGCGGGCGATGGCGACGCGCTGCTGCTCGCCGCCGGAGAGCTGTGACGGCATCGCCTTGGCGCGATGTGCCACATCGAGCGCTGCGAGCAGTTCCACCGCACGCGCGCGCGCTTCGGCGTTGGGGCGGCCGGCCAGCATCGGCAACAGCGCCACGTTGTCGGTGACATCGAGAAACGGGATGAGATAGGGCGCCTGAAACACAAAGCCGATGTTGTCGCGACGCAGCGCACGCAGATCGCCGATCTGCCAGCCATCGTCGTAGATCACCTGCTCGCCGAGCGTCATGCGGCCACCGCTCGGTTCGATCACCGCACCGAGGCACTTGAGCAGCGTGCTCTTGCCCGAGCCGGACGGGCCGACCAGGCCAACCACCTCACCCGGTGCCACGTGCATCTCCACACCCTTCAGTGCATCGACCGCCGTGTCGCCCTCGCCGTAGCGCTTGCGCAGTGCCTCGATATGTATGCCGCGTTTATCCACCTATAGCCTCCGCCGGATCGACCCTCAATGCCGCACGGATCGCCAGCACGCTTGCCAGCACGCAGATCACCACTACCGCCGCAAAGCCGCGCGCGGCATCGCCCGGCAATAGCAGTACATATTTGGGAAAGAACGGCGCCCAGAAGGTGGCGGCGATCTTGCCGACCACGAAACCGATCAGGCCAAGTCCCACCGCCTGTTGCAGAATCATTGCCGCGATGGTGCGGTTGCGCGTGCCGATCAATTTGAGCACCGCGATCTCGCGGATCTTGCCCAGCGTCAGCGTGTAGATGATGAAGGCGACGATGGCGGCGCTGACGATGGCGAGGATCACCAGGAACATGCCGATCTGGCGGGAGGAGGTGGCGATCAGTTTGCTGACCAGGATCGTTTCCATCCCCGCGCGGGTGTGGACCGTGAGGCGTTTCCAGCGGCGGATCGGTTCGGCCACCTGCTCGGCATCAGCACCAGGCTCAAGCTGTACCAGAATCGCGTTGACGTAGGGATTTGAATTTTGCGAGGCGAGCACCGCATCGAGCACACCGGGGGCATTGAAGGCGGGATTTTGCGCGGTGCGGGCACGGTTGTGCACGATGGCGTCGTTGTCCTTGAGGAACTGCGCCGCCTGCGCGTCCTTGAGCGGGATGAAGATCATCGGGTCGCCGCCGGAGGAGACCATGCGGCGCGTCAGCCCCACCACGGTATAGAGATTGCGGCGGATTTGAAGTGTGTCGCCGAGTCGAAAACCGGTGGCGATATCGGCCACCGCCTCATAGTGGCTGCGGGTGATGTGGCGGCCCGCCACCAGGAAACCCGGTTGGCCCGGTTGCCCCGGTTCACCGGCAACGACGCCCACCACCATGGCGCGCACGTCGCGCTCTCCCTTGCGCACCTGCATGGTGAGGTAGGTGACATTGGCCACACGCGCCACCCCCGCCATGCCGACGATGCCACGCCACAGGTCATCATTAATGCTTGATGATTCAGCGTAGGGGCCGAGGGTATTCTGTTGCACCACCCACAGATCGGCACCGCTGTTGTCGAGCAATACCTTGGCATCGTCCACCATGCCGCGATAGACCCCGGCCATGGTCAGCGTGACACCGATGAGCAGGCCGAGCCCCGTGCCAGTGAAGAGGAACTTGCCCCAGGCATGGAGGATATCGCGGCCGGCAAGGCTGATCACAGCTTGATACCGGGCAGGCGCTCCACCACCGTGAAGCGGCTGCGGGCGGTGAGGGCGCGCTGGCTGTAGACCACTACCTGGGCCCCCGATTCGACTCCCTCCATGATCTGTACCTGGCCGTCGAGGTCACTGGCGCCGAGGCTTACCGGTCGAAAGTGGAGCGCGCCGTCGTTGATCACCCAAACGCCCAGTTCTCCCTCGACACGCTGTACGCTGGCGTTGGGGACGACCGGCCGAGCTGCCAATGGTGTCAGTGCTACCGTCACCTCGCTCAGCTCACCAATGGGCGGCAGCGGCTCGGGAAGCTTATCGAACACCACCTTGACCAGTGTCTCTTCGGTCACAGCATCGGCACGTGGCTCGACACGCAGCACCCTGCCGGCGATCACTTTTTCGCCCTGCGAGCGCAGCACGATCTGCGCCGGCAATCCTTCACGCAGCCCGGCGGTGCGCAACTGATCGAAGCGCACATTGAGCCAGAGGCTGTTGGGATCGATCAGCTCCACCACCGCCTGTCCGGCCACCACCGTGGTGCCCGGATCGGCGTTGCGCGCGGTGACCAGCCCGTCGACCGGCGCGATGAGGCGCAGATTGCCGCGCTGGCGTTGGCTGCCATCACGTTCGGCGCGCAGTCGTGCCAGATCCTCGCGTACCGCCTGCAGACTGGCTGCCGCCACCTGCGCCTCCTGGCGTTTGGCCTCGACCGCATCACTGCTTACCAGCTTCTCTTTTGCCAGCTCCTCGAAACGGGCCACCTGCGCTTGGGCATAGGTGTGACGCGCATTGACGTCCTGCAGCTGCGCCTCGGCGCGCTTCAGTGCTGCCTGCTGGGCGCTAACGCGCTGGTCGAGGTCGACAGGCTCCATTTCGCCGAGCAGTGCCCCGGCGCTGACCCGGTCACCCACCTGCACCTCGACCCGCGCCACGCGTCCGGCGGCGGTCGGGCCGATGCGGTAGCTGTAGCGCGCCTCGACCGTGCCGATACCGAACAGGGCCGGGGTGATGGGCCGTGATTCGACCGTAGTCACCATCACCGGCACCGCTGCCAGTGGTCCCGAGCGCAGCACCACAAAGATGAAGAGGACCAGCAGCGGCATCAGCACACCGATCAATACCAGTTTGCGGCTACTCATCGACAGATGTTTTTTCATGTGTGGCTCCCGATACCGCGGCGATAGAGGGCGAAGACGCCAGGCGCTGCGCTGCGCAGGCGTGATACCTCGCCGGCCAGCAACGACTGCATCACCAGCCCCTGCAGGGTACCGATAAAGAGAGTGGCGGCCGCGGCGCTATCGATCTCCGGGGCGATCTCACCGCACGCCTTGCCCTGCTCGATGATCTGGTGCAGCCGCTCGCCATACCGGGCGATCAGGGTGCGCGCCATGCGCTTGGCCGGACTCTCCTTGCTGCGTTGCAACTCGCCAAACAGCATGCGCGGTACCCCCGGGTGGTCGCTGACAAATTCCACATGGCTCATGAACATCGCCTCCAGCGCCGCGAGCGGGGAGGGGGCCTGGGCCGCCGCCTGCTCGATGCGCGCCAGCAGTCGCTCCGCCACCCACTCCATCACCGCCTGCCAGAGCGCCTCCTTGGTGGGAAAGTGGCGAAACAGCGCCCCCTGGGTGAGGTGCATCCGTTGGGCGATGGCGGTGGTGGTGATTTCGCTGGGATCCTGCTCGGCGGCCAGCGCCACTACCGTCGCCACCGTCACTGCGCGCCGTTCGTCGGCGGGCAGATGCTTGCTGTGGGGTTCCATGGTAGCTCCAAAAGTAAGTAATCTATTACTATCTTATGCAAAAATCGGTAACTGTCAATCACCAGAGGGCTGAAGGTGCTGTACTGGGAAAATTTCAGGCGGGCAAATAAAGACCTACCGCTCTTGCCGCTCACTCTTCCATGTGGTCGCCAAACGACGGGCAGGTGGATATCAGCGGTGTTGCCGATGGCCGTAGGGATGCCGCGCAAAGGCCGCTCGCCAAGCCGGCTTGTTTCCTTGTCGAATCAACAACCGCCTTGAATTTCAAGATGCATTACTGGCATTCAAGCCTGATTGGCAATGCGGCGTTGCAGGTAAAACGGTGGAAAGTTGGGGCTGCTGTCAGCTCTTATGCAACACGCCGAGCTGGCCCAGGATGAAGATCAGCAGCACTGCGCCACCGAGTGCGACCATGAAGCGCAGGAGGGTGCCGACGGGCGCGATGCCCAACTGGCCGGCGAGCCAGAAACCCAGCATTGAGCCGAGCACGCCTACTATCACGTTGGCGATCACGCCCATCTGGGCATTGGTCTTCATGAGGATGCTTGCCAGCCAGCCGATGACGCCACCGATAATTAACGCGGTGATCCAGCTCATTTCCTTATCTCCCTTGTGAAAGATGCTGCTCGCCAGCCATGGTGGATAAACCCTTGCTCGGCACTCATGCCCTCGATAAGCGTTCGCTGCTGTGCGAGCGTGGTGCTGTGGTGGGCTGCGTCCAGAGATACAGGGCGGATGCCCTGCTTGATGCTAAGCGTAGTACAGAAAAAGGTGCCTAGCGGATGAGGGGGGACTCTGAATCCTCTAGCCGAGCGCAGCTGCAGTGGCTTCGTTCAACCTTGTCCACCCTCCCCTGTTGGGGGCGTGAGTAGTGTCACAATTCGATAGATAACTATTCCATTGTCATGGAGTTTATTGATAGGCGGGGGTAAAAATGCGTGCATAACGAACCCGCCAATTCACAGAGAGATAATAAGTGAATAATAAGAAACCAGTTATTTTCAGCCTGTTGTCCGCCCTCATCACCACCCCGGCTTTTGCCTTAACCCTGAATGTTTCAAGCGTGACCGATGATGTGGATGTAAACCCTGGCGACGGGATTTGTGCCACCAGCGGCGGGGCCTGCACACTGCGCGCGGCGGTGCAGGAGGCGAATGCCTCGGCCGGTGCCGATACGCTCACCCTGGCAGCCGGCACCTATGTCCTCACCCGTGGCGCCGCCGGCGAGGATGCGGGAGCAGAGGGGGACCTTGATATCAAGGATCACCTGATTATCACCGGTGCCGGCAATGCTTCGACCATTATCGACGGTAACGGCGCGGACCGTGTGATGGACCTCGGTGATGGGGTTCGTCTCGAACTGCGCGACCTCACCATCCAGAACGGTGTGGTCCCCCCGGAGTTCTGGTATGGCGGGGCGGTTAGCATGACGAAGTCCAATACCCTGGTGATGTCGGGTGTGCACCTCTCCAACAACCAGGCGCTGGAAGGTGGTGCGATCTACTGCATCAACGAGGGGCGCATTGACATCAACGATTCACAGCTTGATGGCAACCACGCCTCTTCGGGAGATGGGTCGTTTGGTGCCGGTGGGGCGATCCACGCCCTGCAGCGCTGTTCCATTTCCATCGCCAACTCGGTGTTCTCGAACAATAGCGGCAATACCTATGGGGGTGCCATCCAGTCAGAACAGGGCGAGTTACTGATCACCGGCTCGCAATTCATCGGCAATACCACGGCCGATGATGGTGGTGCCATCAATAGCTTTTACGGCAATCAGACTGTTATTGTGGATAGTACCTTTACGGGTAATACGGCAGCAGGCTCTCGTGGTGCGATCAGTTCGGTGGGGCCGATCAAAATCTTCAACTCCACCTTTAGCAGCAATACGGCCACCTACAACTACTGCGGCGCCTTTGGCTTGTCCGATGCATACCTGGACGGGGTAACCGTTGACGGCAATATCGGCGGTGGCGGTTGCCTCTACAACAGCAAGGTGGTGAACAGCGTCTTCAAGAACAATACCTTTGATCCGAGCAAGCAATCTTTGGGTGGCGGGATCAGCGGCTCCAATGTGGAGATCAGGGATAGCGCCATCATCAATAATAATGCGACGACGTCGGGAGCCTATGTCGGCCAGGGCGGTGGCCTCTATCTCTCCACCCAGGCAACGGTCGTCAATACCACCATCAGTGGCAATAGTGCCAATGATGGCGGCGCAATCTATGTGGACGCATTCAATCCGGGTACCTATACCTTCACCAACGTAACGCTGGCCAATAACAACGCTACGGTTGCCAACAAGGCGGATAATCTGGCGAGCAATGCATTGGCAACGATGACCCTCGCCAACAGCATCGTTGCCCTCGCAACGAGTGGTGTAAATTGCACTGGTCAGATCACCACGGGCGGGGGGAATGTGGCCAGTGACGCCACCTGCAGCCTGGGGGCCCAGGATAGTGTGGCTGATCCGCTGTTGCAGACGCTCGATACCACCACTTATGTGCATCCCCTGGCGGCGAGCAGCCCGGCGATCGACGGCGGCGCTGCCTCCGTCACCTGCCCTGTGGCCGATCAACGCGGTTATCTGCGCACCGATGGCAGCTGTGACAGTGGCGCCTACGAGAGTGGTGCGTCTGCTGTTGCCGTGAAATCTGTCATCGCCATTACCGAGAGTTATACCGAAATGCCGGAATACGGCAGTGCCATCTTTACCCTGACGCGCAGTGGCTCAACACAGGGCGAGGTCAGCGTCGCCATCACCACGGTATCGGATACCGCCCGCGGTACGGAGGATTACACCCCACTGAGCCAGATCGTGACCTGGGCCGCTGGCGACAGCGCACCGAAGGTGATCGAGGTCCCGCTCGTGACCGATCAGGCGGTCGAGGGTGATGAGGAGTTTGTGCTGCGCATCGCGGCAGTGTCGCCTAACGGCACCATCGATAGCCTGAAACAGGATGGCCGTGTCCATATCTTCGATAACGACGGCAATTATGGCGTCATCACCATTGATTCGGCCTACTCCCGATGGGAGAACCACGGCGCGTTGACCATTTGGGTAGCGCGCCTCTATGGCAGCGACAAAGATTACTCCGTCGACTATCGGACGGTGGCAGGCACGGCCGTGGATGGTGTCGATTTCACTGGCGTGAGCGGCACGCTGCACTGGAGTGCGGGTGACGCCGAGCCGAAGCCCATCACCATCGAGATCAGCAACGATGCCCTGGTCGAGGGGGCAGAGCAGTTCACCCTGGAGCTCTTCAACCACACTCGAACGATGGGCGACATCACCGATACGGCGACGGTTACCATCGAGGACGATGAGTCGTGGGCAGTGTTCGATTTCTCCAGCAGCACCTACAGCGTCAGCGAGGGTGCCGGTAAACTGGCGGTGACGGTGGTGCGCTCGGGCAAGCTGAATGTCGAGGCCAAAGTCAACTTGAGTACAGATCTAACCGGTGGCACGGCAACCGTCAATGATGCACAGGCATATTCCCAGCAGCTGGTGTTCGCCGCCGGCGAGGTGTCCAAGACGGTCAACATCGTCATCAACAAAGACAGCGAGGTTGAGAGTGCAGAAACTCTGCCTTTATATCTGTGGTCGCCGGTGAATGGGAAACTGGGCGATGTGACCAACGCGGTGGCTACCATCACCGATGGCGGTAGCGCACCACCCCCGAGCAGCACTTCTGCGGCAGCTCCCTCAAGTGGCGGTGGCGGCAGCCTGGAATTGGCGATGCTGTTATTGCTGCTGGTTTTCTGGTTTGTAATGCCTGCCCATTCCTGGGCGAGGCGCGGCTAGCACAGCCGCCTCTCCGCGACATTGCCCGCCGCTTAGCGGCGGGACGATGTTGATTCAGTCACGCAGGGTCAACAGCGATCTTCATTACCACTTTGTGGATTTCTCTGTTGCTGACCAATGGGGCGTGGGCATCGTCGGGGAAGAAGATGCAGAAGGAGCCGGTTGGGGTATTCACCCAGCTATCGACATTGTCACTGAAGAACTGAATGTCCTTCTCTTCGTTGAATTCGTTTACCGGCTGCATGCAATCGCGCAGCGATTTCCACCCCATCTCGTCTGTGCCGCTGATGATGTATTGGATATCGATGTAGCGGCGGTGGCATTCCAGCTTGGCATTTGCGCGCTCCTTGCCCGGCCCTTTGGAGAAGATGGCGATGAGGTTGTCACCGTCGAGGTTGAAGCGGCCCGACTCGATCGACTCGAGATGGGTGGTGCGCAGGTAGTCGAAGGCGCGGGCGAAGAGGGGATGGAGGGCGGTGTAGCGGTCGGCGTTGGCGAGGGAGTCGAGGATCATGGTGGGTTCCTTGTTATTGATGAGAGCCTGACTCTCAACATTGTATTAGGAGGGTTGATTGATCCCCTCTCCCTCAGGGCTTTATGCCCCACGGGTAGAGGGTTAGGGAGAGGGGAGCAAAATTTTTCGCATGCTCATCTCTTGTTGTGAGTAATTGGGACCCCTCTCCCCCGCCTTTATCCTCGTTAGAGGGCTCCCCCTGAGGGGGAGGGGTGTCCATCGCTTCGTCTGTGCGCTGTTAGTTATAGCCGCTCGATCTTCGCCTGCTGCTCGGTGAGTTGGGTGAGGGCGTTGCGCATGTCGGCGAGGCGTCCCTTCTCCTTCTCCACCAGCTCGGCAGGGGCCTTGGCGACGAAGTTGTCGTTGCCGAGGCGGCCGGCGAGTTTTTCGATCTCGATCTCCAACTTGCCGATCTCCTTGGTGAGACGCGCGAGCTCCGCCTCTTTGTCGATAAGGCCGGCCATCGGCACCAGCAGGCGCATCTCACCGACCAGCGCGATGGCCGACTCGGGGGCGGTGGTGCCGGCGGCGAGCCAGGTGATCGATGCGGTGCGCGCCAGGCGTTGCAGGAACAGTTCGTTGCGCTGCAGGCGCGCCTGATCATCGCTGGAGCCGTTCTGCAGCAGCACTGGCAGCGCCTTGCTCGGCGGAATGTTCATGCCGGAGCGGATCTTGCGGATGCCGACGATGAAGTCCATTACCCACTGCATTTCACCTTCAGCCGAGGCATCGACGCTGAGCTCGCCGGCCTGCGGGTAGTGCTGACGCATGATGGTGTTGGTCGCTCCCGGCGTCCTGCCTCCCGCGACACTAGCACCTCCCTGTGCGTCGCCCTTAACACCCGCCAGCGGCGCGACGCGCTGCCAGATCTCTTCGGTGATGTAGGGCATGATCGGGTGGGCAAGGCGCAGCAGCGCCTCCAGCACCTGCACCAGAGTGCGGCGCGTGCCGCGCTGTTGCGCCTCAGAGGCGTCACCGCTGGTGAGCACCGGCTTGGAGAGCTCCAGGTACCAGTCGCAGTATTCGTTCCAGGTGAAGTCGTAGATCGCCTGCGCCGCGTGGTCGAAGCGGTAGCCGGTGATCGCGTCGTTGACCGCAGCGACAGTCTTCGCGAAGCGCGAGAGGATCCAGCGGTCGGCCAGCGACAGCTCAATCTCACCACCGGTTTGGCCACAATCCTTCCCCTCGGTGTTCATCAGCACATAGCGTGCTGCGTTCCACAGCTTGTTGCAGAAGTTGCGGTAGCCCTCGATGCGGCCGGT
>DASWUD010000010.1:0-21205 GCA_036401755.1 Gammaproteobacteria bacterium
CCGCACCAGTGCGGGTGCGGCGTGGCCGCGTGCCACAGGGCCTGCGTCTGCTCAAAGACCTCGCGCACCGGCGCCTCACCCAGGCGCTGGCGGGCCTGCACCACCGCGCTGGGAGTGACGAAGGGACGGTTGCCTGGCAGCAGGATATCCAGTTGATTGACGATCTGGCTCATCGGCAGATGGCGGTAGAGCGCCATCCCCACCACGCTCCAGACCATCATCTCCAACGGCAGACGGCGCTTGCGAAGTGTGACCGTGCCACTTCGTTGCAGGCAGTCGCTCAACAGCTCTAGGCTGAGCACTTCCGACAGGGAGGCGAACTGTTCGGGGGAGAAGGCGTGGATACGGTCGAGAGCTTGGCTGAGAAACATAAAAAAATCCGGCGATCGAAAACGATCGCCGGATTTTGATCCCATTTCTGGGCCAGTCAAGCAAGTTTCTTGTTTAACTGATCGGCATTAGGACCTAGGTCCCCTTTTCTCTTTCTGCGATCAGTAGTGTGACTACTGCTTGCGGTTGATCTCCGCCAACAGCTGCTGTGGCGGCAAATAGCCGGGGATCAGACGCCCATCCTCCAATACGATTGCCGGCGTGCCATTGACGCCGAAAGACTCGGCCAGGGCCATCTGTTGCTTGATGGGAGCATCACAACTTGCAGAGTCGCTCACCGGCTTGTCGGACTTGGCCATATCCATCGCCTTGTTACGATCCTTCGCACACCAGACATCGACCGCCTTCTTGTAGGAACCGGAATCAACGCCTGCACGTGGGTAGGAAAGATAGCGGACAGTGATCCCCAGATTGTTCATCTCGGCCATGCCCTGATGAAGCTTGCGGCAATAACCGCAGTCGATGTCGGTAAAGACCGTCACGGTATGCTTGACCTTGCCTTTACCGGGATAGACGATCATCTCCCCCTGGTCCAGCGCATTGAGGGCGGCAAGCCTGGCCGTGCTACGGCGCTGCTCGGTCAGGTTGGAGCGTTTCTCTACATCGAACAGCTCGCCGCTGACCAGGTAGCGCCCATCCTCAGAGACATAAATCACACGGGAGCCGTAGGCGACCTCATAGATGCCCTGCATCGGAGTGGCCGCGATCGAGTCGGGAGTGCCCGGCATCACCTGTGCCAGTGACGCCTTGATGCGGGAGGCGGTGGTGGCATTGACCGGTTCAGCCGCGTGGAGTGAACCGGCGGCGAGTGTGATTGCCGCCAGGAGGATAAAGCGCTTCATCAGTGGTGCCTCATATAAAATTCGCGGATTTCCGGGTCACTCCCGGAAGTTGTTGAATTGCACTGGTTGTTCCAGCTCGGCCTTGCGCAGCAGCGCGATCGCCTCCTGCAGGTCGTCACGCTTCTTGCCAGTGACGCGCACCGTATCGCCTTGAATCGATGCCTGCACCTTGATTTTACTCTCCTTGATGAGCTGGGTGATCTTTTTCCCAAGCTCCTTGTCGATACCTTGACGCAGTTTCAGCTTCTGCGTTGCCGTCTTGCCGCTCTCGACAATCTGACCCTCTTCAAGAGCGGTAAGTTCAATGCCCCGCTTGGTTAACTTCTGATAGAGAATGTCGCGCATCTGGTTCACCTGAAACTCGTTCTGCGCCTTGAGGGTCAGCTCTTCGCCTCCCTTTTCTACCAAGGCATCGCTGCCTTTGAAGTCGAAACGGTTTCCCACCTCGCGGTTGGTCTGGTCCACCGCGTTGCTCAATTCATGCTGGTCAATTTCGGAAACAATATCGAACGATGGCATGGAAAGCGCCTCCCCTTGGCTGGCTCCTAATACAAAAGGGGTAGTTTAATGCCGAACATGCCTCTCTTTCCATGATGATCTAGTGATGCTATGACAAAGGCGCAACCACCGGACGTACCCATGAATGGTGATGGGAATCATAGACCAAATTTTTGCGAAATCACCCTAGCCACGCGGATGGTGGGCAGCGTGCAGCGCCTTGAGTCGCTCCCGGGCGACATGTGTATAGATTTGGGTGGTGGACAAGCTGCTGTGACCGAGCAGCAACTGCACGACGCGCAGATCGGCACCATGATTGAGCAGATGAGTGGCGAAGGCGTGCCGCAGGGTATGGGGTGACAGCGGCTTGTTGATACCGGCCACCAGCGCATAGCGCTTGATATGCTGCCAAAATGCCTGGCGAGTCATAACCTCCCCGCGCCGGCTGGGAAAGAGGGCATCGGATGGCGCGCCGCTGCTCACTAACAGGGGACGCGACTCCCGCATAAAACGCTCCAGCCACTCCACCGCTAACTCGCCCAATGGTACCAGCCGCTCCTTGCGCCCTTTGCCCATTACTTGCACCACCCCTTGCAACAAACTGATCTGGCCAACGGTGAGCCCAACCAGTTCCGAGACGCGCAGGCCGGTGGCATAAAGCAGTTCCAGCATGGCGCGATCGCGCAGCCCCAGAGCCGTGGAAATATCCGGAGCATCGAGCAACGCCTCCACCTCTTCTTCGGTAAGTGATTTCGGCAGTGGCCGACCCAGTTTGGGACTCTCGACGCGCGCGCTGGGATCATCCTGACGTAACCGTTCGCGTACCAGGTAGCGATAGAAGCGTCGCAGACTGGAGAGCAGGCGGGCTGTGGTACGCGGCCGCGCACCTTCGCGGGAACGAAGCTGAAGATACTCCAGCAGCGCCTCACGAGACGCATCCCCTAACGAACTATCCCGCGCAGCGAGCCAACGGGAAAAACTTTCGAGATCGCTACGATAGGCGCTGAGGGTGTTGGCGGTCAGTCCGCGCTCCAACCAAAGCGCATCGAGGAATCGCTCCAACAGCGCTGCATCGTTATCGGAGTACGCCTTCATGTTGCAGTAACCATTGCTTGATTATTACCGCTTCACCTTCCGTGGTCCCCATGTAGCCCCCCACACCCTCCTGTGCGACCACGCGGTGGCAGGGGATCAGAAGAGGAATGGGATTGGCGCGACAGGCGGCAGCGACCGCACGTGCCCCACTTGCGAGTTCGCGTGCCAGCGCTCCATAGGTGAGGGTTGTTCCGGCAGGAATCGACTGCAACCGCTTCCACACGCGTCGCTGGAATGGCGTTCCGACGGGAGAGAGGGGAAGCTGGAACCGCACCGCAGGGTTTCGGAAATATTCAGCTATTTCACGCTGCAACGCCTCCGCGAGCATGCCTGCGCCCTGAAATAACGGCGTCTCGGCAGAGAGAAATTTCATTTGTGAGATGCCGTGTGAATCGAGTGCCACGCCAACACGCAAGTCACCGGGAAGTGGCGTGGCCAGGACGAGTGAGGATTGCGACGTGGTGACCGTCACTTCCTCAAAGCCAGATGCAACTGTTCGAGCTCCCGCTGCAACACCGCCTTGCGGGCCGGATCGTCCGTCACCAGCAGAAGCTGCCGGTAGAGTACTGCGGCATCCTCCTTCAGTCCGGCCTGGGTCAGCGCCTTGGCGGTCTGGTAACGTGCGGTTTGCGCCCAAGGGTCCATGGTTTGGATCCCCGGCAATATCGCCGAATGGAGATAATAGCGCGCCGCTTCCAGATAGCGCTGCTGCGCGAGCCGAGAATCGCCTATCCAATAGAGGATCTCGCGACGTGTCTGTGGTTCAAGCGGCTTGACAGCCATCTGCTCGAAGAGTTTCACAGCGCGATCATGCTCACCCACCGTCTGCATGTCGAAAACCACCTGCATCACCCTGTCGAGCTGTTCCTGGTTGTTCAGCGCAGCACTGTTGAGCAATGCTGAAAGCGCTCCTGCCGCATGTTCGTAATCGCCCGCCAGCATGAAGACACGGGCACCGCGCAGCTGCCACTGGAACGGGTCGACATCCGCAGGGGCATCCACCAACCCCTGTCGCATACGCGCGGCCAGCTCGAGATCTGCCTCAGCAAGGGCGGTGTCATACAGGAAATAACGGACCGGCACCGGCAACTGTTTCGGCGGGGTAAAGCGTTGGGAGTCGAGATAAAGCGTCTTGACCAGCGTACTCTTGTGCTCCTTGCCCGCCAGCTGCTGTACCAACGCGCGATGTCCCTTAAGCCGAGCCTCATTACTCAAGGCTCGCTCTGCCACCACGGCATAGAGCGAACGGCTGCGGAGCGGGTATTTGCTCCCCGCCGCTTCGGCTGACTTGAGCCAGGCGGTATCATCACCGAGCAGAAGCTGCTCTTGATTGCCAATCTCAAGGCCGTAAGTGATATAGGATTCCCACAGGGAATCCGGGGTGAAATGGAGCAAGCCCGCTTCGACCTGGGTCGGGTTTGCCTCACCATAGAACTGCTCGAGAGCGATGGCGCGTGCAGCCTGATCTCCCAATCGAGCACTGCCCTCCGCGACTACCCCCCAAAGAATCAACCGGGCGCGGTTGGAAGCCGGATTCTCCTTCAATCTGCGCCGTGCTTCCTGGATGATCTCCTTGACTGGCTCGCCCAGGCGCAATGCCGCGAGCAGACGAAGTGATGCGGCATCCGCGCCTTCACCGGCATTTTTCAGCTGCAATCTCGCATCACTGGGGCGCTCATTGGCGAGCAAAACCCGTGCGCGCAACATCATCGCCTCGCGATCGCCATCACCGTAATCCTGGCGATGACGCAACATGGCGTCATAGGCATCATTGATGCGGCCCTCTTCGAGGTAGCTCTGAATGACCAAGTGACGCCATCGTGCGACATCTGTGGCAGTGGCCCCGGTCTCATTCCACATCAGCTCGCGCAGCTGAAAGCGTGCCTCTTGTGGCCGCTGCAGGTTCAGCAACGCCTCTACGCGCTGCGTTGCCAGCCAGCGTTGCTGATCCGGAGGGAGTGAGGCGATATTGTGATTAACATGTTGTTCCAGCTGTAACCAGGCACCATTGTCACGCAACAATCCAATGAGAGAGCGCTCCCATTGCATCCACCGTTGAGGCTCCTCTCGCTGGTCGGGCTGACGCTGTTCGATGAGCTGGATCGCCAAATGTGGAGCTCCAGCTTTTGCATAGAGCAGCAAGGTATCGAGTTCGTCCGCGCGAAGCGGAGCTGGGAAGGAAAATACCAGGAATATGAGAAATACAAAAAATAAGCGGGCGCCATCGCGATAATGGCGCCCGCTACATTGCGATCGATTTGATGGCAGCACGGGAGTGTGCCCGGTCATCTTATCGACAGTTCCCTGCCGTAGAACGGCAGAGATAATTAGAGCTTTTCCCTGATGCGCGCCGACTTGCCGGTGCGGCCACGCAGATAGTAGAGCTTGGCACGGCGAACGTCACCACGGCGCTTCACGGTGATCTCCTGCACGCTCGGGCTGTAGGTCTGGAAGACACGCTCAACACCTTCGCCATTGGAGATCTTGCGCACGGTGAACGCCGAGTTCAGGCCGCGGTTGCGCTTGGCGACGACGACACCTTCGAAAGCCTGGAGGCGTTCACGATCGCCTTCCTTGACCTTCACCTGCACCACGACGGTGTCACCCGGGCCGAAATCGGGAACCTCACGGTTCATCTGCTCAGCTTCGAGTTGTTTGATGATGTTGCTCATGACATGCTCCCGGAAAAAAGTCCGACCATTATACACGTAATACACGTAAATTCAGCTCTGTTCATGCTCACGCATGAACTCCGCCAACAATTTCTGCTGCTCTTCGCTCAGGCCGGCCTGCTCCAGCAGTTCGGGGCGGCGCAGCCAGGTTCGGCCCAGTGCCTGCTTCATGCGCCAGCGGGCGATCGCCGCGTGGTCACCGCTCAGCAGCACCGCGGGCACCGTGCGTCCCTCAATCACCTCGGGACGCGTGTAATGCGGATAGTCAAGCAGGCCGCTGCTGAACGAATCCTGCTCTGCCGAATCCTCGTGGCCCAGCGCACCTGGTAGCAGACGGGTCACCGCATCGATCATGACCATCGCCGCCAGCTCGCCGCCGCTCAACACGTAGTCACCGATGGACCACTCTTCATCCACCTCTGACTCGATGAGCCGCTCATCAACCCCTTCGTAACGACCCGCCAGCAGAATCAGCCGCGGCCGTTGTGCCAGCCCCTGCACACCCGCCTGATCCAGCTTGCGCCCCTGGGGTGACAGGTAGATCACCGGTGCCTGTTGCTCATCCGCTGTACGGATCGCCTGCAGCGCATCACGCAACGGCTCATACTGCATCACCATGCCGGGTCCGCCGCCGTAGGGGCGATCATCCACGGTACGGTGGCGATCGAGGGTAAAATCGCGCGGATTCCACAACTGCAACTGAAGCAGGCCGCGCTCGATGGCCCGCCGCGGGATCCCGCTGCCTCGCACTGCCTCGAACATCTCAGGGAAGAGCGTTACGACATCGATGCGCATCGCCATTCCCTAGAAATCGGGGTCCCAGTCAACCACCATTTTCTTGCCGGCCAGGTCGATACTGCGTACCACCTGCTCCCGGATGAAGGGGATCAACCGTTCACGCTTGCCCTGCAGCACCACCAGCACATCGTTCGATCCGGTCTCCAGCAAGTGATCCACGGTACCGAGGTCGACCCCCTCGATGGTACTCACCTGCAGACCGATGAGATCGGCCCAGTAGTACTCGCCCGCTTCGGCCGGCTGCAGTTGTTCGCGTAGGATTGCGATGTCGCTGCCAATGAGTCCGGCTGCCAGGTCCCGGTCGTCACATCCGGTAAGCCGGGCGACCACACCCTTGCCGTGGAGACGTCCTTCGGCCGGTTCTATCGGCTGCCATTCGTTACCACGGCGCAAATACCAGGTGTGGTAACTGAGTATGTTGTCGCGCGGTTCCGTATGGGAAAAGACTTTGACCCAGCCACGCACTCCATAGAGGCCGTTGATGCGACCTACAATGAGATAGTTACCCTCTCCACCAACCATTGCCGTTATCCGCTCTTAACCTTACCGACGGCCAGACGGGAACAACGGCCAGCTATCAACAATCAGCCCTTAAGCAGGCTGGCGACGCGCTCGGAGGCCTGGGCACCCTTGGAGATCCAGTAGTCGACACGCTCGCGATTGATGCGCAGGCGCTCTTCGTTGCCGGCCGCGATGGGATTGAAGAAACCCACGCGCTCGATGAAGCTGCCGTCGCGGCGGTTGCGGCTGTCGGTCACGACGATGTTGTAGAAGGGGCGCTTTTTGGCGCCGCCACGGGCCATGCGGATGGTTACCATGCCGGTGAAATCCTCATTTCATAAACAAACGGGGCCGCCCCATGGCGACCCTCGGTTAAAGAAGCGCGACATTCTACGTGCTCACGAGAAAAAAAGGTAGTCCCCAGAAGCCGTTAAGTGAATCTCGGCCTCAGAACGGCAGACCGGGGGGTAGGCGCCCCTTGAGACCGCGCAACAGCTTGCCCATCCCACCCGAGGAGAACTTTTTCATCATGCGCTGCATCTGGTCGAACTGCTTGAGCAGACGGTTCACATCCTGCACCTGGGTGCCGGAGCCCATGGCAATGCGACGCTTGCGCCCTCCTTTAATTAGATCGGGATGGTGCCGCTCCTTCGGCGTCATGGAGTTGATGATCGCTTCCATCCGCTTGAATTCCTTGTCGTTTATCTGATTTTTTGCCGCCTCGGGAATGTTCGCCATCCCCGGCAGCTTGTCCATGAAGGAGTGGATCCCCCCCATGCTCTGCAACTGACGCAGTTGGTCACGGAAGTCCTCCAAGTCGAACCCCTTGCCCTTCTTCAGCTTGGCAGCAAACTCAGCGGCCTTCTCGTGGTCAACCTTGCGCTGCACCTCCTCCACCAGGGAGAGGACATCGCCCATGTCGAGGATGCGCGAGGCGACACGGTCGGGATGGAACAGCTCCAGGGCGGCGCTCTTTTCGCCCACCCCGAGGAATTTGATCGGCTTGCCGGTGATCTGGCGCACTGACAGGGCGGCGCCGCCGCGGGCATCACCGTCAGTTTTGGTCAGCACCACGCCGGTGAGCGGCAGGGCATCATTGAACGCCTTGGCGGTATTGGCCGCGTCCTGGCCGGTCATACTGTCGACCACGAACAGGGTTTCGACGGGATTGACCGCCGTGTGGATGCGCTGGATCTCGGCCATCATCTCGTCGTCAACGTGGAGACGGCCGGCGGTATCGATGATCACCACATCCAGATGGTGCTTGCGGCCGTAGTCGACCGCTCCTTCGGCGATGGCCACCGGGTCCTGGCCGCTGGTGCTGGGGAAGAAGGTGGCCCCCACCTCCCCTGCCAGGGTCTTGAGCTGTTCGATGGCCGCCGGACGGTAGACATCGGCGCTGGCCACCAGCACCGATTTTTTCTGCGACTCCTTGAGCCAGCGTGACAGCTTGCCCACAGTGGTGGTCTTGCCCGAGCCCTGCAGGCCGGCCATCAGGATCACGGCGGGGGGGCGGGTGTGCAGGTTGAGACCGCTGTTGGCCTCGCCCATCAGCTTCACCAGCTCTTCATGGACCACCTTCACCAGCGCCTGGCCCGGGGTCAGGCTCTCCATCACATCGCGGCCAACGGCACGTTCCCGCACCTGCTCGATGAAGATCTTCACCACCGGCAGGGCAACGTCGGCCTCCAGCAGCGCCATGCGCACTTCACGCAAGGTCTCCTTGATGTTCTCTTCGGTAAGCCGGCCAGTACCGCGCAAATTGCGCAGCGTCTGGCTCAGTCGTTTGGTCAGGCCATCAAACATGGTTTAAACCCGGAAACTGGATGGAGGGTGGTTAACACCCAAGGGCGGTGATCAGGCGGCGATTATAGCGTAAAAAGTTCGCCACCAGACAGGTGTACCAACTGCCGACCGGTAATCGATTCCTGGCACTCCTGATAGATGTGCTCTTCTTCGCCGGGCTTGGCATGTGTAAGACAGATCTTCGGATTATGCTTGAGTTTGCGCAAATCGAGCGCCAACAGTTTGGGACAGTAGTGGCGTGACGCCCGGCAAAGCTCTTCCTCCTGGTTGGAGAAGGCAGCCTCGACTATCAGCAAATCGAGACGCGGCAGGGCGTTGAGTGCTGCCCAGAGGGTGTCATTGGTGGTGGTATCACCGCTGAAGGCAAAGGTGGCTGTAGGCGAAGTAACCACATAGCCGACGGTTGGCACGATATGGTGAACGGGGACCATCTCGTAATGGTTGTCACCCACCCGATAGCGCTCTCCCTGCTGCATGGGCTCAAAAGCCAGCACGGGGGTGTCGGGATGGGGAAGACGGGTAAAGTCGGGCCAGATCACCCAATTAAATATATGGTTCTGGAGTGCTTCGAGGGTCTCCGGAAGACCGTGGACAATGATCGGCTCGTTGATGCGATCGAAGATGCTGTCCACCAGCAGTGGTATGGCGTGCACATGGTCGAGGTGAGAGTGGGTAAGAAAGATGTGCTTGATACGGGCCATCTCGTCGAGGGTCAGGCTGCCGACACCGCTTCCGGCATCAATGAGCACCTCCCCATCTACCAGAAATGATGTGGTTTTCCGGCTTTCGCCAATGCCTCCGCTGCAACCCAGTACCCTCAAATCCATCTACTCTCTCCGGTCAGGCCCATCGACGGCGAACCCTTCGATAGCACATTGCCATCGGCACAAAGGTACCCCCGTGCGCCTGACACTTCATACCACCCGTATGGGTGCCTTCAAATTCGGTGAAGGGATTCTGGCGGCAAGGAAGCTGAAACATCGGAGCTTCTGGGCCACTCATGAACCTCTGCCTGCGATATTGCGAAGGGGCCCGTAAGCCAAGGGCAAGTGTCCATTTATTCCCTTAACGTCAATTTTTCATCCGTTTCCACTTACCATCACCGCCTTGATCGACATTTTTCACGGTCTTGAATAAAAGCATAGGGCCTCATCGAGGCAAGGGATGACACCACCCTTTGGCGGTTTTGTCGAATATTGCCAAATTCCAGACAGTTATAACAACCTCTTGAATCACAATTTTGTTTCGCTGAGCTACCTGCACCTTGGCACCTTCCCCGTTTTGCCCTGTTGTGCGATTATCAGCGGTCAATTCGGACGGACTCCATGGAAACGTTAATAACATTAACCCCGATACTGCTCTATGTGATTTCGGCTACCATTTTGGCGTGGCGACTCTTGGCCGTGCCTCCCGCCAATACCCACACTCCTTGGCTCCCCCTTGCCTTGGGAGCTTTGGCCCTTCTGCTTCATGCCGTCGCCCTTTATGGTGCCGTCTATACGCCAAAGGGGCTCGACCTCGGCTTTTTCAACGTTCTCTCGTTAACCACCTGGTTCATCGCGATGCTGGTCATTGTCAGCGCCAATCGCAGTCCGGTGGTAAATTTGGGAATTGTCGTATTACCCCTGGCCGCCTTCGGTGTCGCCCTCCAATGGCTGTTCCCCTCCCAGGGAGGCCATATCACCCACACCAGCACCGGCCTTGATATCCACATCCTGCTTTCAATCATCTCCTACAGCCTGTTGGCAGTTGCAGCAGTGCAGGCAATCCTGCTCGCCGTTCAGGATCACCACCTGCGCAACCGCAGGCCCGGCGGATTCATTCGCGCCCTCCCTCCCTTGGAGACCATGGAAAAACTGCTGTTCCGGATGATCGGGATCGGTTACGTGTTGCTGAGCCTCTCTCTCGTCTCCGGTGTTCATTTTCTCGAAGATATCTTTGCCCAGC
Organism: Gammaproteobacteria bacterium; assembly: GCA_036401755.1. Classification (GTDB taxonomy): domain Bacteria; phylum Pseudomonadota; class Gammaproteobacteria; order Thiohalomonadales; family Thiohalomonadaceae; genus DASWUD01. Next base: position 10,550 of record DASWUD010000010.1, read on the forward strand.
ACAAGGTACACAAGACCACTCTCTCCATCGTCGCATGGGCCGTTTTTGCAGTACTGCTGTGGGGAAGATGGCGCTCTGGCTGGCGGGGACGTGTTGCGATTCGCTGGACCCTGGCCGGCTTCGCCATTCTCATGCTCGCCTATTTCGGCAGCAAGCTGGTTCAGGAACTGATCCTTCAGCGCTAGTACCACGTTGACAAGCCGCCATACTTTAGCCCGTAATGGTGGTTCCATCACCTGACGAGGATCGTCATTTTTTGTTAAACGAAATACCTATAGGCGTTCTGCTGGGACTCCTGCTGATACTCCTCTTACTCTCTGCTTTCTTCTCGGCCTCTGAGACCGGCATCATCAGTCTCAATCGTTACCGCCTGCGCCATTTGGCCAAGGCACACTCCGGCGCACGCAAGGCCAGCCAGCTGCTTGAGCGTCCTGAACGGCTCATCGGACTGATTCTGGTCGGCAACAATTTTGCCAACGTGCTGGCCTCCTCCATTGCCACCATTCTTGCCTTGCGACTCTATGGCGAAAGTGCCGTGATGGCGGCCTCGCTCCTGCTGACGGTGCTCCTGTTGCTCTTCGGCGAAGTCAGCCCCAAGACGTTGGCAGCCCTCCACCCGGAACGCATCGCCTTTCCCGCCTCCCATGTGCTGACGCCGCTGCTGAGGATTTTCTACTATCCGCTGGTTTGGCCTATCACTGTACTCGCCAACCGTCTGCTGCGCTTGCTGGGCGTCAGCCCTGACCAGGCCGCCTCCCACAACCTGACCAGCGAAGAGCTGCGTACCGTGGTCAATGAGGCAGGCGCAATGATCCCCAAGCGCCACCAACAGATGTTGCTCAGCGTCCTCGACCTGGAGAAGGTCACGGTCGAAGACATCATGGTACCGCGCAACGAGATCTCTGGTATCGATATCGAGGCCCCCTGGGAAGATATCCAGAAGCAGCTCGCCACCAGCCAGCACACCCGCCTTCCGGTCTTCCGCGGCAGCATCGACAACGTCATCGGTATTTTGCATCTGCGTAACGTGCTAGGCATGCCACGCTCCCGGGAGATGGGCAAGGAGGAGTTGCTCAAGCTGGTGCGCGATACCTACTTCATACCCGAAGGAACCGAGCTCAATACCCAGCTACTCAATTTCCAGCATCAACGTCGTCGCATCGGCCTGGTGATTAATGAGTATGGAGACATTCTGGGTCTGGTCACGCTGGACGATATCCTTGAGGAGATCGTGGGTGAATTCACCACCGGCCCCTCTGCCGAGAGCAAGGATATCCATCCGCAACAGGATGGCACCTATCTGGTGGATGGCAGTACCAACATCCGCGAACTCAATCGCATCATGCGTTGGGACCTGCCAACCGACGGTCCCAAGACACTGAACGGTATGATCATCGAATACCTGGAGACCATCCCTGAACCTGGGACCAGCCTCCTGCTCGCCGGTTATCCTCTGGAAGTCGTGCAGTCGACCACCAGCGCGGTGAAAACTGTCCGCATCGATCCGGGCTTCAAGAAGCGAGGCACAACGCGCGCTCCATGACATTAAACAGCCCTTGCGGCTTTCTTCGCCGTTTCATCGTCGAATGCTGTACAATCGGGCCCAAGATGTACCTATAATATCGCCCAAGAATCAATAGGTTTGGAGTAATCGTTAGTGTCAAAACTGACGTTGTCTTTCAAGGAAAAGATGCTGAAGGTCTATCCCTTGCCGGAGGGTGAGGCGATCATTGGCAGTGACCCTGCCTGCCTGCTTCACATCGATAGCCTGGCAGTGCAACCGCGCCACGCCAGCGTAACCACCCACAGCGATAAATCGCTGCTGCGCGATCTGGGCAGTACCGACGGCACCTTCGTAAACGGTAAAAAAATCACTGCCGAGTATACCCTCAAGGACGACGACATCATTCGCGTCGGCAAGCACGATTTGCTCTTCACCCAAGAGGTCACGGTAGAAACCATTCGTGCCGAAGCACTGGAGGAGCTCGCTCAAGGGGAGGAGCTCAAGCTTGAAGCCATTCGTGAGCTGAAAACAGGCTGGCTCCAGTTGATGAGTGGCCACAATGTTGGCAAAACTATCAGCCTCAACCGCAGCCTGACCAATCTTGGCACTCCCGGTGTACAGACTGCCGTCATCGCCCGGCGCAGCGACGGCTATTTCCTCTCTCACCTGGAAGGTGAGCATCCGCCCACGGTTGATGGCGTATCCATTGGCGACTCCAGCTGGCATCTCCAGGATGGTGACATGATCCAGATGGGTAACGTGAAGATGCAGTTCTATCTTCAGTAACTCGACGAGGCGCTCATGCCGGGTATGTCATGGCAGAGCGCCGCTGTGCACGACCTCGGCTTCTGCGTTATCGCTTCGATGTGCGCATCACTCCCATGGGAGCTGCACGAAGCCGACTTTTATAGATTGTCGAGAGCTTCCGCGAGGCGATTAACACCAATCACCTCCAACCCATCGGGGCCTTTCCTTGCCAGATTCCCCTTCGGCACGATGGCACGTGTGAAGCCGTGCTTGGCCGCCTCCTTCAATCTCTCCTGACCATTGGGTACCGGACGGATCTCTCCCGCCAACCCCACCTCGCCGAACACCACCAATCCTTCGCGCAGGGGTCGGTTGCGCAGGCTCGACAGCACCGCCAGCAACACCGCCAGATCGGCACCAGTCTCGGTAACGCGCACCCCGCCCACCACGTTGACGAAGACATCCTGATCATAGGTGGCCACGCCGCCGTGACGATGCAACACTGCCAGCAGCATAGCGAGGCGATTCTGTTCCAGACCAAGGGTAACGCGACGCGGATTGCTCAAGTGGCTCTCATCCACCAGCGCCTGCACCTCCACCAGCAGCGGCCGACTCCCCTCCAGGGTCACCATCACCACGCTGCCCGCCACCTGCTCTTCATGGCGCGACAGGAAGATCGCCGAAGGGTTGGTCACCTCTTTGAGGCCACCCTCGGTCATGGCAAAGACGCCCAGCTCATTGACCGCGCCGTAGCGATTCTTGAAGGCGCGGACCACACGAAAGCGGCTGCCGCTGTCCCCTTCGAAGTAGAGCACGGTATCGACCATATGTTCGAGGACGCGCGGCCCGGCCAGCTGCCCCTCCTTGGTGACATGCCCCACCAGGAACAGCGCGGTGCCGCGCTGCTTGGCGTAGCGCACCAGCTGCGCGGCGCTCTCGCGCACCTGCGCCACCGAGCCGGGCGCCGACTGCAGCAGATCGGTGTAGACCGTCTGGATGGAGTCGACCACCAGCACGCTGGGGCGCTCTCGTTCGCAGATCTCGATGATGGTCTCGACGCGCGTCTCCGGCAGCAGCCGCAACTCCTTGACGGGCAGGTGGAGACGGTGGGCGCGCAGGCTCACCTGCTGCGGCGACTCCTCACCGGTCACATAGAGGGTGGGATAGCGTTCGCTGAGCAGTGCCAGGGTCTGCAGCAGTAGTGTCGATTTGCCGATGCCCGGATCACCACCGATGAGTACCACCGCCCCCGGCACCAGCCCACCACCGAGCACACGATCGAATTCGCTGATGCCGGTGGAGACGCGCGCCACATCGTCGGCCGGCACTTCGGCCAGTGGTTGCACTGCAATTTCGCCGGCGGCACCGGCATAGCCGGCGAAACGGCCGGTGCGGGGTGCAGTGCCAGGGGCGATCGCCTCTACCAGTGTATTCCACTCGCCACACTCGCCACACTGTCCTGCCCACTTGGGGCTCAGTGCACCACAGGCGGTGCAGCTGTATTGAACCTTCACCTTGGCCATCTTTGCCCCTCTTCTATTTCATCCCTGTTGTTGAGTTCAGCACACCACCCCAGGAAAGAGCTGACACAAAGCCTGTCGGGTGGTGCTATTCACTGGCCACTGTGCCAGTTGCGCCAGCGGAATCCAGCCTGCCTCACGGGCATCATCGCCGGCCTGTGGTTCGCCCGATTGATACTCTGCGGCCAGATCGAGCACCACGTAATGAAATTGCACATTGCCATCGCGATCCCGCACGATATGCTCGAAGGTGTATATCACCTCGCCGGCTTTGATAAGGACCCCGGTCTCTTCGAGGATCTCGCGCTCGGCCGCTTGTTGTAGTGTTTCACCCAGGTGGAGCCGGCCACCGGGGATCGCCCATTGGTTTTCATTGGGAGGCGTGCCGCGCAGCACCAGCAGTATGTCGTCACCACGCCGCACGATGGCGCCGACGGCAACTACGGGGGCGCGACTCATGGTCACTCCTTTACGGTGACGGGCACGCGGCGGGTGATGCGGCAGAGCAGATCGTAAGAGATGGTGCCCGCCGACTCGGTGATCTCTTCCACCGGCAGTCCTTCGCCCCACAGCACTACCGGATCGCCGACACGCGCCTCTGGCTGTGTACGCAGATCGACAGTGATCATGTCCATGGAGACGCGGCCTACCAACGGCACCCGCTTGCCGTTGACGAGCACTGGCGTGCCTGTCGGCACATGGCGCGGATAGCCATCGCCGTAGCCGATGGCCACTACGCCCACTCTCATCGGCTCAGGACAGATCCAGGTGCCACCGTAACCAACCGCGTCACCCTTGTTGAGGGCATTGACGACAATCAGCTCGGAGTGAAGCGTCATCACCGGGCGCAATCCCTCCTGTGCGCCAGTTCTACCGATGAAGGGAGACGCTCCATACAGCATGATGCCGGGGCGCACCCAATCGGCATGACTCTGTGGCCAGCCCAATAGCCCGGCAGAGTTAGCGATAGCGCGCTCGCCGTCAAACATGCCGGTTGCCTTGGCAAACATGTCCATTTGGCACTGTGTGGTTGGATCGTCGAGGTCATCGGCATTGGCAAAATGGGTCATAAAACCGCGCAGTCGAATGCGCTCGCCGAGCGAAAGCAGGCGTTCACGCACACTGGCTACCTGTTCGGGAGGAAAGCCGAGGCGGTGCATGCCGGTATCGACCTTGATCCAGACCGTAATGGGCGATGACGACAGGGTGAATCGCTCGAGCGCTTCGAGCTGCGGCAGATGGTGCAGCACCACCTCCAGATTATGACTGGCGATCAGCGCCAGTTCATCGGCATGGAAAAAACCTTCGAGCAGTGCAACAGATTGCGTGATCCCTGCCTCGCGCAGCTCCAACGCCTCGTTGATGGCAGCGACACCGAAGGCATCGGCTTCCTTCAACGCACGCGCCACGCGCACCAGGCCATGGCCGTAGCCGTTGGCCTTAACCGCCGCCATGATGCGGCTGTGGGGGGCGGTGCGACGTGCCACGGCAAGATTGTGACGTAGCGCACCGAGATCGATGACCACCCGGGCGGCGCGGCCCGGAGGTACCGCGCCAGGAGTCATTCGTCAAAGTCCCCCCAGGTGGAATGGGCAAGATTCTCGAAGCGGGTGTACTGGCCGAGGAAGGCAAGCCGGGTCGTACCGATGGGGCCATTACGCTGCTTGCCGATGATGATCTCGGCAGTGCCCTTGTCGGCGCTCTCCTCGTTATAGACCTCATCACGGTAGATGAAAATGATGATGTCGGCGTCCTGTTCGATGGCGCCCGATTCGCGCAGGTCCGACATCACTGGACGTTTGTTGGGGCGTTGTTCCAGCGAGCGGTTGAGCTGCGACAGAGCGATCACCGGCACGTTGAGCTCCTTGGCCAGCGACTTGAGGTTGCGCGAGATCTCGGAGATCTCGGTGGCACGATTCTCCTTGGCGCCACCGGGGGCCTGCATCAGCTGCAGATAGTCGATAACGATGAGACCCAAACCATGCTCACGGGCCAGGCGGCGCGCGCGCGCGCGCAGCTCGGTGGGCGTCAGTCCTGGAGTGTCATCGATATAGAGCGGCGCCTCGGAGAGGATGCCCACCGCCGAGGTGAGGCGCGGCCAGTCGTCATCCTCCAGCTTGCCAGTACGCACTTTGTGCTGGTCGATGCGCCCCAGCGAGGACATCATGCGCATCGCCAGCTGCTCACCGGGCATTTCCATGGAAAAGACCGCCACTGGCACCTTGTGTTTGATGGCGGCGTTCTCGGCGATATTCATGGCGAAGGTGGTCTTGCCCATGGAGGGACGACCAGCAATGATCACCAGATCGGAACGCTGCAGACCGGAGGTCTTGTCGTCGAAATCGTCGAAGCCGGTCGGCACACCGGTGATGGCGTTCTCCTGCTGATAGAGGTAGTCGATGCGATCCACCGCCTTGACCAGCAGCTCCTTGATACCGGTAAAGCCCTTGCGTCCCCGCGCCCCCTGATCGGCGATCTGGAAGACGTGCTTCTCGGCCTCGTCGAGCAGCTCCTCGATCTTGCGCCCTTCGGGGCTGTAGGCAGAATCGGCGATGGTGCCCGCCACCTGGATCAGCTGGCGCAGCACCGAGCGCTCGCGCACGATGGCGGCGTAGGATTTGATGTTGGCGGCGCTGGGGGTGTTGTTGACCAGCGCGCCGAGGTAGCTGATGCCACCAGCTGCATCGAGCTCACCCTGCTTGTCGAGCCACTCGGCAAGCGTCACCACGTCGAAGGGCTGCGCCTCTTCGGCCAGCTGGCGAATGGCGCGAAAGATAAGGCGGTGATCGCGGCGATAGAAATCTTCTTCGCCGACCACATCGGCGACACGATCCCAGCTCTCGTTGTCGATCATCAGGCCGCCCAGCACGGACTGCTCGGCCTCGATGGAGTGGGGAGGAACCTTGAGGGCCTCGGTGGCGGCATCGCGACCGAGTTTGACGACGGATTCTTGCATGGGCGCGGCGTGGCTAGTAGTTATGGTCTGAGTCCGCTTCAAGCATGCCCAAGAGCAGCCGCCATGACAAGGGCGCAATGATCGGGCCGTCCCACATTTGTGGGGACGGTCCGATCATTACGGGAGAACGGTCTTACTGTGCGACGATCTGCAGCTTGATGGCCTGCACCACATCGCTGTGCAGCTGCACATCGATGTCGTACTCGCCCAGCAGGCGGATAGCGCCCTCCGGCATCTTCACTTCGCTGCGCGCCACTTCCACACCGGCGGCAGTGATGGCATCGGCGATATCAGAGGTACCGACCGAGCCAAACATCTTGCCTTCATCGCCGGCATTGGCGCTGATGGTGATGGTACCCAAGGCGGCCAGCTTCTCGGCACGAGCCTGAGCCTTGGCCAGGTTGTCGGCGGCCTTTGCTTCCAGCTCGGCGCGGCGCGCCTCGAATTTGGCGATATTGTCCTTGGTGGCCATCACCGCCAGACCGTTGGGGATCAGGTAGTTGCGGCCATAGCCGGAACGCACCTTCACGGTTTCACCAAGACCACCCAGGTTACGCACCTTTTCCAGCAGAATCACTTCCATCGTAGTTACCTCGACTTGTCTATCCTGTCTTCCGGGCTTGCCGCCACAGGAAAACTATTGCTTCGGCTTAGCGCCAAAAATCGTTCTGAAATCTATCCAGTTATCCACAAAACCCGCCACCGCGAGGGTCAGCGCCGTCTGCGGCAATGCAAACACTAGCAGCAGGTAGAGCACCACCAGCCAGGCTGCATTCGCGCCTGCCTTGGCGACCAGTGCGTGGCTAACAGCGATACCCTGTATCATGTAGAGCATCACCATCACCACCAGCAGGTCGGTCACCATCTGTATCGCCCCGCCGCCGCTCATCAGCAGCAGGCCGACCACCAGGGTGATCACAGCAAAGCGCTTCCCCAGCCGCAACTGGTGAAACTCGCCCTGAAACCCGCCAGGGTTGTAGAGTATCGCCTGCCACCAGCGCGCGATGAAGAGGCAACCCAGCAGGGTCAACCCCATCAGGCCACCCATCAGGCCAGTCATCAGCCGTGCAATCTGGGCCACAGCAGATGACATCTCGTCGATGCTCTCTTTTGCAGCTCCTTCGAGAGCCGGGCTCAATATCTCCAGCAGCGAACTGCGCCACCAGCTGACCGGATTGTCGGTCGCCAAGTAGATGCCGAACACCAGCATGGCCCCGAACAGTGCGGCCAGTTTGACGCTCTGGGCCAAGTTGGCACTGCGGCGCAAATTGGTGGCCAGCACCCATACGGGCATCCACAGTACCAGCGCAAAGCCGATGCCGGGGAGTGGATTGCCAAACAGCAGACCACTCGACAACGCCACCACCAGCATCGCTCCAGCGATTACGCTAAGACCCTGTACAGGGCCAATACGTAGCGTCACCAAACCGACCGCTGCACCACTGAGATAGGCCAGCGGCAACAGCAACAGAGCCATTAACGCTGTGACTGCAGTCACCACAACGGCCTGCAGGCGGCCTCGCATCACAAACTCTGCAAGGAACCGCATGGTCACTCCCTCACGGCCGCAGGCCGCATCACGGCCGCGACCACATCAACACCTCGCTCAGTGGGAGTCGGTGTAGGGGATCAGGGCCAGATAACGGGCACGCTTGATGGCGGTAGCCAGCTGACGCTGATAACGTGCCTTGGTGCCGGTGATGCGGCTCGGTACGATCTTGCCGTTTTCAGTGACGTAAGCCTTCAGGGTAGCCAGATCCTTGTAATCGATCTGCTTTACGCCTTCAGCGGTAAAACGGCAGAACTTCTTGCGACGGAAAAAACGGGACATTTCTAGTTACTCCTGTTCAATATCACGGGGCGCTGTGAGGTTGCAGCTTCAGCTTGATGGCCGTGGCATGCAGTACCAGACGATATTCACCTGTTCTGCTGTTGGCCCGGCCGATGAAACCGGCCACGCTCACTTCACTCCCCTGATGCAATTGCTTTATCGTTTCCTGCAATCCTGCTCCGGCGGCCACCACACCGATGGTGCACTGGATCTGGCGGCGCATGCCGGCTTCGGATTGCTCGGAGCGGTGCCTGAGAACAAAACGGCTGATGGGGATGCCGGCGGGGCTAGAGCGGGTCTGGGGTTTGCTCTCCACGACTCCGCTGATGACCAGCCGGTTTTCCACACCGCTCAACCGTTACTCGGCGCCGGCCTCCTCCATATCGGAAACATCGCTGTCGAAGGAGTGACGGCGCTCCTCCTTCTCGTCCTTGCTCTTGGCCATCGGCGACGGCTCGCTAACGGCCTCGTCCATGGTCAGGATCAGGTTGCGGATGACAGCGTCGTTGAAGCGGAAGGCGTTCTCCAGTTCCTTCATCACCTCGGTACCGCACTCGATGTTCATCAGAACATAGTGGGCCTTGTGGATCTTGTTGATGGGATAGGCCAGCTGGCGGCGGCCCCAGTCTTCGAGGCGGTGAATCTGGCCGCCCTGGGATTCGATGGTCGAGCGGTAACGCTCGATCATGGCAGGAACCTGTTCGCTCTGATCCGGATGGACCAGAAAGACGATTTCGTAGTGACGCATTTAAAGCTCCTTACGGGTTACAGCCCTGGACCCTATGCCCAGAGCAAGGAGAAGTTGGCGGCATGCCGCCTTGAAAGACCGCGCATTGTACTTAACCGCACCGCGCGATGCAAATGGCTGTTTCGGTTGGGAAAGCGGTCAGCGAGAGGGGTTGGGTGTGCGCTGGCGCACGGCCTCGAACAGGGCAACGCCGGTGGCCACCGAGACGTTGAGACTCTCCACCAGGCCGTACATGGGGATATAGACCAGTTCGTCGCAGTTTTCGCGGGTCAGGCGGCGCAGCCCCTGCCCTTCGGCGCCCAGTGCCAGTGCCAGCGGGCCGGTGAGCCGTCCCTGGTAGAGCGAGCCGCTCGCCCCCTCCAGGGCGGTGCCCACCACCCATACCCCGTTGTCGCGCAGCATGCGCAGGGTGCGCGCCAGGTTGGTGACCTGCACGAACGGGACTGTCTCGGCGGCGCCGCTCGCCACCTTGCGCACCGTGGCGTTGAGGCCGCAGGCACGATCACGGGGCGCAATCACGGCATGAACACCGGCGGCGTCGGCGGTGCGCAAGCATGCGCCGAGATTATGGGGATCGGTCACCCCATCGAGCACCAGCAGAAACGGCGGCACCTGCAGCGTGGTGAGCAGCTCTTCGAGAAACGCCTCGCTGCGCGGCTCACCGCCGCGGAGCTCGGCCACCGCGCCTTGATGACGTCCCTCCTCGGCAAGCCGATCCAGCGCCTTGCGTTCGCTCCAGGTGACCGCCACCTTGGCCTTTTTGGCCAGCTCGGCCAGTTGCAGCAGGCGCTGATCCTGGCGGGCAGTATCGAGCCAGAGGGTGACGATGCGCTCCGGGGATTGCGTCAGCACGGTCTGCACCGCGTGTAGCCCGTAGAGGCGCGAGGTATTGCTCACTTGCGGCGTCTCCGATTACGACGCTTCTTGCGTTCGCCACCGCCCTCGCTCTTCTCAGCGGCGGGAGCCTTGGCCTTGGCCGGTTTTTCACCAGCATCGACCAGCTCGAAGTCGAGCTTGCGCTCGTCGAGGTCGACGCGCGCTACCTTTACCCGCACCTTGTCGGCAAGGCGGTAGATGCGGCTGGTGCGCTCGCCCAGCAGGCGGTGCTTGACCGGGTCGAAGTGGTAATAGTCGCTGTGTAGGCTGGTGATATGGACCAGCCCCTCCACATAGATCGACTGCAGTTCGACGAAGATACCGAAGCTGGTGACGCTGCTGATGATGCCGTCGAACTCCTCGCCCACCTTGTCGAGCATGTACTCGCACTTGAGCCAGTCGAGGGCATCGCGGGTCGCCTCGTCGGCACGCCGCTCGGTCATCGAGCAGTGTTCGCCCAGCACCAGCATATCC
>DASWUD010000011.1:0-4499 GCA_036401755.1 Gammaproteobacteria bacterium
GGGCTGGCTTGAGCTGATTCCGTACTGGATTGTCGTGCTGGTAATAGGGCGTGACCTGATCATCGTTGGCGGAGCCCTGGTTTATACCCGTTTGGTGGGGCGTCCAGAGATGGCCCCGACACGAATCAGCAAATTTAATACAACGGCTCAGATCACCTTCATGATCAGCATATTAATGGCGCTTGCGGGAGTTGCACTGCCAGCCTGGTGGATCTGGACGTGGCTGGCCATCGTGGTGGTCACCACACTGTGGAGTGGTGTCGATTATGTCTGGCGCTGGGGCGGCCGTGCCCTCAGTGAATTTAAGGAGAAGGAATGAACGATTCCCGCAAATGGTATTGGCTGGCCCTGACCCTCCTGGCCGGTGTGCTGCTTTATCTATTGGCACCGGTACTGACGCCTTTTCTGGTAGCGGCGTTGCTCGCTTATATGGGAAATCCCCTCGTCAACTTCCTGGAGCGCCACCGCCTGTCGCGTACAGGAGCAGTGGTGGTGGTGTTCGCAGCACTGTCGCTCGTATTAGTGGTGCTGCTGCTCATCTTCGTGCCACTGTTGGAGCGACAGATCGTTCTGCTCGCCACCAAACTGCCTGGCTATATCGATTGGCTCCAGCAGAATGCCCTGCCAGCGGCCAGTAACTGGCTCGGTATTGAGCTGGGCAGCTTCGACCTGGCCTCGCTCAAGGAGATGGTCGCCAATCAGCTGAAGGCCGTGGGTGGGGTGGCTGCAGCGGTGTGGAAAGCTGTTGCCCATTCGGGAATGACGCTGTTGGGGTGGTTCGCCAATCTGTTGCTGATACCGGTCGTCACCTTCTATTTGTTGCGTGACTGGAAACTATTGTTGGAACGCATTCACCTGCTGCTGCCGCGTCCTTTTGAGGCGGTGGTGGCACGCCTTGCCAGACAGAGCGATGAGGTATTGGGCTCTTTTTTCCGGGGGCAGTTGCTGGTGATGCTGTCACTGGCCACGGTCTATTCGACAGGGCTGTGGTTTGTCGGACTTGATCTGGCACTGCTCATCGGCATGGTGGCCGGACTGGTGAGCTTCGTTCCTTATCTTGGATTCATCATCGGTATTGTCATGGCCAGCATCGCTGCCCTGATGCAATTCCACGAGGCGTTGCCCCTGCTTTATGTGGCTATCGTGTTCATGGTGGGGCAAGCCCTGGAAGGGGTGGTGCTGACACCATGGTTGGTAGGCGAGAAGATTGGGCTCCATCCAGTGGCAGTGATCTTCGCGGTGCTTGCGGGTGGTCAGCTCTTCGGATTTTTCGGCGTGCTACTGGCTTTGCCCGCGGCGGCGGTGATTGTAGTGGTGCTACGCTACCTTCTCGAACGTTATCTTGGTAGCGAGCTCTACGTGGAGTCGAAGAAGCAAAAGGCAGTTACACGTTGAGCAGTGATTCGATGAGGCCGCAACAACTGGCGTTGCGTGTCGGCCTCCGCGACGGCATCACCTTCGACAATTTCCTGCCCGCAGGCAATGAGGCATTGCTTCATCAGCTGATAGACGGCGATGAGCCGTTCATCTATCTGTGGGGCCAAACAGGCAGCGGCAAGAGTCATCTGCTGCATGCCCTCTGTCAGGCGGCCAACGAAAAGGGTGTCACTGCCGTGCATCTGGGATTGGCGGAGTATCGCCTTCTCGATGTGGCGATATTCGATGGTATCGAGCAGTTCGCGGTGGTCACCATCGACGATGTCGATGCGATCGGTGGTGTGCGGCAATGGGAAGAGGCGCTGTTTCATCTCTATAACCGGTGCCGCGACAGCGGAGCACGGCTGGTGGTATCGGCAACAAACTCACCAGCCAATGCCGGTTTTCAGCTCCCCGATCTGATTTCGCGCCTCGGCTGGGGGCCGGTCTATCAACTGCAAGCACTGAATGACAATGGCAAGGCCGCCGCATTGCAGTTGCGCGCGCGGCGCCGTGGCATGGAGTTGCCCGATGACGTGGCAACCTATCTGCTCAAACACTCGACCCGCGATCTTCCCGGCCTGTTTACATTGCTCGATGAGCTTGACCAGGCCAGCCTGACCGCCAAGCGGCGCTTGACCGTTCCCTTTGTACGCGAATTATTGCGCCGGACCAGTACACCCTGAGCGTCGCATTGTTTCGTCACTATTTCTCGTCCTCTGCCGCTTGCGCTTTCAACTGCTTGCCCCGAAGGCGTGCATAAAACATCGCACCGAGATAAAGCAGCGTGCTGAAGACGATTTCGAGGGTAGCCAGCAACGGCTGCTGGCTGCCGCCCCATACCTCCGTGATGCCGAGAAACAGATAGAAGAGAGCAAGGAAGCTGACCCAGGCGTGGGTGTAGGCTCGCCCGTGCAACATGCCGCGCAGTGGGAACATCAAGGGGCCCACCAGCAGTAGCAGGGAGAGCGAGGTGGGCAGCCGGGCCGCTCCCTCCGGCCTGAGCCAAATGATCCAGACCATCAGCAGGAAGAACAAGCCGAAATAGCCGAGCAAGGCACCGATGCGCGCAAGTAACATGTAGTTCATAGCTTATTTCCTGCCTCCAGTCGCCGTGCTGTTTCTGCCAGACGACGGCCAAGTGCGACGGCGAGCCTCTTCTCTTCCTGACTCACGGGGCGATCGTTCTGTGCACCACCATAATGGCTGGCTCCGTACGGGGTTCCGCCACTTTCGGTATGGAGCAGTTCGAGCTCGCTGTAAGGGAGGCCGACGATGAGCATGCCGTGGTGCAACAACGGCAGCATCATCGATAACAGTGTACTTTCCTGACCACCGTGCAGGCTCGCGGTTGAGGTGAACAGCGCTGCCGGCTTGCCGATCAGGGTACCCGACAGCCATAACGGGCTGGTGGTATCCAGGAAATATTTCAGGGGAGCCGCCATGTTACCGAACCGGGTCGGACTGCCCAAGGCGAGCGCGGTACACTCCCTGAGATCATCGAGGCTGGCATAGGGTGCCCCTTGGTCAGGCACGGCATCCGCGGTCGCTTCGCATGCCGGAGAAACCTCCGGTACTGTGCGTAACCGGGCTTGCATGCCGGGGATCTCCTCGATACCTCGCATCACCTGACGTGCCAGTTCGGCAGTGGCGCCGTGACGGCTGTAGTAGAGCACCAAAATCTCGCTCATGACAGTATCTCCAGCACCTTTTCCGGGGGACGCCCGATGACCGCTTTGCCGTCACGGATCACGATGGGGCGTTCGATCAATTTCGGATGGGCGAGCATCGCCTCGATGATGGCCTCGTCGTCGAGTGACGGATCATCCAGTTGGCACTGGGTGTACTCCTCTTCGCCACAACGCAGCAGTCCACGCGGTCCGACTCCAAGGAGCTGCAGTGCCTCTATCAATTGTGCACGCGAGGGAGGGGCTGTTAGATACTCAATGATGGTCGGTTCCACGCCGTGCTGGCGCAGGAGTTCTAGCGTCTGCCGCGACTTGCTGCAGTGCGGATTATGGAAGAGGATGGTGGTCATTGTTGAGAATATTCCCGTCTGATAATAGGCGCGCGGATGGGGTTGTGCCCTTCCTTGACAGCCTATGGAGAGGCTGTTAATTTGGAAGCGATGGATAATGTACTGCGATAGTATACTTTTTCATCATATATCGGTTTTTGAAGGTGAATAACACTTTGTTGCCTCGGTTCGCGGGCCTTGCTATTACGTTGTTGCTTGCTTCCTGTGCGGTGGCCCCCCCCGTACAGGAGATGAGTGATGCGCGCCAGGCCATTAACGCGGCTCGTGAGGCCAATGCTTCGCAACATGCTCCAGCCACCCTGCATCAGGCGGAAACCTCCCTCGACGAGGCGACACGCGATATTGAGCAGGGGCATTATCTGGATGCGCGAGAGGCGGCAAAAGCGGCAAGGCGTCATGCTATACGCGCCCGTGACGAGGCTCTCGCCACGAGTGACAAGAATTGAATAGCGTGATGAAGTGTGCAACTTGCCTGATTGTTTCAGCCGTAACTTTGGTGCATTCTATAAGGGTATTGGGGTTGTCAAGCAATTGACGTAGATTGATAACCGCACGCTTTCCAAGAATAGAGCAGGAGCTTTCTAAATGAAAATAGCAAAAATGTTAAGGATCTCAGTAGTATTTGCCCTGGTATTTGGTCTGTTGGCTGGCTGTGCCACAACCCCGTCCGAAGAGCAAACTGCCGCTGAACAGGCAATTGCTGAAGCCAAGGCTGCCATCGCCGAGGCTGAAGCGGGCGGTTGGCCCAACGAACAGGCGAGCGCCCTGCTGCAGCAAGCAGAAGAGGCTTTTGCGAAGGAAGACTATACTGCGGCCGCTGATCTGGCCAACAAGAGCAAGCAGCATGTAGCTGCCAGCAAGGCCATCTTCGATGCCAAGGCTGCTGCAGCTGCAGCTGAGCAGGCCGGTAGCCCGTGGCGCGACACCGAGAACCTGATCGGTCAGGCCGAGAAGGCCCTGAGCGAAGGTGATACCGCCAAGGCAATCCAGCTGGCCAACGAAGCTCGTCGCCAGGCTGAAAACGCCCTGCGTCAGGCCGAGGCTG
>DASWUD010000012.1:0-2555 GCA_036401755.1 Gammaproteobacteria bacterium
CCAGCAGCATGAGCGAGATCATGCCGATAAAGATCCAGCTGCGCCTGGCGCATATCTGCCAGTGACACATGACATACCAGCTATCCCTCTTGAGCGAATAGCGGGCGCGGATGATGGTGAAGGTGAGGATCACGAAAGAGAACGCCGGTACCAGGATCACCCACTTCCATAGTGAGCTAGCCGACAGGAAGGCGGCGAACATGAAGATATGGTTGAAGATCAGATTGATGAGAAAGAGATCATGGGGAAGTTTGGCTTGACGGACTTCTGCTTCGCTGACGCTGAATTGCATGATAGAGGCTACACCTGACGGGCTAGGGGCTGAAATCGTTGGCCGGGCAAAACTATCATTTACGGCCTGCCCGGTCCAGTCTGGCGTAGCCTCGCGTTCTAGCCGTGAGCTTATCTCTTGACGCGTGGCAGTTTGATCAGCCGAAGCGCTCGGCCATGGCGTTGGTGGCGCTGATGAGCGCATCAACGGTGCCTGGCTCGGCGGCCGAGTGACCGGCATCGGGGATGATGCGCAGCTCTGCCGCGGGCCATGCCCGGTGCAGTTGCCAGGCATTCTCCACCGGACAGATCACATCGTAGCGGCCGTGGACGATGACCCCAGGGATCGAGTGGAGACGGCTGGCATCCCGCAGGATCTGATTGGGCTCAAGAAAGCTGTCGTGCATGAAGTAGTGGCACTCGATGCGCGCCAGGGAGAGGGCGGTAAAGGGGCTGCCAAAGTGTTCCACCACCGCCGGATTGGTGCGCAGCGTGGCGGTGCGCCCCTCCCACAGCGACCACGCCTTGGCGGCGGCCATGCGCGTGATTTCGTTGTCGCTGGTGAGGCGGGTATGAAACGCCCGGAGCAAAGCGCCGCGCTCGCTCTCGGGGATCGGCGCCAAATACTCCTCCCAGAAGTCGGGAAAGAGCCGGCTCGCCCCCTCCTGATAGAACCAGTGGATCTCGTGCGGACGGCAGAGAAAGATGCCGCGCAACACCAGCCCCAGCACACGCTCCGGGTGAGTCTCCGCATAGACCAGGCTCAGGGTCGAGCCCCACGAGCCGCCGAACAGCACCCAGCGCTCGATACCCAGATGTTCACGAATTGCCTCCATGTCGGCGACCAACGCCTGAGTGGTGTTGTGCTCCAGCGAGGCATGCGGCGTGGAACGGCCGCAGCCGCGCTGATCGAACAGCACAATGCGGTAGCGCGCGGGATCGAAGAAGCGGCGATGGTAGGGCTCGCAGCCGGCACCCGGACCGCCGTGAACAAACAGCACCGGCAGGCCGTGAGGATTGCCGCACTCCTCGACATGCAGCTGGTGGGGCGGCGTCACCGCCAGAGTATGCTGCACATAGGGTTGCAGCTCGGGGTAGAGGGTCAACATGGCGCAGCGCCTTCCTGAAATAAGGGGACAGCATCAGTATCCACGCCGAACTGTTCTGACGCCACCCGAAAAAAATAAGGCCGTGGGGTTTCCCGCCACGGCCTCATTCATACCTTGCAGTAGGTGTGCTTACATCTGCTGCAGATAGATCTCTACGCGGCGGTTCTGGGTGCGCCCTTCCGCCGTATTGTTGCTGGCACGCGGCTCGCTTTCACCACGGCCCTCGGTGGTGATCTGGTTTTCAGGCACGCCCTGGGCGATCAGGTAGTTGCCCACTGCCTTGGCACGGCGCTCGGAGAGCCCCTGGTTGTAGTCATCGCTGCCGGCGCTGTCGGTATGACCGACCACACGAATGGTCTGCTTGGCATCGCTCTGCAGCACTTCAGCCACCTTGTTGAGGGTGGGCTTGAATTCGGGCTTGAGGTCAGCGCGATTGACATCGAACGACGATTCGGCGGAGACGCTCACGCGCACCACATCCTCCTTCAGGCGCTCCACTTCCATCGCCTTGGAATCGCGGTCAGCGGCGATGGCGCGCAGCTTCTTCTCGCGGTCATCCATGCTTTTACCGATAAGACCACCGGCCACCGCACCCGCGGCAACGCCGGCGGCGGTGCGCCCCTTGGAGCGATTGCCGGTATTGTTGGCCAGCACACCGCCGACGATACCGCCCACCACGGCACCGACCGCCGTGCGATTGGTATCGCTCTGCTGGTCATCCGGGTTGCTGGCGCAACCGCTCATCAGTGCCAGGGATACGCCGGCAATTACTGCAATAGACTTCTGAAACATACTTCCTCTCCCTCTTTAGTTGTTAGCTGAATCTAAATTCAGTAGGCAGTTTACAAACTGCAAAATGCCTACTCCTTGCTACGAGTCGCTTTTTTGCGATCGTTTTCGTTCAGGAACTTCTTGCGCAAACGGATGTGGTTGGGGGTCACCTCGACCAGTTCATCGTCATCGATGAACTCCAACGCCTGTTCCAGGGTCATGCGGATGGGCGGCGTGAGCAGGATGTTTTCATCGCTGCCCGCGGCACGGATGTTGGTGAGCTGCTTCGCCTTGAGCGGGTTGACCACCAGATCATTGTCGCGCGAATGGATGCCGATCACCATCCCTTCATAGACCTCGTCACCGAGACCGACGAAGAGGCGACCGCGCTCCTGCAGGGTGAAC
>DASWUD010000013.1:0-4891 GCA_036401755.1 Gammaproteobacteria bacterium
ACCATTACCGCCCACCAACCCTACATTGGTCTTCGCTGGAATAACGAAGGAGACTCCCTGCAGCACCCATTTACCTGGGCCATGATCCGTCTGGTAACGCTTGTGTACGTCTTCAACAATGATCATTGGGTTGCCAGCCGCAGAGCAAAACGCACATGCAGCGCCAACCCAAAAAACACCATGATTAGTGCAAAGGTGTAGAGGTAGGCGATGCTGGTCTCGGGTACTGCCTGGTAGTAGGGAAAGAAGCCGAGACGAACGGCTTCAAGGCCGTTCGGCAGAGGGTTGTACATCAACCACTCACGGTAGGGCATCGGAATATGGATGATGGGAAGCATGACACCCGAGAGAAAATAGAGTGGAGTCATCATCAGCTCGATGATCTTGCCCAGCTCTGGTATCAGGGCAGACGCGACTGAACCAATCAAACCAAAGCCCAAGCCTATCAACCAGAGTCCAAAGATTCCTTCCAATGCGGCCAGAGGATTAACCGGTACAACATCGAGACCCAAGATCCCTGCGCCAGCAAATAAGACAAAGCTAACCAAAAGCATTAAGAAGGCTTCCAGGCCAGCACGAACCAGTACTGTGTCGACCGGTTTGACCTGTCGGTATGCAAATAGTGCCTGATTAGAACCAACAGCGTTCATTCCCTGGCTTGCCGCACGCTTGAACATGAAAAAGCCAACCATCCCGACCATTATCCAGACGGCTGTGTCGATTCCACCTACTGACCGCATGCGAACAACGGTCATGATCACAACAATGAAGGCGATATGAACAACCGGTTCGAGCAACAGCCACACCCATGCAGCGCGGCTGCCGAACAGGCGATGCACGGCCTCACGCAGGAACAGTGCTTTCCAAACGGAAAAGGTAACGCCAATGGGTGTGCGTGCCGTAGCCAAACTGATTCCTATCCCCGGTCACCTTGCGAAAAAAACACTCTTCTCCAGGCCATGCACTGTTCATCCAGAATAGATACAAGTCGATATAACTTGTTGTTTTTTATTACCTATAATGCTCGCGCGCTGCATTATACCCCGAAAAGGTTATTTTGAAGGAATACCTGCTTCGCCGTCTGATTGTGAAATATCCGAGGAACAAACTAAGTTATGTGGCTGTCGCAATTTTGATCGGCAGTTAGCCTTGAGTGAAAGTGAAAGCTTCCGAGGGGGCCTCGGTCGATGCAGCTGCCTCTGCAAGTCTGTATACCTTGAGGGGCCTCTGGTTAAAAGACAGAGCACAGCACTCTGCTATTACATCTTGCCCTGCAGAAAATCGCGATAGGCCATCGCCAGCCCCTGGCTCAACTCAACACGCGGCTTCCAGCCCATGGCGGTGAGGCGGCTGACGTCCATCAGCTTGCGCGGGGTGCCATCGGGTTTGCTGGTGTCGAAGCGCAACTCCCCGGTGAATCCCACTACCTCTTGCACCAGCTCGGCCAGCTGTTTGATGGTGAGGTCTTCACCGCAGCCGATGTTGACCACGGGAGGCATGAAGATGCCGCTGGCGGCTTCGTCACTGCCGAGCAGGGTCGTGAACTGTTCATCGGGCAGGTTCATCAGATGGAGGCAGGCGGCCGCCATGTCTTCGCTGTAGAGAAACTCACGGCGCGGTGTACCCGTGCCCCACACGGTGACGCTTGTGTCGCCTTGCACCTTGGCCTCGTGGAACTTGCGGATCAGTGCCGGTATCACATGGGAGTTGTTGAGGTCGTAGTTGTCGCCCGGGCCATAGAGGTTGGTCGGCATCACGGCGAGGTACTGGGTGCCGTACTGGCGATTGTAGCTCCAGCACTGCTCGATGCCGGCGATCTTCGCCAGGGCATAGGGGCGGTTGGTGGGCTCCAGGGGGCCGGTCAGCAGGTGTTCCTCTTTCATCGGCTGCGGCGCCAGCTTCGGATAGATGCACGACGAGCCAAGGAACAACAGTCGCTTGACCCCGCTGCGCCAGGCGGCCTCGATCACGTTGGCCTGGATCATGAGGTTTTGATAGATGAAGTCGGCCGGATAGGCGTTGTTGGCGAAGATGCCGCCGACCTTGGCCGCGGCGAGAAAGACATAATCGGGCTTTTCGCGGGCAAAAAATTCGCGTGTGGCCGCTTGGCTGGTGAGGTCCAGGTCGGCGTGGGTACGAGTAAGCGTATTGTTGTAACCATTGGCGGCAAGACCACGCATCAGCGCAGAGCCGACCAGGCCGCGGTGGCCCGCCACATAGATTTTCGCGTCACTCTTCATGGTTATTCGTGGTAGTCGAAGGCATTGAAGCCGTGACGCTTGACCAGCTCATCGCGCTCGGCGCTCTTGAGATCTTCGCGCACCATTTCGGCGACGAGTTCGTCGAAGGTGGTGCGCGGCGTCCAGCCGAGCTTCTCTTTCGCCTTGGAAGGATCACCGAGCAACGTCTCGACTTCAGTGGGACGAAAGTAGCGCGGGTCGACAGCAACGATCACCTTGCCGGTGTGGGTATTGATGCCCCTCTCCTCTACGCCTGCGCCTTCCCAGCGCAGTTCGATGCCCAACTCCTTCGCTGATGCATTGACGAAATCACGCACGCTGTATTGCACGCCAGTGGCGATAACGAAATCTTCGGGTTTTTCCTGTTGCAGCATCAGCCACTGCATCTCCACATAATCGCGGGCGTGCCCCCAGTCGCGCTTGGCGTTCATATTGCCGAGGTAAAGGCACTCCTGCAGACCAAGCTTGATGCGCGCCATGGCGCGGGTGATCTTGCGGGTGACGAAGGTCTCGCCACGGTTGGGCGATTCATGGTTGAAGAGGATGCCGTTGCAGGCATACATGCCATACGCCTCTCGGTAGTTGACCGTGATCCAGTAGGCGTAGAGCTTGGCCACGGCATAGGGCGAGCGCGGATAGAACGGGGTGGTTTCGCGCTGCGGGATCTCCTGCACCAGACCGTATAGCTCTGATGTCGATGCCTGATAGAAGCGGGTCTTCTGGGTCAGACCGAGGATGCGGATCGCTTCGAGAATGCGCAGTGCGCCGAGTGCATCGGAGTTGGCGGTATATTCCGGCTCTTCGAACGAGACGGCTACGTGGCTCTGCGCCGCTAGATTGTAGATCTCGTCAGGCTGTACCTGCTGAATGATGCGGATCAGACTGCTGGAGTCGGTCAGGTCGCCATGATGCAGAATGAACTTGCGATCCTGCTCATGGGGATCCTGATAGAGATGATCGATGCGATCGGTATTGAAAAGTGAAGTACGGCGCTTGATTCCGTGTACTTCATATCCTTTTTTCAGCAGGAACTCGGCCAGATAGGCACCGTCCTGCCCGGTTACTCCGGTGATCAAAGCCACTTTCTTTGTCATTAAGCGCCCATCCAATGTTCGATTATTGCGTTGTTCACGCCTGATTTGGGCTACGCCCGTAGATATCCTCGAAGCGTACGATGTCATCCTCGCCGAGATAGGCGCCCGACTGTACCTCGATTATTTCAAGCACCACCTTGCCAGAATTCTCCAGGCGATGCTTGACGCCTATCGGGATGTAGGTGGACTGATTTTCGGTTACCACAAAAACCTCGTCGCCGCGCGTCACGGTCGCCGTGCCTTGCACTACCACCCAATGCTCGGCGCGGTGATGATGGAGCTGCAGCGACAGCGCGGCCCCCGGATTCACGGTGATGCGCTTCACCTGATGGCGCTCGCCTTGGTCGATGGCTTCATAGGTTCCCCAAGGGCGATGCACACGACGATGCAACAGTCGCTCGCTGCGGTTGTTTTTTTGCAGCGTCTGCACAATCGTCTTCACATCCTGCGCATTGTTCTTGTTGGCCACCAGCACCGCATCACTGGTCTCGATGACCAGCAGATCATCAACGCCGATCACCGCCAGCAGCCGGCTGTTGCCCATCAACATCGAATTGTTGGTGTTGTGGGCGAGCACATCGCCGCGGATGACATTGCCCTGTTCATCTTTCGGCAGCACATCCCACACTGCATTCCAGGCCCCCACATCGGACCAGCCGGCATCGAGGGGCACCACCACGCCCTGCTCGCCCACCCGCTCCATCACCGCATAGTCGATGGAGTCGGAGGGGCAGGCGGTAAAGGCGGCCTTGTCGATGCGGCAGAAATCATGATCAGGTGACGCACCAGCCCATGCTGTGCGACAGGCCGCCAGGATGTCGGGACGATGTTGGCCGACCTGTTCGAGCCATACCGAGGCGCGCATCATGAACATGCCGCTATTCCATAGGTAGTCACCGGAGTCGAAGTAACTCTGTGCCGTTGCCGCATCGGGTTTCTCGACAAAAGCCGCGATAGCGTGGGCAGTGTCAGAATGGGCGCCACCCTTGCGGATATAGCCATAGCCGGTCTCGGCCGTGGTGGGTACGATACCGAAGGTGACCAGCAGCCGCTGCTCAGCCAGAACGCTGCCCGCCGCTACCGCATGCCGGAAGGCGGTTGAATTGCGAATCACATGGTCGGCCGGCATCACCAGCAGGATGGCGTCGTCATCATCGCGCAGCGCACCGAGTGCGGCCAGGGTCAGCGCCGGTGCAGTGTTACGCCCCACCGGTTCGAGGATGATCGAGACCTCCTCGATGGCAATTGCGCGCAGTTGTTCGGCTACCAGAAAGCGGTGTTCCTCGTTGCAAACCACCACCGGGGCCTTGAGCGTGATCTGGTGTTCCTCAAGCCCTTCAAGTCGCTGCACCGTCTCCTGCAGCATCGTCTGTTCCGCCACCAGCGCCAGTAGTTGCTTGGGATAGAGCTCACGCGACACCGGCCAAAGCCGACTGCCGGAGCCGCCAGAGAGGATAACAGGGGTAAGCTTCATATTATTCCTCATAGGTTACTTCTTAATGCCTTAGCCCTCTCTCCCACAGGGAGAGGGACAGGGAGATGGGGTAAATTACTGTA
>DASWUD010000014.1:0-3643 GCA_036401755.1 Gammaproteobacteria bacterium
GTCAGAAACAACCTATGCCAAAAATAAATGCGAAAGAAAATACAAGGGCGTTATTTTGGATTTTGAGGGAAAAGTAAGCGATATCAAAGATGAGAGGAAGCTGCATGTCATGATCAACGCTGATAATTATGCGGATGTGGTTTTTAAGAGCGCAGTAGCAGAGATAGTCAAAAAAGGAGAGGTTATTAAATTCTCCGGCAAGATAACCAGTTTCGGCACAGGAATTCTCATTTCTCATGACATAAACAGTGCCATACTCAAACCACTAATTCACAGTAAATAATATATGTCGGGTTACGACTTTTGGACTTTTATCCCCGAGAGGAGAAACCCGACCTATATTTATTTCTTCGCGTTCCTTCGCGTACCCCTTCGGGGCATAAATCCTTCGCGGTTAATCTTTATATTTCATTGCCCTTCACACGCCGCACCACTAGCCGTTACATCGGCCGATTTGACGATGGTGAAGTGATCCGTGACCTGGCCTGCGCTATTGATGAAGTTGGCATTAAGCGTATTGCCTTCCACCTCGAGCATCATCGAACCGTACTCGGCCCGCACCACCAGATTGGCGGGGTGGTCGAGCGGTCCGGTGTCGAGGTTGGAGGTGGAACCGACCACGGCGTAGACGGTGCCGCTGCGAGCCGCCGCTTCGAGCGGTTTGCGATAGGGTATCGCGCCCCCATCACCCGGTTGCACAACCATTCGTTCGGTAAAGCTCTTGCGTTTGCCGTAGTGACAACGCAGCAGATAACTACGTTCATAGATATGACTGTGGCCGCTGAGCACCAGATCGACGCCCTGCTCCTCCAGGAGCGGCAAAAAGTTTTCACGCATCTGCGTCATGCGGCCCAGGCTGTCGGTCAGGCTATCGGAGTCGTGGGTGGCACGTGTATAGGGTGGCTCATGGAAGAGCACGATACGCCACCTCTGCTTTGCTACTGCCAGGTCGCGGCGCAACCACTCCTTCATGGAACCGTCATCGCTGCGATCGCTATCCTCGGAGTCGAGCACGATGAAATGGACATTGCCGTAATCGAAGGAGAAGTAGTGGGCAGTCCCCGAGGGTTCACCGCCACCCTCGCCCTCCTCCGGAAAGGTAAACAGGCGGTAAAAGGCGAGACGGCGCGCATCGTGGTTGCCATAGACCGGCACATAGGGGATGTTGCGCAGCAGCTCGGGATAGGGGGCGAACAGCGCCTTTTGATAGTCACGGTCGCGCCCCGAGGAGTAGCCGTTGTCGCCGGTGGTGAGCCAGAGGTCGAAGGGGGGGCGATCGCCTCGGGGATGGGCAGCCACCCACTCGCGCATGGCATCGCGCACCGCGCGGGCGCCATCGCTGAACTTGCCGGGATCGCCCTGTACCCAAAAGCGCAGCGATTCAGTGCTACCGGGGGGCGGGGCAGTGACGAACCAGTAGTCAGCACCGCTGTACTTCACCTGGTCACCATTCACCACGGCATAGTAGTAACGGGTGGCGGGCTTCAGCCCTGTGAGGCGCAGTCGGTGCACGATGGCCGCCTGGGGCTCGCGCACCACCTGGGTCAGAGCCGTGGGGGTCTCGCCATAGCGCACCTCACCCACACCCGGCTCGGCGCTCTGCCAGCGCACAGAGATGGCATCGGGCGTCACGTTCTGCAGATAGGGGACGCGTGGGCCGCTCTGCTGGCTCTCCAGCCACACCTGGCTGGCGCGCCCCACCCCCACGACAACCGACAGGATGGCCAATGCGGCAAACAGGCGGCGCAGCCAGCGGTTGAACCAATGGGTAGTCTTAACGGTCACAGCAACAGCCTCGGCAAGGGAATCGTTCGAGGTCCCTATGATACAATCGCGTCCCGGTTAACCCTACATCAATAGATCCGCCCATGCCCAAAATTCCTCCGCTGCTGCGCTTTCTGGCCACGGCAGTGCTCTTCTACACCGCCCTCTTCTCCGCGGCGCGCATCGCCTTCTGGCTCTATTTTGATAATCCCAACGATCCCTTGGGCAGCCACGATCTGTTGCAAGCCCTCTACATCGGCCTGAAGTTCGACCTGCGCATCGCGCTGTTTGTTCTGTTACCGATTTTTTTGCTCGGCTGGATCCGTTTTCTCAGCCCCTTGCGCAGCCGCATCGGCGCCTGGCTCTGGACGCTCTACCTGACCCTCGCCACGGTGGTGCTGCTGCTCTTCTACGCCACCGATTTCGGCCACTTCGCCTATCTGGCAACGCGCGTCGACATCAGCATCCTGCGCTTCCTCGACAATGCCGACAGCTCCTTCAACATGGTCTGGGAGACCTACCCGGTGATCCGCTGGGGGCTGGCCATCGCCCTGCTCACCTTCATCTTCTACAAGGGGCTGCAATGGGTCATCCGCCGCTATTCGATCATCGCCGCACCGCGCTACACCTGGAAGGGCAAACTGCTCATCACGCTGATCACCTTCTTCATGGTGACCGGCGGGCTCTACGGCAAGTTCTCCTACTACCCGCTGCGCTGGAGCGACGCCTTCTTCTCCCCCAACGCCTTCGCCTCTTCGGTCACCCTCAATCCGGTGCTCTACTTCTACGAGACGGTGCGCAACGGCGGTGTCGAATACGACGCCCAGGTGGTGCGTGAAAATTATAAGCTGATGGCCGACTTCCTCGGCGTCACCCAGCGTGATGCGCAAAAGCTCAACTTCCGCCGCGACGAACAGCCGGGTGTGCAGCGCGCCACGCCGCCCAACGTGGTAATGGTCTTCCTGGAGTCGTTCGCCTCCTACAAGGCGGGCCTCTCCGGCAATCCGCTCGACCCGACGCCGCATGTGGACCGACTGGCGCGCGATGGGCTGTTCTACGAAAACTTCTACGTGCCGCAGACCGGCACCGCGCGCTCGGTGTTTACCGCCATCACCGGCATCCCCGACATCCAGTTCAACGACACCTCGACGCAGAACGCGACGATCATCAACCAGCGGCTGATCATCAACGCCTTCAAAGAGCACGAGAAGTTCTACTTCCTGGGCGGCAGCGCCAGCTGGCGCAACATCCGCGGCCTGCTCTCCAACAACATCCCCAATCTGCACATCTACGAAGAGGGGAGCTATGCATCACCGCGCATCGACGTGTGGGGCATCTCCGATCTCGACCTCTTCAAAGAGGCCAACCAGGTGCTGCGCGAAGAGAAAAAGCCGTTCTTCGCCATCATCCAGACCTCGGGCAACCACCGCCCCTACACCATCCCCGCCGATAATCACGGTTTCGAGTTGAAGCACCCCAGCAGCGAGGAGCTGGCCAAGTACGGCTTCATCTCGGTGGAGGAGTACAACTCGTTCCGCTTCATGGACCACAGCGTCGGTTACTTCATGGCGCAGGCGCAGCAGGAAGGCTACTTCGACAACACGATCTTCGCCTTCTTCGGCGACCACGGCATCTCCGGCGACCCCGGCATCCACGCCCGCAAGATGGACGGTCAGCTCGGGCTCGGCAGCAACCGCGTGCCGTTCATCATCTACGCGCCGAAACTGCTCAGTGCCAAAAAGAGCGAAACCGTTGCCAGCGAAACCGACATCCGGCCCACCCTCGCCAGCCTCGCCGGCTACCGCTACACCAATACCACCTTCGGCCGCGATCTCACCGATCCCCGCTTCCCCGAGCCGCGCCGCGCCTTCATCATCGA
>DASWUD010000015.1:0-7966 GCA_036401755.1 Gammaproteobacteria bacterium
GGCGGTGTGGCGCCTGGAGTCGATAGGACTCCACGCCATGGTGAAGCCGTATGCCTTCATCGGCTACTGCTGGATGGGCTTTCTCTTCCTCTTCTTCTGCATCGCGCTCTCGCTCGACATAGCGCAGCTGCTGCTCAAGGGGGCGGTGTTTCTGTTCTCCTTCGTACCACCTGCTTTGCTGATGAATGCAAAGAGTCTCTTCCTCTCGGCTATGCTCGCTGCGCTGGCGACGACGGGCTGGGGTTTTGTGGCTGCGCGCACCATCCATGTGGAGCAGGTGACTGTGCAGCTGCCCAATATGCCGGCCGAAGCAGAGCGTTATCGCATCGTGCAGATCTCCGATATTCATCTCGGCGTGATGACCAACCGTCAGTGGCTCGATGAGGTGATAGCGACGGTGAATGGCCTGCAGCCGGATCTGATCGTCGCCACCGGCGACATCGTCGACAGCCATGTGGACGGTTCACGCGAGTTTGCTGAAGCGATGCGCCGCTTGCAGGCAAGAGACGGCAGCTATGCGATCCCGGGCAATCACGAGCAGTATGCCGGTATCGAACGCTCGCTCCACTTCTTCCGGGAGGCCGGATTTACGCCACTGCGCGATGAGATGGCAAAAGTGCGCCCTTGGTTGACCTTGGTCGGGGTCGATGATCAGGATCGCCACCATGTAGCCGAGGCGGCCGGACCTGATCAGGAGTTGCCACTGTTGCAGAGGGCACGGCAGGGGGGCGGTGTCGTTATCCTGCTTAAACACCAGCCGGTAGTCGCCAAGAGTTCATTGGGACTTTTCGATCTGCAACTCTCCGGTCATGCACATCAGGGGCAGATCTATCCATTTCGCTATCTGACCCAGATGGTCTATGCGGTTGAGAGCGGTCTGAGCAAACTGGAGAAGGGGGCCTATCTCTACCTCAGTCGCGGTACCGGTACCTGGGGCCCGCCACTGCGCGTGCTGGCACCACCGGAAATCACGTTGTTCGAATTTCACCACGCATCGCAGTAACTCGCGCAGTCGATATAATAAGGTTATGAACCAAGTGATGAACGAGACTGCAGATGAGCGTGATCGCCGCTGGATGACCCATGCACTGCTGTTGGCGCAGCGTGCTGCAGCCGCGGGCGAAGTGCCGGTGGGGGCAGTGATCGTCAAGGATGATGCGATCGTGGGCGAGGGGTGGAACTGTCCCATCGGCCTGAACGATCCCACCGCCCACGCCGAGGTTCAGGCGCTGCGCAACGCCGCGCAGCACCTCGCCAACTATCGCCTGCCCGGCACCACCCTCTATGTCACGCTCGAACCCTGTCCGATGTGCGCCGGTGCCATGGTCCATGCGCGCATCCAGCGCGTAGTGTTCGGCGCGGTAGATCCGCGCAGCGGCGCAGCCGGCAGCGTCTTCAATCTATTGCAGGGGACGCCACTCAACCACCAGTGCGAGGTGACCGGTGGAGTTCTCGGGGAGGAGTGTGGGCTTTTGTTGAAAGGTTTTTTCCGCGAAAGGCGTGGCTGAGCCTCTTTGTATTCACAACACCGGCGCACTGATGGCGAGGGCCCCTTTTACGCCGGGCCGATTCTCTTCCTGCAGGCTGAGCCAGACCAACACTTCGTAATAGCTGCGGATATTCTCCACGTATTTTACCGCCTCGTTACCACGCGCGTAGCCGTGGCGGACTCGCTGGTGCCATTTGCCTTGTCGCAGTAGCGGAAGGTTGGCCTTTACATCCTTCCAACTGTCGGGATTGCCACCGCGCATCTGGGTGATGATGCGGGCATCTTCCAGATGGTGGAAACCAGTGTTGTAGGCGGCGAGAGCCAGCCAGGTCCGATCGGGATTTTGAATTCGTTCCGGCATTTTGTTGATTAGCATGCGCAGATAACGTCCGCCGCCTTCGATACTTTCCAGTGGATCGTGACGGTTGACGACCCCCAGGTGTTGAGCGGTGATGTTGGTCAGCATCATGATGCCGCGCACGCCGGTTCGTGATACGGCATCGGCATCCCAGTGCGACTCCTGATAGGCCATGGCAGCGAGTAGCCGCCAGTCCAGAGTGTTGTCGAGCCCCACCTTCTGGAATACCTCCTGATAGAGCGGTAGCCGATCGCGGATATGCTCCTGGAAGGTGCGTGTGCCCACATAGTCGAAGCCGTTCCGGTGACCGTAGTAACGTTCCAGGATCTGCTCCAGTACCCCCGACGCTTTCAGCTGTTCGAAATAGGCGGTGGCTGCCAGGTAGAGGGTGTCATCCTGGCCATTTTTGGGAAATGCCCAGGCCAGCGGCTCGGGGGCGGTAAGGTCGAAGGCGGCGTCCAGCTCCGGGTAGAGAAGCTGGTTATTGGCCAGCTCATGAGAATCGGCGACGGTATAGTCGAGGGTCCCGTCCGATACCATCACCAGCAAGTCCTCACTGCTTGCCTCTCTGTTCTCACTCCACAGCAGTTGGGGAAATTCCTGCTGGTTCTTGGCCAGACTTTCGGCGTGGCTGCTGCGGCTTACCACCTCCAGTCGTCCCTTCAGATCACCCAATGTGCGGGGGCGGGGTGTGCTGCGGCGATAGACCAGTTGCTCGGTGACACTCTGGTAAGGGGGGGTAAAACGTGCCCAGTTGCGCCGCGGCGCTGTATCGGTCAACCCGGCCGCGGCGAAGTCTGCCTTGCCATCGGCCAGCTGATTGAGCACATCAGTGATGTTGGGGGCGACGATCAGCTTCAGTTCAACACCTATGCCGTCGGCAAATCCCTTGGCCAGTTCGTACTCAATACCCGTGGGGCCGTCAGGCCCCTCGTAGTAGGAGGTAGCCGCGTTGCGGGTAAGCACTGTCACATAGCCCCGCTCCTGTACTTTTTCGAGGGTGCTTTTCGGTTCGGTGCAGCCCCCCAGCAGAAACAGTGCCGACAACACGAGGGCTGGATGTCGAAAACGGTGTCCGTACATGAGTATCCCTACGTGAGGAGCATCACAGAATTATACCCTCCCGGAAACCTCTCAGGGCGGTAGACGAGGAGTGAGTGAATCGTTATCATCCCCACCTTCCTTACGGAGGGGTGGCTGAGCGGTTGAAAGCGCACGATTCGAAATCGTGTAACGGTTTACCCCGTTCGAGGGTTCGAATCCCTCCTCCTCCGCCATCTTCGCTGGTAACCTAGTGTTATTAAAAGATATTTATTTTTTGGCAACAAATAAATCCGCATTAAATACCCCCACAGAGATTTAGTAACCCGGTCGGTCCACAGGCTGGGCGTGCAAATTGTCCAAATAATCCGACAGGTTTTTCAGGAGCGAGCTAACGCCTGGTAGGTGGGGATATGGCACCTTGTGTATCCGTGTCCTATGCAGGGAGCACGCTTCATGAGCATTGAAAAACTTCAGATAGAGTTGGCCGAACTCGAAACGACACTTGCCCGCATTCCCACAGCGAGCGCCAATGCGGACGACAAAAGCGCACGCGGGATTTATGAGCATTTGATTGCGGAAACACGCATGCATCTGGTGCGGTTAGGCGGGCCGGCCCTGGACGTTGCACCAGCCCGCTAGCTTCTCGGAACTTCACAGGATGGCTTTGGCCAGGCGGCTCATTCGCCTGAATTTTCGCCATTTTCGGGTTGCACGTGAAAGGCCGTTGGTTTAACCTTGCGCCTCCCTGAAAAGGGGACGGCTGGAAGGCTGTCAGAATACCCGGAGAGGTGTCCGAGCGGTTGAAGGAGCACGCCTGGAAAGTGTGTGTACGTCACAAGCGTACCGAGGGTTCGAATCCCTCCCTCTCCGCCACTTATCCCCATGGAGATACGTGAGTCTTTATGGGAATAGGTGGCAAGACGATTGAACCCTCAGGGGGCTATCTCCTCGTTCCTGGCTCTGTTTCAATTTCACTTTGAAAGATCACCTGTTCAATGGTGGTCTGCATTGGTCCCCTCGCGACGATACGCTGTTAACCCGGTCAGGCCCGGAAGGGAGCAGCCGTAGCAGCTGATTCGAGCGCCGGGGTGTGGCTGGTGCAGGCCGCCACCCAATTCTCTTCATTTACTACTTGTCGATTCATCTTGGCCCTCTGCTGGCGGAGGGCCTGCTGCCTTCTCTTTGTTTTCAAAGTTGATGTTGCCAGGCGAGATGGTGCCGCCCGAGATGATAAAGGACATCGCCTCATCCACGCTCCAGTCGGTATTGATGATCCGTTCCAGCGGTACGATTTCCATATAGCCAGAGGTAGGGTTAGGGGTGGTGGGGACGTAGACGGCAGCCAACTTTTGACCGGTATTTGGGTCGGTGAGCACCTGGGTGACAAATCCCAGGGCGCGCATCTCGGGGGTGGGAAATTCAATCAAAACCACGCGCTGTACCTGTTCCGGCTTTTGCTGTAAGGCGGCGATGAGTTTCTTGGCGGCACCATAGACGAGCTGTACCAGGGGAATGCGCGCGATAAAGGATTCCAACATGGCCAGCAGGTGGCGCCCCACCATCCGCGAAGTGATCCAGCCGAGCAGATAGAGCAGCAGTAGCGTGATAATCACCGCGAGCAACGATTGAAACCAGGGGGTCAGCAGCCATTCGGCCAGCGCGGGGGAGAAGCTCTCCACGGCACGCGACATGCCGCGCACCCCGGGACGCCCGATACGCGAGAGCTGATTGAAGAGGAAGCCGAAGACCAGCCAGGTGATCCAGAGCGGGATCATGACCAGCACGCCGGTGATCAGGTTGCGCCGGATATGGGTGCGGAAAGCTCTGTTATTCTCCATGGGGATGCCTTACGGGTGGCCGCTCATCAGATCTCTAGTCTGGTGTTTGCACGGACGCAACCTGACCCTTATGGCGCCCAGGCAGGGTGTGTTAGTCCGGCAGGGTACTTACTTCCTGTTCCAGAATGTCGATCTGCTCGAGCAAGGTGCGGGAAATGGCGATCAGTTCGTCCAGTTTGTGGTGTGCACTGTGGTTGTCGCCCTGCTGTACCACCAGTTCATGGATCTGGCCATAGACCGCATGGAGCATCTCGTGCGGCGCCTCGACATCACGGAAGATATCCAGATGGCCTAGCTGGCGTGCCCCTTCTCCGTAGTACCACTGACCGAATTTGCAGTCGGTGTGTTTGACGGGCAATCTGTCCTCGGCTATTGGTACGCCGCTCACCAGCCCCTGGGCGTAGGCGCGCCAGCGAATGTGGGACGATTTGGCGCGGCGGATTAATGCAAGCAGCTCTTCCTTGTTGCTCAGTTCACTCATTGAATAACTCCTGTTCGGGTGATTGTCCAGGCTGGCAGCATGCCTCCCCGGGAAGGGGCGCAATTATGACAACTACTGTGTTTGTGAATGGCATGCCAAGCTTCGCACTCCAGCGTCCTTGCGGTATTCACGCACATATTGTAGTGATTTATCTTGTGAATTCCAGAGCGACAGCCATCGGTTTCCTGTGAGAAAGGAGAAGGGCGGCCAACCCTGCCTGGCTGATGGGGTATAATCCCGCGTTCATTTCAGAGGACCGGTAATCCGGCGGCTAAAGGCAGAACAGATGAGCTATCAGGTGCTGGCCCGCAAGTGGCGTCCCCGCAGCTTCCCCGAGATGGTGGGGCAGGAGCATGTGCTGCGTGCCCTGATCAACGCCCTCGACAACGACCGCCTGCACCACGCCTTTCTCTTCACCGGCACGCGCGGGGTGGGCAAGACCACCGTGGCGCGCATCCTCGCCAAGTCGCTCAACTGCGAGACTGGCGTCAGCTCGCGCCCCTGCGGGGTGTGCAGCGCCTGCCGCGAGATCGACGAGGGGCGCTTTGTCGATCTGATCGAGGTGGACGCCGCCTCGCGCACCAAGGTGGAGGACACCCGCGAGCTGCTGGAGAACGTGCAGTACGCCCCCAGCCGCGGCCGCTACAAGGTCTACCTCATCGACGAAGTGCACATGCTTTCCAACAGCAGCTTCAACGCTCTGCTGAAGACCCTGGAGGAGCCGCCGCCCCACGTGAAGTTCCTGCTCGCCACCACCGATCCGCAGAAGCTGCCGGCCACCATCCTGTCGCGCTGCCTGCAGTTCAACCTGAAGCGTATGCCCCCGGAGCTGATCCGCAGCCATCTCGCCACCATCCTGGAGAAGGAGGGGATCACCGCCGAGGGACCCGCACTGGCTGAGTTGGCGCGCGGCGCCGACGGCAGCATGCGCGACGCCCTGAGCCTGCTCGACCAGGCCATCGCCTTCGGTGCCGGCAAGGTGACCACCAGTGAAGTGCGCGAGATGCTCGGCACCATCGACCGCGATCGGGTACACGCCCTGCTTGGCCATCTGGCTGACGCTGACGGCGCGGCGCTGCTCAAGGAGGTGGCGAACCTTGCCGAACAGTCGCCCGATTATGCTGGGGTGTTGGCGGAGATGATTTCGCTGCTGCAGCGGGTGGCGCTGGCGCAGGCGGTGCCCGCTGCCGTCGACGACGCCCTGGGTGATCGCGACGAGGTGCTGGCGCTGGCCGAGCGCATTGCACCCGAGGATGTGCAGCTTTTCTATCAAATAGGCCTCATCGGTCGGCGCGATCTGCCGCTCTCTCCCGAGGCGCGCGGCGGCTTCGAGATGGTGCTGTTGCGTATGCTCGCCTTCCGTCCCGCTACTGCAGGTGAGGGGGGCAAGACAACTGCCCCTACCACTGCTGCGCCGCAGCGCTCCGTTCCCCCCGTGGCTGAAC
Source organism: Gammaproteobacteria bacterium (assembly GCA_036401755.1). Classification (GTDB taxonomy): domain Bacteria; phylum Pseudomonadota; class Gammaproteobacteria; order Thiohalomonadales; family Thiohalomonadaceae; genus DASWUD01. Next base: position 6,656 of record DASWUD010000015.1, read on the forward strand.
GTGCCCAGCCAGCGCGAGCCGGGGTGGGCACAGCATCTGCCGTGCGCGAAGCGGAGGTTCGTGGACCGGTCGTGCCGGCCCCCGTGTCGGCAGCAGCTCCTGCAAAGGCGGCGGCGCCTGCCCAGGCTATGGCCACTGCGCCGCTTGTCTCGCCTGACAGTTGGGCCGAACTGATTACCAAGTTACCCATAGGCGGCATGCTCAAGCAGTTCGCCGAGCAGTGCGCACTACTCGCCCACGAGGGCAAGCGCATCGTGCTGGCGCTCGATCAGGGGGCGACGGCGCTGCGCAGCAAGAGTCGCGAAGAGGGGCTGCGCCAGGCACTGGAGAAACACTTCGGGCAGCCGATCGATCTGATGATCGAGGCGGCTTCGGCGGCGGCGATGACACCCACCGTGCTGCGCCGTCAACGCAACGACGCAAAACAGGCGGCCGCCGAGCAGGCAATCAACGATGACCCCGAGCTGCAGTCGTTGCTGGACCACTTCGACGGGCGCGTGCAGCCTGGCTCGGTTCGGCCGCTCGACTGACCGACGCTAATTCCCGGTTTTGTTAAACTAGATCCTTCACACGCCCTTAAGGCGTATCCCTGATTTGCATCGAGGTAAAGAGATGATGAAAGGCGGTATCGGCAATTTGATGAAGCAGGCCCAGAAGATGCAGGCCGACATGCAGCGTGCCCAGGAGGAGATCGCCAACATGGAGGTGACCGGCCAGGCGGGCGGCGGCATGGTGAGTGTAGTGATGACCGGCCGTCACGACGTGAAGCGCGTGACCATCGATCCGGGCGTGATGGACGACAAGGAGATGCTGGAAGATCTGCTCGCTGCTGCTGTGAATGATGCAGTACGCCAGGTGGAGCAGAAGAGTTCCGAGCGCATGTCCGGCATCACCTCCGGTCTGGCCGGCCTCAACCTGCCGGGCGGCATGAAGCTACCGTTCTAATCCTTCGTGGCCTTCACTCCCCTCATCGATCAGCTCATCGAGGCGCTGCGTGCGCTGCCCGGCGTCGGCCCCAAGTCGGCGCAGCGCATGGCGTTCCACCTGCTGGAGCGCGATCGCGACGGTGCGCGCCGTCTCGCCCGGGCGCTGGAGGCGGCCGCCGAGCAGGTGGGCCACTGCCGCCAGTGCCGCACCCTGAGCGAGACGGAGCTCTGCCCGCGCTGCGCGAGCAGTTCACGCGATCGCACGCTGTTGTGCGTGGTCGAATCCCCTTCGGATGTGAACGCGCTGGAGCAGTCGACCCACTACAACGGCCTCTACTTTGTGTTGATGGGCCACCTCTCGCCGCTCGACGGCATCGGGCCCAAC
>DASWUD010000016.1:0-5538 GCA_036401755.1 Gammaproteobacteria bacterium
CATCCCCAACGACTACCGTGAGCTGGCGCAGATCGTCACCCGCTATCATGGCGTCTACCATCGCGTCGAGGAGCTGCGCGCCTCCACCCTGCACGATACGCTGGAGGCGGTGGATGCCTTCCGCCGCCCGGAGCGCTTCGAGCAGTTCCTGCTCGCCTGCGAGGCCGATTCGCGCGGCCGTATCGGCTTCGAGGAGCTGCAGTTTGCCCAGCCCGCCCTGCTGCGCGAGGCATTGCACGCCGCCCAACAGGTCAGCGCCAGGGCGGTGGTGGCCGACGGTTATAGCGGCAAGGCGGTAGGTGAACAGCTGCGGGTGCGGCGCATCGCGGCGATCCGCCAGGCGCTGAAGCTCTCCATGGAGGAGCCAAACGGGTAGAATGACGACTCCCGATTGACCATTTGATATTTCATGCCACCGCGCCGCCGCTCCCATACCCAATCCCGCCGGAAGAATAACGCCTCGATGCTGTCACGACTATTCAAGCGGCTGATGCAGCTGCTGCTTGTGGCCCTTGCCACGGTGGTGCTCATCGACGGCCTCTATTTGGCCTCCATTTGGCCCGACTGGGAGGTGCTCTCCCAAGGCCCCGTCCCCAAATCGAACTTCATCCTGCGCTATGAAGAGCAGCGCAAGGAGGATGGCAAGTTGCCGCCGCTACGCTGGACGCCGGTGGCGCTGCAACGTATCGCACCGATGATGGGCAAGGCGGCGATCGCCGCTGAGGACAGCCGCTTCTATGAGCACGAGGGGATCGACACCGAGGCGATCCAGGAGGCGATGGAGAAGAACCTGGAGAAGGGCAAGGTGGTCTACGGCGCCAGTACCATTTCGCAGCAGACCGTGAAGAACATGTTTCTGAGCGGCTCGCGCGACTACCTGCGCAAATGGCACGAGTTGCTGCTCACCTGGTCGATGGAGCGCAACCTGAGCAAGCCGCGCATTCTGGAGATCTATCTCAACGTCGCCGAATTCGGTCCCGGCGTCTATGGGGTGGAGGCGGCGAGCCACTACTATTGGAATATCCCGGCCAGCGCGCTCTCTTACGATCAGGCGGTACAACTGGCCGCCTGCCTGCCCAGCCCGAAGAAACACAACCCGAAAACCAACACGCGCACCTTCCAGCGTCGCGTGGCCAAAATCGCGCGCCACCTCAAGGCGCCGGAGACGCAGGCGAGCGAAGCAGCGGTTGAGCCGGCGCCAGCAAATCCGGCCGAGAAGCCGGCCGTGACACCGTTGGTAGAGCCGCTTCCGACAGACGGCGTCACGCCCCCGGTCGAACCCACCCCTGCAGACGCCGCTCCAGAGCCGGCAGCAGTCGATCCAGCCCCCGATACGCCCACACCCACGCCACCATAACCCCCAGGGTGTTGGCGGTCGCATCCCAGTAGTCGAAGGTGCGCCAGCGGCTCATCCCCTGCACGATCTCCAGGGCGAGCCCCTGCCCGGCAAACAGCAGCGCCCAGAGCAGGCGCTGCTTGTGGCTCCGGTAGAGCTGCATGAACCAGCCCATCAACACGAAATAGGAGGCGAAATGCTCCAGCTTGTCAGACCATTTGAACGACAAGAGCTTCGGCGGATGTGAAGTAATGGAGAAAAAAATCACTACTGCGATCAGCAGCAACCCGGTGATCAGCCAGTAGCGGTGGTAGCGCAGCGCCATCTAGCGACGCTTCTCCGCAACAAGGTGGGCGTAACGCCCCTCCTTCATCAGGGCGCTGTGCAGCACCGCAAAGCCGGTGTGGTTGAGCATGTAGATCAGATCCTCGCGCGAGAAGCGGTTGTGTTCGATGAAATGGACCAGCAGGTCCTCCAGCTCCTCCACCGGCGTGGCACGGTCAAAGACGCGCGCCTCTTCGGTCTGGTGGCGCACATAGATCTCCAGCGGTGCCCGAACCCAGTCAAGAATATAGAAGCGCCCGCCCGGTTTCAGAATGCGCTGCATCTCCATCAGGGTGCGCAGCGGCTGGCTCATCTCATGCAACACCACCGACGCCATCACCGCGTCGACCGAGTTATCGGCCAGCGGCAGGTGGGGATCGTGCAGGTCCTCCCTGATCACCTCGCAACCCGGCGGCAGTTCGACGCTCGCCGCCAGCATGTAGGGGGCCAACTCGACGCCGATGGCGCGCAGCCCTGGCGTACGCTCCGCCAGCGCCTTGAGAAACAGCCCCGGCCCACTGCCGAGATCCACGACCAGCGGGGTGGCTGAGTAGACCGGCTCGACCCACTGCGCCCACTCGCGCCAGAACTCCTCGTTGAAGCGTTCGGCAAAGCCCTGTTTCATCAGCTCGGCGAAACGCGCGCCGTCGCGATGGTGCTTGGCCAACATGGCCTGGGTCTGTTGCAAGCGATTGGAGTCGGACATGGAGCTAGGCCTCTATAACCATCTGAATGAGTGTGATCATACCCGCTACCTGTCCTTATGTCCTGAAGGCCATCCGTTCGGCATGACCGCGAATGAACCACGCGGGCATGCACCAGATCCACACCATAAAAAGAAGAGCGATGACTGGCTGGTTCAAGCGTCACAAAAGCGCCAATGGCCCGTTCAACTTTGTGCCGAAGACGGACGAGGATCACGATCTGCTCGGCGGTGAACGGTAGAATCGAAGGCTCGGCAAAGGCAACCCGTTATGAGCGTCACACGCTTGTCATGGGCCGCCACTACAATAACCAAAACTTCACAGGACGAATTCATGGAACAACACAGCACTATCGAAATGAATTTGCACCAGACCATCGCTCATATCGAGTCGCGCCTGGCCGCGATGAGTGGCTGCGGGGATTGCGCCTATGAAAATGCATTGGCCCACAGTTATCGCGAACTGCTGGTGGGCTATGGCCGGAAGCTCTTCCTGCTCCAGTCGCGCCGCTTTCTGCTCTCAGAGCCGAGCGCGCTCGTCACGCAAGCCAAAACCGAGTAACGGCTCGTCAAAGCCACGCGTCAGTGCGATCACCTTGAAAAGCTCACCCATCTCCTCGGGCTGCAGCAGGCGTCGCACCTGGCCGGCATAGGCCATCTGTTCACGCGTCTCCTGCGCCTCGCCCATCATCTCCAGTATCCCCATCGACAACAGAAAGCTCGCCTGATTGGCAAAACCGGCCACATGCAGGCCGTGCTGCGCCGCCGCCTCGGCGATGGCGGTAAAGTCCACATGGGCGGTGATGTCCTGCAAGCCCACGAAAGCATAGGGATCGGGGTGGCTGCGGTGGCGATAGTGGCACATCAGCGTCCCCTCCTTGCGCTGCGGGTGATAATACTCGCGACGCGGGAAACCGTAATCGATGAGCAGAATGGCCCCCGCATCGAGGAGCTGCGCCAGCGTCGCGATCCACTCCTGGGCAGCCAGGCTGATTTCGGAGGAATAGCCGTCGTCAAGCCTTGCCTCGTCGAGCAACGCTTTCAAGGCCGAGGCCACGGCGGGTGCACTCTCTGCCAACAGTGCATCGGCAAACTGGCCATCGTGCCAGGCGACACCCAACTCCCTCGCCACACCCTCCGTCACGAGGAAGCGCTGTGCCGGCATGGCGTCGAGCACCTCGTTGCCGAGGATCACACCACGAAATGTCTCGGGCAGTTCATCTAGCCATACCACGCGCTCGACGAGGTGGGGCAACCGTTTGGTAATAGTCTCTTGCTGGCGCTGGCGCAGCTCGCCGCTCAACTCCGCGATGTAGTAATGGCGTGGCAATCGCCCGAGCCGCTCCAACTCAGCCAGCAACTCCGCGGCCATCACCCCGCTGCCGGCACCGAACTCCAGCAGATCGCCCTCGCCCAACTGTTGAAGAATCTGCAGACACTGCCGCGCCAGGCAGCGCGAGAAGAGCGGCGAGAGTTCGGGGGCGGTGGTGAAATCGCCGGCTTCACCGAACTTGCGGCTACCGCCACTGTAGTAGCCGCGTCCCGGCGCATAGAGGACCAGCTCCATGAAGCGGGCAAACGGGATGGCGCCCCCGGTCCGCTCGATCTCCTCACGGATCAGCCTGGTCAACGCCTCACTCGCCGCCTGCGCCGCCTCATCAGGTTGAGGAAGCTCGCCCAGCGAGCGCACCGCCGCGTGGAGAACACGCGCGCTATCCAGACACTTCATTGAAAATCGCCGCCTCGACTGAATATTGGGCTACAGTGTGCCAAATCGTTGAACAGGGGAGAAGCTGTGACTCGTTCACTCCAGGGCAAGGTGGTATTGATCACCGGCGCGGCCCACCGCATCGGCGCTACCACCGCGCGTCTGCTGCATGGCGCGGGCGCCAACATCGTGCTCCACTATCGCCAATCAAAGGCCGGGGCAGAACAATTACAGACAGCCTTGAATGAGCAGCGCGCCAACTCCGTTGCGCTGGTGCAGGGCGATCTGCTCGATATGGCACGCCTGGAAGAGATTGTGCAGGAGGCCCATGCCGCCTGGGGGCGCCTCGACGTGCTCATCAACAACGCCTCCACCTTCTATCCCACGCCGGTGGGCACCATCACCGTACAGCAGTGGGACGACCTGCTCGGCTCCAACCTCAAGGCGCCGCTGTTCCTCGCGCAGGCGGCGGCACAGTATCTCAAGCAGGCGCGCGGCTGCATCGTCAACATCGTCGATATCCACGCCGAGCGGCCATTGCGTGAATATCCGGTCTACAGCGTCGCCAAGGCGGGGCTGGTGATGCTCACCAAATCGCTTGCCTGCGAACTGGGGCCCGAGGTGCGCGTCAATGCTATCGCCCCCGGCGCGATCCTCTGGCCAGAAAATGAGATGGACGAAACCACCAAGGCGAAGATCCTCGATCGCACCTTTCTCAAGCGCCAGGGGAATCCCGAGGATATCGCCCGCGCCGCGCTGTTCCTAATCCGCGATGCCGACTACACCAGCGGGCAGGTCTTGAACGTGGATGGTGGGCGTTCGCTGAACAGTTAAAGTTTTTTCTGCCAAAACAACGCTTGTCCCGCTTGCGGGTCGAGCTGGTAGGCGGCAAAGCCGAACTTGCGGTAGGCCCCCATGGCTACGTGGTTGTTGGCGAGTACTTCGAGGGTGAGTTTGCAGCAGCCGCGCTGGCGGGCCAGCGCTTCCACCCTGGCAAGCAGCCGTTGCGACAGACCGCTGCCACGCGCTGATGGCGCCACGACGATGTCGTGGATGTTGAGCAGCGGTTGGGCGGCGAAGGTGGAGAACCCTGCGAAGCAGTTGACCAGCCCGACGGGTATTTCGTCGTGCCAGGCGATGACGCCCAGATAGTGGCCGCAGGTGCGTAGTTGTGGAATAAGTGATGTGCGCACCTCATCGGAAAGGGGTTCACCACCGCCCATTGGGTCACGCGCATAGCCATCGAGCAGCGTCAGTAGTGCCGCACCATCGCGGGGATCGTGCAGGTCAATCGTGCGAATCACCTCGACCATGTGAATGGGATCGGCCAGAGCGATTGCTTGTCGCGATCGAAGTTGTGCCACAGCTCTGCATAGGTCGCCCCCAACAGCGGATGACGCGCATTGGGTGCGATCTCGGCTAAAGGCCAGAGTACGAAGGCGTGTTTGGTGATCTCGTCGCGCGGCA
>DASWUD010000017.1:0-10929 GCA_036401755.1 Gammaproteobacteria bacterium
GCAACGATGCGCGCCGGGCGCCCCTGGCGAGCCAGGGCGGCCTCGCGTTCAATGCGCTCCAGCAGGCCGTTGTAGAGGGTGAAGGGTGATTGCAGCAGCTTGTTCAGTTTGCTGCTGCGCCCCAGGCTGGTGAGCTGCAAAAAGAGCTTGTGGACATCATCCCCCATCACCTCGTCACAGGTGAACAGGCCATAGTCGGTATAGATGCGGGCGGTACGCGCATGGTAGTTGCCGGTGCCGAGGTGAACGTAGTGGCGCAATCGTGCCTGCTCACGCCGCACCACCAGCACCATCTTGGCGTGGGTTTTGTAGCCGACCACCCCATAGACCACATGGGCGCCCGCCTCCTGCAGGCGGTTGGCCAGTGCGATGTTCGCCTCCTCGTCGAAGCGCGCGCGCAGCTCCACCACCACCGTCACCTCCTTGCCGGCACGCGCCGCCTGTACCAGTGCATCGACCACTGCCGAATCGGGACCGGTGCGGTAGAGGGTCTGCTTGATGGCCAGCACCTGGGGATCGTTGGCCGCCTGGCGCAAAAAGTCGATCACCGGCATGAACGATTCGAAGGGGTGGTGCAGCAGGATGTCGCCATCGCGGATCGCCTTGAAGATGTCGCCGGCCTGGATGATGCGCGCCGGCACTCCCGGGGTGAAGGCGGTGAACTTCAGATCGGCGCGATCGACCAGGTCGGGCAGGGTCATCAGCCGATTGAGATTGACCGGACCGTTCACCGCATAGAGATCGTCGGGCGTCAGCTCGAACTCCTTGAGCAGAAAGGCCGTGACATCGGATGGGCAATTATCGGCCACCTCAAGGCGCACCTCGTCGCCGTAGCGCCGTTGCGACAGCTCGCCTTCCACCGCACGCAGCAGGTCCCCCACCTCCTCCTCATCGACGAACAGTTCGCTGTTGCGCGTGACGCGAAACTGGTAGCACCCCTGCACCTTCATGCCGGGGAAGAGGTCAGCCACATGGGCGTGGATGATGGAGGAGAGGAAGATGAAGTCGTTGGGGCCGCCGTTGCACTCCGATGGCGGCAGGCGGATCAGCCGCGGCAGGGCGCGCGGTGCCTGCACCACGGCCATGCCGCTGTTGCGGCCGAAGGCATCCTTGCCCTTGAGCACCACAATAAAATTGAGGCTCTTGTTGAGGATGCGCGGGAAGGGGTGGGCCGGATCGAGGCCGAGCGGGCTGAGCACCGGCAGCAGTTCGTGTTCGAAATAATCGTTTACCCAGGCCGATTGGCAGTCGCTCCAGTCGCTGCGCTTGACGAAGCGGATCCCCTGCACCTCCAGCGCCGGCAGCAGAGTGTCGTTGAGGACGCGATACTGCTCCTCCACCAGGGCGTGGGCGCAGCTGCTGATCTGTTTGAGTTGCTCATGGGGTGAGAGGTTGTCGGGACCGGCCTGCACCGAGCCCGAAGCGGCGCGCTGCATCAGGCCGGCGACGCGGATCTCGAAGAACTCATCGAGGTTGGAACTGGAGATGCAGAGGAAACGCAACCGCTCCAGCAGCGGCATCCGCTCATCCTTCGCCTGTTCGAGCACGCGACGGTTGAATTCGAGCAGGCTCAGCTCACGGTTGATGTAGAGTTCGGGAAGTTTGAGTTCGATGCTGTCCATGTAATTGTTTTACTATCAGCCAACCATTCAAGCATAGCGCCTGATCATGACAGGCGCACGACACCCACAGGACGGCACAGTCGGCCCCGCCGTGTCTGGTGGGAAACGCGGCCATCAAGCAGCCCGCGACTACGGGTTGGTAGTTTCCACGCGAGAGGGGCCACCCGTCACGCACTTTGATACAATCCCCTTCCGATTTTCATCCTTGCGTCGTAACCAGACAGGCTCGTGTCCGTTCCCGCCGACTCCCAATTGCTCCAGCAGCTCTCTGCACAGCTCGAACAGTGCCTGGTGGCGGACCGCCGGCGGCTGCACGGCCAGGTCGCGGCGATCCGCCGTCGCCTCACCCAGGGCAAACCTTCGGACCGTGCCCTGGCCGCCCTGCAGCGTGACCTGCAAGCGGCACAGCAGCGCTATGTGCAGCGTGCCGCACTGCGTCCCCATCCCGATTATCCCGAGGAGCTGCCGGTCAGCGGGCGGCGTGCCGAGATCGCCGCGGCCATCGCCGCGCATCAGGTGGTGGTGGTGGCGGGGGAGACCGGCTCGGGCAAGACCACCCAGTTGCCCAAGATCTGCCTGGAGCTGGGGCGCGGCATCAGCGGCCTCATCGGCCACACCCAGCCGCGCCGCATCGCCGCGCGCAGCGTGGCACGGCGCATCGCCGAGGAGCTGCACAGCTCGCTCGGCGCCCTGGTCGGTTACAAGGTGCGCTTCACCGATCAGGTGAGCGCACAGAGTCTCGTCAAGGTGATGACCGACGGCATCCTGCTCGCCGAGATCCAGAGCGACGCGCTGCTCGAACAGTACGACACCCTCATCATCGACGAGGCGCACGAGCGCAGCCTCAACATCGACTTTCTGCTCGGCTATCTCAAGCAGCTGTTACCGCGTCGCCCCGACCTGAAGCTGATCATCACCTCCGCCACCATCAACACCGAGGCCTTCTCCAAATTCTTCGACGAGGCGCCGGTGATCGAGGTATCGGGGCGAACCTATCCGGTGGAGGTGCGCTACCGCCCGGTACAGGGCGACGACGAGGAGACGCGTGATCGCGATCTGCCGCAGGCGGTGGTCGACGCGGTGGACGAGTTGGGGCGTCTCGATCCGCTGGGCGACACGCTCATCTTCCTGCCGGGCGAGCGCGAAATCCGCGAGGTAAGCGAGGCTTTACGCAAACATCCGCTACGCCACACCGAGATCGTGCCGCTCTTCTCGCGGCTCTCTACCCAGGAGCAGGACAAGGTATTCCAGCCCCACGGTGGGCGGCGCCTGGTGCTTGCCACCAACGTGGCAGAGACCTCGCTCACCGTGCCCGGCATCCGCTTCGTCATCGACACCGGCTCTGCGCGCATCAGCCGCTACTCGCCACGCACCAAGGTGCAGCGGCTGCCCATCGAGCCGGTATCGCAGGCCTCGGCCAACCAGCGCGCCGGCCGCTGCGGGCGCGTCAGCGCCGGCGTCTGCATCCGTCTCTACAGCGAAGAGGATTTCCTGGCGCGCCCGCTCTTCACCGATCCGGAGATCCTGCGCACCAACCTCGCCAGCGTCATTTTGCAGATGAGCGTGATGAACCTCGGCGAGGTGGAGGCGTTCCCGTTTCTCGCCGCGCCGGACAAACGCGCCATCAACGACGGTTTTGCGCTGCTGCATGAGCTGGGCGCGGTCGATGAGCTGCGCGACCTGACCCCCATCGGCCGCCAGCTGGCGCGGCTGCCGCTCGACCCGCGTATCGGCCGCATGCTGCTCGCCGCCGAGCGCGAGCGTTCGCTGCACGAGGTGCTGATCATCGCCGCGGCGCTCTCCATCCAGGAGCCGCGCGAACGGCCGATGGAGGCGCAGCAGGCGGCCGACACCGCGCATGCCCGCTTTCATGACGAGCGCTCCGATTTTTTCGCCTACCTGAAGCTATGGGACCACTTCCACGAGCAGTCGCGCCACCTCTCCAACAGCAAGCTGCGCAAACTCTGTCGTGAGGAGTTTCTTTCCTATGTGCGCCTGCGCGAGTGGCACGAGATCCACGGCCAGTTGGCGGCGGTGTGTGGGGAGCTGGGCTTCCGCAGCAACGAAGAGCCGGCCGACTACAACGCCATTCACCGCGCGCTGCTCACCGGCCTCATCGGCAACATCGCCTTCAAGCAGGAGCTCGACAAGGAGAAGACGAAGGAGAAGGGGCGCGAACGCGGCGAGCCCTACCTCGGCGCACGCGGCAACAAGCTGGCGATCTTCCCCGGCTCGGGGCTGGCGAAGAAGCCGCCCAAATGGCTGGTCGCCGCCGAGGTGGTGGAGACCTCGCGCCTCTTCGCGCGCACCGTGGCCGCCATCGATCCGCTCTGGCTGGAGACGCTCGCGGCGCACCTGCTGCGTCGCCACTACTTCGAACCGCACTGGGAGAAGAACGCCGCGCAGGTGGCCGCCTTCGAGCAGGTGACGCTCTACGGTCTGACGCTCATCGCCAAGCGGCGCGTCAACTACGGCCCCATCGATCCGCCGCTGGCACGCGAGCTGTTCATCCGCCATGCGCTGGTGGAGGGCGACTATCGCAGCGAGGCGCCCTGCCTCAAACACAACCGCGCCCTGCTCGTCGAGGTGGAGCAGCTGGAGGCGAAATCGCGCCGCCGCGATCTGTTGGTGGATGAGCAGACGCTGTTCACCTTCTACGACGCCAAACTGCCACCCCACATCTACAGCGGCAAGAGTTTCGAGAAGTGGCGCCGCGAGGCGGAGCGCGACGACCCGCGCCTGCTCTTCATGAGCCGTGACGACCTGCTGCAGCGTGAGGCGCTGGGGCTCGGCGGCGAGCTCTTCCCCGATCTGCTGCGCGTGGGTGATCTGCAGTTGCCGCTGCGCTACCACTTCGAGCCGGGCGCGGCCGATGACGGCGTAACGGTGCTGGTGCCATTGGCGGCACTCGGCCAGCTCACACCGGAGCCGTTCGAGTGGCTGGTGCCGGGCATGCTGCGCGACAAGCTCACCGCCTTGATCCGCGCGCTGCCCAAGGCGCTGCGCGTCAATTTTGTACCGGCCCCCAACTTCGCCGAGGCGGCGCAGGAGGGGATGCCGTTCGCGCAAGGCGCGCTGTTCGAGCAGTTAAGCAGACGCCTGCTGCGCATCACCGGCACCAACGTGCCGCTGGAGAGCTGGCGCGGCTGCGAATTGCCCAATCACCTCTTGATGAATTTCCGCGTGCTCGGTGATGACGGCCAGGTATGGGGTGAGGGGCGCGAGCTGCGTGAGCTGCAGCAGCGCCTCTCCGGCAAGGTGCGCGCCACGCTGGCACAAGCGCCGGCGCCGGGCATCGAGCGCGATGAGATCACCCGCTGGGACTTCGGCACACTGCCCGAGCAGGTGGAGATCCGCCCGCAGGGGATCGCGGTGAAGGCGTGGCCGGCGCTGGTGGATAAAGGGGACAGCGTGGCGATTCAGCTGTTCGAGTCACTTGCGGCCGCAGAGCTGCAGCTGCGCTTGGGGTTGCGGCGTCTCTTCATGCTTGCCAATGCCGACAAGCTCAAATACCTGCGCGGTCACCTGCCCGGGTTGCAGAGCATGTGCCTGCACTATGTAGGCATCGGCAGTTGCGACGAGCTGCGCGACGATCTGATCCACGCGACGGTCGATCGCGCGCTGGCCCTCGACCAGGGGGAGCTACCGCGCAATGCGGCCGCCTTCGAGACGCGCGCGACCCAGGCGCGCCAGACGCTCATCGAAGTGGCCAACGCTCTCTGTGCCACCGTGGCCGAAGCACTGATACAGCATCATGCGATCCGCAAGGTACTGAAGGGGAGCGTGGCCCCTGCCTGGCTGCCGGCGCTGACCGATGTGGAGGAGCAGCTCCAGCACCTGCTCTTCCCCGGCTTCGTTACCACCACTCCCGCCCAGTGGCTCGACCACTATCCGCGCTATCTGCGCGCCATCTCCCTGCGGCTGGAAAAGCTGCGCCAGAGTCCCGAGCGCGATCGCAAGCTGATGCTCGATGTGGCACCCCACTGGCAGCGGGTGGTGGCGCGCCTTAAAGCGAATACCCCCTTGGCGCAACCCTTCGCGCACTACCGCTGGATGGTGGAGGAGCTGCGTGTTTCGCTCTATGCCCAGGAGTTGAAGACGATCGCACCGATCTCTGCGCAGCGGCTGGACAAGCTCTGGCAGGAGACCAAGAACCTGTGATAGCCCGGTTGGGCGCCGCAACGAATGTGCGTGGCACCCATGACAATGCCGCGGCTTCGTGCTGAAATGGTATTGATACTAATGGACAAGGATATGGCTGGGTCATGAGCTCTCTCTGGCAACGTGCAGAGCAGTTTCTTTTTAGTGAAATCTGGCGCATCGACCTCAACCAGGTAGGTTATGCGCATCGTGTCGTGTTGCGCACGGCGCGTTTTCTGCTGGTGATCTGGCACGAGCTGGCGGTCGGGCAGATCAATTTGCGCGCCATGAGTCTGGTCTATACCACCCTCCTTTCCATGGTGCCGCTTATCGCCGTCAGCTTCTCGGTATTGAAGGCCTTCGGCGTGCACAATCAGGTGGAACCCCTGCTGCTCAATCTGATGGCGCCGCTCGGTGCGCAGGCGGATGAGATCGTGCAGCGCATTCTCGGCTTTGTCGCCAACATGAAGGTGGGGGTACTCGGCTCGCTGGGGATGGCGCTGCTCATCTACACGGTGATCTCGCTGATCCAGAAGGTCGAGAACAGCTTCAACTATGTGTGGCGCACCAAGGGGGTGCGCAGTTTCGCACGCCGCTTCAGCGACTATCTGAGCGTGATCATGGTCGGACCGGTGCTAATCTTCGCCGCCCTCGGCCTTACCGCCACCATGATGAATTCGAGCGTGGCACAGCGGCTGATGGCCATCGAGCCGTTCGGTTCCATCGTGGTTGTGCTCGGCGAGGTAATGCCGTTTCTGATGATCACGGCCGCCTTCTGCTTCATCTATATCTTCGTGCCAAATACCCGCGTGCGTTTCCGCTCCGCCCTGGTGGGGGCAGCAGTGGCCGGGGTGATCTGGCAGTTGACCGGCAAGCTCTTCGCCAGCTTCGCCTCCGGCGCCGTGCACTACTCGGCCATCTACTCCGGCCTCGCCATCCTGATGCTGTTCATGATCTGGCTCTATCTGGCCTGGGTGATCCTGCTGTTCGGCGCGCAGGTCGCCTATTTCCACCAGCACCCCGAACAGATCCGGCTGGGCGGCACGCGCCTGGTACTCAGCAATCGGCTGCGCGAGCGCCTGGCATTGACCGTGATGACGCTGGTGGCCGACAGCTACTGCAACGAGCGGGCACCGTGGACGCTGGAGCGGTTGGTGCAGCGGCTGCGCATCCCCGGCGACACCCTCGGTGAGGTGGTCGATCTGTTGCAGACGCGTCAGCTGCTGGTGGAGACCGGCAGCGAACCGCCCGAATATCTGCCGGCCCATAATCCCGAAGGGTTGACCATCGCCCGCTTGCTGACAGAGATCCGCGAAGCGGGCGAGGAGCAGAGCGAATTTGATGCCTCGGCGCTGGCCCTGCCGGCGGTGGACGATCTCTTTGGGCGCCTCCAGGGGGGGATGATCGCCGCCCTGGATGGTTTGACGCTCAAGGCGCTGGTGACACTGCCCTCCGCCATGCCGCCGGACACGAGCGGAGAGGTCTCCTCGCACTGACACCACAGCGAACCGGCCGCCGCAGCTAGCTATCGGTGACCCTCTCAACCGCAGTTACGGAAAATTCATGCCACACGAATCGCTCGTCTTTGCCCTGTTTCTCATCTTCAGTGGTGCGGCCATCGCCGCCACGCTGGCGCTATTCGCGCGCCAGTCGATGCTGGTCAGCTACATCCTGCTCGGCATCCTGCTCGGTCCCTGGGGCGTCGCCCTTATCGAAGATACGGCGATCATCTCCCAGGTCTCCCATGTGGGGGTGATCTTCCTGCTCTTTTTGCTGGGGCTCGACCTGCAGCCACAACAGTTGTGGCGCCTGCTGCAGGAGGCCGCCTCGGTGACGGTGCTCAGCTCGCTGCTGTTCGCCTTGCTCGGTGGTGCGGTGGCGTGGTTGTGGGGGCTCACGCCTGCCGAGAGTCTCATCGTTGCCGCCGCCGCCATGTTCTCCAGCACCATCATCGGTCTCAAGCTGCTGCCTACTACCCAACTGCACCACCAGCACACCGGTGAGGTGATCATCTCGGTGTTGCTGCTGCAGGATCTGATTGCCATCCTGGTGCTGCTGGTGCTCAAGGTGATGGGCGGCAGCAGCGAACACACCCTGGGCGGCGAACTGCTCTTGGTCGGGCTCGCCCTGCCTGCGGTCATCGCCATCCTGTTGCTCGGCGCGCGTTATCTCCTGGTGCCGCTGTTTGCGCGCTACGACACCATTCAGGAGTACATTTTCCTTGTGGCGATCGGCTGGTGCCTGGGCGGCTCGGAACTGGCGAGCGCTATGGGACTGTCGGGCGAGATCGGTGCCTTCATCGCCGGCGTGGCGCTGGCGTCGAGTCCCATCAGCACCTTTATCGCCGACAGTCTCAAACCACTGCGCGACTTCTTTCTGGTGCTGTTTTTCTTCTCCCTGGGGGCGGCCTTCGATCTGGGCATGGCCCGGGATGTGCTGGTGCCGGCGCTGCTGCTCGCCACCATCCTCACCGTGGCCAAACCGCTGGCGTTTCGCTGGCTGCTGCAACGCTCGGGAGAGACCGCCGCCTTCTCCCAGGAGGTGGGGGTACGTCTGGCGCAGATCAGCGAGTTTGCCCTCTTTATCGCCGTGCTCGCCTACGAAGGTAAAGTGATCGGCAAACAGGCGTCGTATTTGATCCAGGTGGCTACCCTGCTCACATTCTTCATCTCCTCCTATTGGGTGATGCTGCGCTATCCCACACCCATTGCGGTCAATACGAAACTGCGGCGTGATTGAAGGCCCTCTCTTCGATGAGGGAAGCAGCGGGTGGTCAGGGGAGGTAGCGCTCTCCGATCAACAGCAGGCCAACCAAGCCCGCGGCGATGGCGCTCGCAAAGATCACGAACACGGGGCGCGCGGCACGGCGCGCCAGATAGAGGGCCAGTCCGGCCTTGACCAGGGTGTTGACCATGGCCGCCATGACGATGGCACTGGCGGCGACGTGGGGGGCAAGGCCGTTGTTGCTCTGTCGCGCCAGGGTGAGGGTGATGGCATCCACATCGTTGGTGCCGGCGATGGCCGCCAGCAGGTAGATGCCGCTGTTGCCGAGCCACGTTTCCAAGCCGCGCGCGATGAGCATGATGGCCACCAGCAGGGCGGCGAACTTCAATGCCGGCAGCAGCTCGAACGGGTTGCTGAGGGGAATGCGCACATCGATGGCGGAGTGGCTGGCGCGGCGCAACAGCAGCGGGATGCTCCCGTAGCAGACGAGCGTCATTACCAGCAGTGGTGCGGCCAACAGTGGCAGCAGCGCCGGATTGACCAGCGTTACTTCGAGCAGGATGCGTGGAAACATGGTACCGGCCGCCATCACGATGCCGCTGATCAGCAGTGGTGCCGTGAGGGGATGCTGGCGGGCGAGCCGGGCGAAATTGAGCGTGACCATGGTGGAGGAGACCAGGCCGCCCAACAGTCCGGTAAGCGCCACGCCGATGCGCGCCCCCGCCAGCTTGATGATGAAATAGCCGACGAAGGCGATGGCGGAGATCAGCACCACGAACCACCAGATCTCGCGCGGATTGAGTGCCTGCCACGGGCCGTAGCCCGTGTCGGGCAGGGCCGGCAGAATCACCACCGAGATCAGCAACAACTTGAACGCGGCAGAGAGCTCCTGCTCCCGGAGGGTCTTCAGCCAGAGGTGCAGCAAGGGCTTGAGACTGAGCATGATCGCGGTGGTGATCCCCACCGTTGAGGCAAGTGCCAGGTGGCCGCGGGCGGCAGTGACACCGAGCGTGAAGGTGATGAGTGCCGCCACCGCGGTGGTAATGCCATAATCCTGATCGCGGCGCACATCGAGGGTATGGGCGACGATCACCAGCGCGCTAAAGGCGATAAAGCTGGCGCCGAGCAGCAGGGTGTCCAGCTCCTCGACGAGCAGACCCCACAGGGCGCCGAGCAGGGCGATGAGCGCAAAGGTGCGCACTCCCGCCACCCGAGTGCCCTCGGCAAAGTCGCGCTCCCGCCAGCCGCGCTCCACTCCGATGAGCAGCCCGATGGCAAAAGCGACTGCAATGCGTTCGAACCATTCCATGCTCCTAAATTAGCATACGGCAAGAGGTAACGGTCTAGATGAAACTGAAGGGCACATGGTCGAAGCGGCTGCTGCGTTGGGCGGGGGAACTGCTGCTGTTGGCGGCTGTGCTACTGGCCATCGAGGCCTGGATGACCCGCGACGTGCCGCGCGGTGTTACGGTAACACTCGCTGCGCAGCGCCTCGATGGCCAGCCGTTTGATATCAGCCAGTGGCGTGGCAGCAGCGGCATCATCTACTTTTGGGCCGAGTGGTGTCCGGTCTGCAAGGCCAATCGCCACGTCATCACCTCCCTGGCCGAGGGGCAACGGGTGATGACCATCGCCATGCAGTCGGGCACTGCCGCCGAGGTGGCCGCCTACATGCAGAAGGAGCAGTTCGCCCTGCCGGTCATTGTCGATGAGCAGGGGGAGATCGCGCGCAGATTTCGGGTCAGCGGCGTGCCGGTGGCGCTGATCATCGATCGTGACGGGCGCATCAGTTACGTGGCGCGCGGCTACACTACCGAACTGGGCCTGCGGCTGCGGCTGTGGCTGGCATCGTAAACGGTGATGCCGAGCAACAATGCAATAACCTGTGGAGGGGCGAACATGATGGCGAAGAGGAACGGAGTCTGCCCGGTGAAACGCGCCATGACCGGCGTCAGCGCACTGTTGCTGTGTGGTGCGACGCTGGCCGCGCCGCTCGATGAGAGGGAGCTGCGCACAACCCTGGCAGATCAGCGCTCGGTGGCGGTGACCATCTATAACGAAAATCTCGCGCTGGTGAAGGAGGTGCGCGGGGTGGGGCTGATGGCCGGGCAGAACCGGCTGGCGCTGCGCGATGTCAGCGCCATGATGCGACCGGAGACGGCTCTGCTGCGCGCCCTGCAACATCCCGAAGGGGTGCGTGTGATCGAACAGAACTTCGATTTCGATCTGCTGACACCGGCCAGTCTGCTGGAGAAGTATGTGGGGCACACGGTGGGCATCGTGCAGACCCATCCGACCACCGGCCAGGAGACGGTGCTGCGCGGCGAGGTGTTGAGCGCTCAAAACGGTGTGGTGCTGCGCATCGGTGACCGCATCGAGACCGGTGTCCCCGGTCGGCTGGTGTTCGATAGCGTGCCGGAGAATCTGCGCGACCGTCCGACCC
>DASWUD010000018.1:0-6495 GCA_036401755.1 Gammaproteobacteria bacterium
CCAAACTGGCCGCCAACGACTACACCGACGAGCGCTTCGGTGAACCGACGGTGCGCGACATCATCCGCGAACTGGACAAGCCGGGGCGCGACCCGCGTCCTGAGTTCAAGACCGCCACCTTCCGTGACGGCGTCGAGGACCTCAAGGATCTGGAGCCGGGCATGATCCTGGAAGGGGTGGTGACCAACGTGGCGAACTTCGGCGCCTTCGTCGACATCGGTGTCCATCAGGATGGGCTGGTGCACATCTCCGCCCTCTCCGACAAGTTCGTCAAGGACCCGCGCGAGGTGGTCAAGGCGGGCGACGTGGTGAAGGTGAAGGTGATGGAGGTAGACGTGAAGCGCCGCCGCGTCGGCCTCACCATGCGCCTCAGCGACGACCCGCGCCAGGCCGCAGCCCAGGAGAGCAGCATGGGCCGTGGCCCGGCCCCCAAGGCGAAGCTGAAGAGCTCTCAGCCTGCGGCCAGCTCCATGGGCGCGATGGCTGAGGCGTTCGCGCGCCTGAAAAAATAGGTTCATCGCACTTTTGCTGAAGCATCAATGCTTCAGCAGAAGGCTGTGTCGCTACCGCGACGGATTGAATTTGATGCGAGGGGCTGCCCCGCGCGCAGGTCACTTTTACGAAGTCCATCCCTGGACTTCGCCCTGCGGGCCAGCCTTCGGCTGTTCCAATTCGCTCCCGGCGAATTGGTCTTGCGCGGCCAAGAGAAAGTAACCACAGAGGTCGCTCCTGCGCATCCATGCGCCCGCGACATTCGTACATCCCTGTACATCAAGGCCCCGCACTTGCGCGACGTGCAGGATGCACGAGTGCCGCGAAGCATTTATCCCCGCAGGGGGCAGGGATGTGCGAGAGCGGCCTTCTCATCATTTCAGGGCCGTTCGTGCAACTCGCGAGGCAAAAAGCCGCCTCGCTCAAACATGCACTCACTTACACCTGAAATGACTGCGATGCTCGGCTGCATCCACGGGGTTTGGCGTAGCCCCTGGATGTAAGTCGGGTTCCACTGGCGGGGATATAAAGATGTAGGTCAGGCGCGACAAAAAAAGGGTTGGCCCTTGCAGGCCAACCCGACAACGCAGGAGCTTGAGTGAAAAAATCGTTTACTGGATCAGGATAAAAAGCGCTCCGTCACGCCGCTGGATGTTGAGCAGTACAGCGCTCTCCTTGTCGATGGCGTTGCGCAGATCGGCCAGGCTGGCGATCGGCTTGCGATTGGCCTGCAGGATGATGTCCCCCTTGCGCAGACCGGCCCGCAGGGCGGCACTGCCCATCTCCACATCGAGCACCAGCACCCCCTTCACCTTGCCATAAATCGGCATCCCCTCGACGATATCGCCGAGGGCAGCACCGGCCAGGCGCGGATTGAGCTTCTCGCCAGCAATGGAGGTCGCCTTCGGCTCTTCGACGACGGCCACAATGTTCTTCACCTTGCCATCACGTTTCACCTGCATATCCACCTGCTGGCCGATGCGCAGCATGCCGACGATGTTGCGCACGTCGGAGGAGTCGTGCACCGGCTTGCCATTGACGGAGGTGATGATGTCACCCGCCTTGAGTCCGGCCTTGGCGGCGGGGGAGCCAGCGGTCACCTGAGTGACGACCGCACCGCGCTGCTCCTTCAGGTCGAAGGCGTTGGCCAGTTCCGGCGTCAGGTCCTGCGCCTGGGCACCGAGCGCGCCGCGGCGTACCTCACCGTGCTGCACCAGCTGGCTCATCACCTCCCTGGCCATGTTGGTGGGAATGGCGAAACCGATGCCCACGCTGCCGCCGCTCTGGGAGAGGATGGCGGTGTTGATCCCCACCAGCTCGCCGCGCAGGTTGACCAGCGCGCCGCCGGAGTTGCCCGGGTTGATCTGCGCGTCGGTCTGAATGAAATCTTCGTACCCCTCGATGCCGAGTCCGGAGCGCCCCAGCGCCGAGACGATCCCCGAGGTGACGGTCTGCCCCAGGCCGAACGGGTTGCCCACCGCCACCACGAAATCGCCGACGCGCAGCGAGTCGGAGTTGATCATGGTGAGTGCCGTCAGCTTCTCGGGCTTCACCTGCAACACGGCGATGTCGGTCTCGGGATCGGTGCCGATCAGCTTGGCCGGCAGCGTGCGGCCGTCATTGAGGTTGACCGAGATCTCGAAGGCGTGGTCAACCACGTGGTTGTTGGTAAGGATGTAGCCCTTCTGCGCATCGACAATGACACCGGAACCGAGGCTTTGCGCGATCTGCTCCTGGGGCTGCTCGGGCACGTTGAAGAAGCGGCGGAAGAAGGGGTCGGAAAGCAGCGGATTCTGCTGCACCGGCACCTTGCTGCGACTGAAGACGTTGACCACCGCCGGCACGGTTTTGTCAAGCATCGGCGCCAGCGAGGGCAACGCCTGGCCCTGACTGTCGGCGGTAGGCAGCCCGGCCGCCGCGATGGCGGGCAGAGTTGAGAGGGTGGCAATGCCCAGCGCGAGGGCAAGTGAACGCAATGGACTCTTCATGGTTTCCCTTTTTTCGAATGTTTCGAATGGAAGATGGATTTCCTCACCCGCTAAAGACCACCTGGATGTGAAAAGAGTTCCTTGCGCGAGTTATAACTGGAGGATGCGCCGCAAATATCACACCAGGGGTAGCCTGGATGGAATGCAATGGAATCCGGGTTAACTGCCAGACAAACCGGGCTCTCCCGGATTACGCTGCGCTCCATCCGGGCGACAGAAATTTGCTGGAGTGCCCACCAATAAAAAGCCCCGCGTGAGCGGGGCTTCTGTGATGACACGGGGCTGGCTCAACCCTCCACCGAGATCTTTCGCGGTTGCAGCTTCTCATGCTTGGGGATGCGGATCTCCAGCACGCCGTTGGTGCCCTTGGCGGTGATCTTGTCGGTGTCGGCGGTGTCGGGCAGGGTGAAGCGGCGGAAGAAGCTGCCGTAGGAGCGCTCGATGCGCTTGTAGCCACTGCGTTCCTCCTTCTTCTCCGTGTCGCGCTCGCCGCGGATGGTGAGCATCCCCCCTTCGGCGTGGACCTCGATGTTCTTCGGGTCGACACCGGGCAGGTCGGCCTTGATTACGAAGCACTCCTGCTCCTCCTTGATATCCACCGCCGGTACCCAGTCGCTGGCGGTGGCGATGTGCGCCTCATCGGCGCTGCCCCGGTCGCCATACATCCGCTCCATCTCGCGGCGCAGCTGGTCGAGCATACTCATCGGTTCATATCGCATCAGGCTCATGATTGCCTCCGTAGGGTTGTCTGTATGGTGACGATATAGGCACCGCTGCAGGGCGATTCAAGCCCTTGTGAATCGCGTGGATATCCCCATGGAACGGTTAAAAGTATGTGTTCGCTCACACGATGTTCCCTGCCAGCACTGGAATATTAGGCCCACAACATATAGTATGCGCACCCCGCAAAAACGCCACCGCCGCTATCTCTATGAATCTAAAAACAAAATGTATAACTAATTGAAATTGTTGGTTTTAATTCCATAAAATTATCTCCCCTTTTACATTGACACTCCTCCATCTAGTGCCTAAACTTTTGGCCTCAACACAACATGTAGTGTTGGTAAATTAACAAGGATTTCCGCCGCCGGAAGCGGCTCCTCTCGCAAGAGACCAAACGACCAACAAGGGAGAACCTACGTGAGTAAAGGCAGCGCGCACCTCAAAGCCGTTTCCACCGCAGTAACCGCCATCCCTTTCCAGCCCGCCTCCCTGGACATCTGGGACAAGAAATACCGCCTCAAGACCAAGTCTGGCGAAATCATCGACAAGAGCATCGACGACACCTTCAAGCGTGTCGCGCGCGCCCTCTCCGAGGTGGAGCAGAGCGACGCCAAGCGCGAAGAGTGGAACACCAAGTTCCTCTGGGCGCTGCGCCACGGGGCGATCCCCGCCGGCCGCATCACCTCCAACGCCGGCGCGCTGGCCTTCAAGCCCGCCACCTCGACCATCAACTGCACCGTCTCCGGTACCGTGCGCGACTCGATGGACGACATCCTCGGCAAGGTGCACGAGGCAGGGCTGACCCTCAAGGCCGGCTGCGGCATCGGCTACGAATTCTCCACCCTGCGGCCGAAGGGCGCCTTCGTCGCCGGCGCCGGTGCCTACACCTCCGGCCCGCTCTCCTTCATGGATATCTTCGACAAGATGTGTTTCACCGTCTCCTCCGCCGGCGGCCGCCGCGGCGCGCAGATGGCCACCTTCGACGTCGGCCACCCGGACGTGATGGACTTCATCAAGGCGAAGCGCGAAGACGGCCGCCTGCGCCAGTTCAACCTGTCGCTGCTGGTCACCAGGGAGTTCATGGAGGCAGTCAAGCACGATGCCCTGTGGCAGCTCGCCTTCCCCTTGAGCCCGAAAGAGGCGGAGATCGACGGCATCGACCTCAATAACGCCGAGCAGGTGGTGTGGCGCGAGTGGCCGGTGAAGGATACCTACATCACCAACAACGACGGCCTGGTGGCCTGCAAGATCTACAAGACCATCAAGGCGCGCCGCCTGTGGGACATGATCATGGCCTCCACCTACGACTTCGCTGAACCGGGCTTCATCCTCATCGACGAATACAATGAGATGAACAACAACTGGTTCTGCGAAAACATCCGCGCCACCAACCCGTGCGGCGAGCAGGGCTTGCCCCCCTACGGCGCCTGCCTGCTCGGCTCCGTCGACCTCACCAAGTTCGTGCTCGACCCGTTCACCGACAAGGCGCGCTTCGACTGGGACGCCTATCGCGAGGCAGTCGCCATCTTCACCCGCATGCTCGACAACGTGGTGGAGATCAACGGCCTGCCGCTGCCGCAGCAG
Organism: Gammaproteobacteria bacterium; assembly: GCA_036401755.1. GTDB lineage: Bacteria > Pseudomonadota > Gammaproteobacteria > Thiohalomonadales > Thiohalomonadaceae > DASWUD01. The sequence continues at coordinate 4,788 of DASWUD010000018.1, forward strand.
CGCGACGAGATCATCAAGAAGCGCCGTCATGGCATGGGTTATCTCGGCCTCGGCTCCACCCTCACCATGCTGCGCATGAAATACGGCGACAAGCAGTCGCTGGAATTCACCGAGCGCGTCACCCGCGAGATGGCGCTGGTCGGCTGGCGTTCCGCGCTGGAACTCGCCAAAGAGAAGGGCGCCGCCCCGATCATGAGCGAAGAGTTCGAAGTCACCGGCGACATGCTGCGCAAGCGTCCCGAGATGAAGCGCGACGGCTACAAGGTGGGCGACAAGGTGAAGGGCTCGGTGCTGCACGCCAAGTACAGCCGCTACATGCAGCGCATCGCCGAGGTCGATCCCGAGCTGGTGCACGAACTGGCCGAGGTGGGCGCGCGCTTCACCCACCACAGCTCCATCGCACCCACCGGCACCATCTCGCTCTCCCTCGCCAACAACGCCAGCAACGGCATCGAGCCCTCGTTCGCGCATCACTACTCGCGCAACGTGATCCGCGAAGGGAAGAAGAGCAAGGAGAAGGTCGACGTCTACTCCTTCGAACTGCTCGCCTACCGCGAACTGGTCAACCCCAAGGCGATGCCCTACAGCGACAAGGCCGACGAAAAGCTGCCCGACTACTTCATCACCGCCGAAGAGATCAACCCGACCCAGCATGTCGACGTGCAGGCTGCGGCGCAGAAGTGGATCGACTCCTCCATCTCCAAAACCGCCAATGTCCCCACCGACTTCCCCTACGAGAAGTTCAAGGACATCTACCTCTACGCCTACGACCAGCAGCTCAAGGGCTGCACCACCTTCCGCTTCAACCCCGAAGCGTTCCAGGGGGTACTGGTCAAGGAGAAGGACCTGGAGAAGACCACCTACCGCTTCGAACTCGAAGACGGCAGCTTCCTCGAACTGAAGGGCAACGAAGAGATCGAATACGACGGCGAAATCCACACCGCCGCGAATCTGTTCGATGCCATGAAAGAGGGCTACTACGGCAAGTTCTAAACAGGGAAGCCGTCCTCTCTCAGTAACTCCTTAAAGAGTGAGAGGGGAGAAATCGAAACGATAGAGTCCCCTCCCCCTCCGGGGTTTATGCCCCCTGTGGGTAGAGGGGTAGGGAGAGGGGATCAATAACCCCTCAGTACCAAATGCAACACAGGCAGCGACACACGCGCCCCATGGAGTAAACAAAATGGCAATCAAGATCGAAAAGAAGATCGTCGGCTACAACCTCGTCAAGGAAGAGGAGAAGAAAGAGCCGGCCGCCCCCGCCCCCAAGGCAGAGGCTAACAAGAAATCCGAGACCAAGGTCGTCCACCTCACCGAAGCGCTGGAGCGCCCCGAAATGCTGTTAGGCTCCACCTACAAGGTGAAGACGCCGCTCTCCGAACACGCCCTCTATGTCACCATCAACGACATCATCCTCAACCCCGGCACCGACCACGAACTGCGCCGCCCCTTCGAGGTCTTCATCAACTCGAAGAACATGGACCACTTCCAGTGGATCGTCGCCCTCACCCGCATCATCTCCGCCGTGTTCCGTAAAGGCGGCGACGTCACCTTCCTCGTCGAAGAGCTGCGCTCCGTCTTCGACCCGCGCGGCGGCTACTTCAAGAAGGGCGGCAAATACATGCCCTCCCTGGTCGCCGAGATCGGCGACGCCATCGAATGCCACCTGCGCATGATCGGCATGATTCGCGACGAAGGCCTCGACGAACAC
>DASWUD010000019.1:0-6782 GCA_036401755.1 Gammaproteobacteria bacterium
GCTTGAATGGGCACCCACAGGTAACCGCCTCAAGCCGGAAATAACAACAGAGGATGTAAAACATGGATGTTAAGAAAGGTCTCGCTTTGTTCCCCGCTGTCGCTCTTCGTACGCTTTTTGCTCTCCTCATCTCGCTCATCGTCGCCTGCAGCAGCGGCGATAGTGCCTCAAACCAACCCGCGGCGTCGTCAGGTGTGACCGCGGTGGGCACGGCCACACCTGCTGCAAACCCACGGATCTTTTCCAAGGCGGCGGCGGAGCTCATCGAAGAGTTCGACCTGTCGCTGGGCGTGATGGTCATCAAGGTGGGGAAGGGGGTGCCGGCAGATCTGGGCCCGGGCAAGATCATCGCGGCCCCTATCAGCACTCATACGCCTTACGGTGCCATGGTCAAGATTTCGGCGGCAAGTCTGGAGGGCGACCGCTGGCACCTCACAGTGGAACGGGCGACCTTGGTCGAGGCGCTCGCGGAGGCCGATTTTACGGCCAAGGTCAATCTGGATGCCAACCGTTCCACCATCGTGCCGGACTTCGGTGGGGTGAGTGCGGCAGCTCCGAAAGCCCTGGTCCGCAGCGACGGTAGCTCAAGCCGAAGTGGCTTCGTGGTGGGCTTCGATAACAAGGTCTTGTTCGACGCAGACGGCGACAATTTAACCACCACCGATCAGGTGAGGATGACCGCGGCCATGTCGTTCGATCTGGGCCTCGATTTTACCTTCAAGATGGACTCCGCTTTATCCGTTCAGGAGGTTTCGGCCACGGTGAACGGCAAGGAGTCGGGGACCGTCGAGGTGACCGCGGAGGGGGTCAGCACCGTGCAGGGGTTCTCCCTCGACACGGTGCATTTCACCCCCATTGAGTTCAGTGTGGGGGGCATCCCGTTTGTGGTGGCCCCCACGCTTGAGTTCACGGCCGAGGTGGACGTCAATACGACAGCAAAATTTCGCACCAGCGCCTCGGAGGAGGCGTGGTTCCGAGTCGGCCCCGGCTATAAGAATTCCGAGCTGACACTCATCAAAGAGGGGGGCGCGACCGGGACCTACCAGGCCCCCACCATCAGCGGCTCGCAGGCCAGCGCCAAAGGGAGCTTCGGGGTCAGGGGCGGCCTGAATCTCTACGGCCCGCTCGGCGACATGGGGGCGGCGTGGGCGGGCGCCAGCGGTTTTGCCCGGGTGGCGGTCGCAGCGGCAAATAACACTCAGTTTTGCGCCACGGCGGACGTGGGCGTCGAGGCAGACGCGGGGGCAAATCTCAGTTTCTTCGGGGTCAATATCGCCAGTTGGACAAGCCCGAAAGCAAACCTCTTTGCCCCCATCGTGCTGGACAGCAAGGCCTGCAACGTGACATCCGGGGGAGGCGACGACCCGAGGATCGGCTGGCGCTATGTGGCAGACGGAACGGCCGATTCGCTAACCGGCTTGCAGGCGGTGGCCACGACACTGGATGGCGGTCTCGTCTTCGCCAGGAGCAGCAACACCTTTAATTACGTCCAGAAACACGACTCACTGGGCGTGGCGGACTGGCGCTACGGCACCAGTGTCGGCCTTACGATCACCCGCCTCGCCGCTGCCGCCGATGGTGGCTATATAGTGGTCGGCTCATACGGGAGCAGCATCGCCGTGCTGCGCCTCGACCCAGCGGGGACGTTGCGCTGGTCAAAGCTCTACCAGCCCGATGCGATCATGTTCGTCAATGCCGTGGCCGAAGCGGCCGACGGCACGCTCCTGATCGCCGGCAAGATGTATGACTCCGTCGATCCGAGCGATGACATCTTTCTGTTGCGAACCGCCGCAGACGGCACCCTGCCCAGTCTCCTGCGGCTTAAAGGCCCGGTGGGGAGTGACGGTGCCAATGCAGTGTTGGGCGGTGCGGACGGACGCGTCTATCTGGCGGGGCTCACCTGGCTGAACACGACGTCAGGATCATCGGCACCTTATGGCTTTGTCGCGGCCATTGCACAGGACGACAGCGTGACCTGGGTCAAGGGTGTGGGGCCCGGCGAGATACTTTCCATGGCGAGCGACGGTGCGGGCGGGGTGGTGGTCACGGGTGCCGACACACTGCTGGACACCCCCTGGACCGCGCGCGTTGACAGCAACGGCGGCCGGATGTGGGGCTCGGGTGTGGCGCTGGATGCCCGTCCCGTTTCCATCAGTCGGACCACCGACGGGGTTGTGATCGCAGGTGTGGCACAGCCTGGCTACCCCTTGTCAGACGAGCAGGGCTTCGTGGCCCGGTTTGGTGACGGTGGCGGCCTGCTCTGGGCGCGCACCTTCCGGTACGAACTCAAAGAGCAATACCTGGCTCATATCTACGAACGAAGTGATGGGCGTCTGGTCGCCGGCGGCTATCGCGTACCTGCCGACGGCATGACCGATTTTTGGTGGCTTTCGTTGCCGGCTGACGGCGCGGCCGCCGGCGCACCGCTCGGGACACAGGTAACCACACCCGAGGGGGCGGCAGTAACCTCGCTCGGCGAGAGCGTCAATGGCAGTCTCAGTGTGATCCCGCGAGCTGTGGTGGAGAGCGTGCTGGATATGGAGTGGACGGCACAGACGGCACCCGCGCCATTGGTGCTGGGGGATCTCTGAGGTTTTTCTGGGGTATCTCTTAATCTGCTCCAGCAGATGGAATGCCCAACAGATCACAGCAGCCGCAGCTGTCTTGGCGGCGGCTGCAGCTTGCTGCGTACCAGCGGCTCATTCCCCGGTGGCAGCCAGAAGAGATCGAGCTGGCCGGTGGCGTGGGCGCGGTTGGCGAGCAGGACGTCGAGCACCTCATCCCCCTCCAGACGGCGGGCGCGCAGCAGCGCCTCGGCCAGGGTGGTGGTCATGGCCGCGATGCGCGGCATACGAAAGAAGCGCTGGCACTCCTCCTTGAGCTGTAGGTTCCAACTGCCCAGATGGCGATGGAAGTACGCCTTGAGAACGGGGTGCGCCACCTCGTCGGGGATCAGCACGAGCTTCTTGAAGGCATCGCCCAGCCCGCCGCGCGCCAGCCGTTCCACCGGCACCAGATTGAACTCCGCTGCCGCCACCACTCCCGCATCGGAGATCCAGAACTCCTCGCGCCACAGCCGCAGCAGCTCCGCCGGCACCCGGCTTGTTCGTGTCGCCTGCTCGGTGAGCTGCGCCATCCGCTCGAACACCCCCACCGACATGGTCAACCCCTCGCCGGGGGCCTTCACCTCCACCCACAACAGCTCGCGCCCCAGCTGCAGCACCATCACCGCATGTCCCGCCTCGTGATAGGCCGTCGCCAGCCATTGGTGGTTGTTGCTCCGGGTGATCGGTTCCTGTGTCATGCGCCACTCTCCTTGAGGCTATCCTGCCGAGTTTGCCTCAGTATATAGCGAGCAGGGCGGCCCCTGACGATACAGCGCGGCCTTGGCACGGGATGACGCCCGAAATCCATGTGAAATAACGGCAGAATAATCGGCAATATTTTAAATAATATTTGCCTTATTTATTAAAATTGTTTAAATATTACAAATAATTAATTGCATATTTCACCGGCACACAAATCGGCAAATACATGTACACAAACCCGTCCGCCATGGAACCCTTGCTGCCTGACCAGGATGGGCAGCTGGCCGACATCGCCATTGAAATCTATAAAGTTTCTGCCCAGGCGGCAGGGCACGTCCATGCGGCGGTGTTTCGTGAGCTGGAAGAGCTGCTGCGGGTGGTCAACTCCTATTACTCCAACCTGATCGAGGGTAATTCCACCCACCCCTTCGACGTCATGCGGGCCATGGGCAAGCAGTTTTCGCACGATCCGGCCAAGCGGGCGCTGCAGGAGGAGAGTGTCGCCCATATCGAGGTGCAGCGTCTGATGGAGGGCCGCCTGCGCCAGGAACCTGCGCTGCCGGTCACCTCATCCGAGTTCCTCAGCTGGATCCATCGGGAGTTCTACCAGCGCCTGCCTCAGGAGCTGCGCTTTGTTGCCCATCCCACGAGCGGCGAGCGCCTGGAGGTTCTGCCCGGACGTCTGCGGGAGCGGGCGGTGGAGGTCGGGCAGCACGTGGGCCCCGATCCGGCCGAATTGCCACGATTCATGGAGCGCTTCGCGCAGGTCTACGATCTGGAGCGGCTGCACGGCCATCAGCGCCTCATCGCGCTGGCGGCCGCCCACCATCGCCTGCTCTGGATCCACCCGTTCCTGGATGGCAATGGCCGTGTCGCCCGGCTGTTCACCGATGCCTATCTCCGCCGCGCCGGTGTCACCGGCTACGGCCTCTGGGCCGTGAGCCGTGGCCTGGCGCGCAATGCGGCAAGCTACAAGGCCATGCTGGCCGCCGCAGACTTACCCCGCGAAGGTGATTTGGACGGGAGGGGGAATCTCTCCATGCACCGGCTGCGCACCTGGTGCGACTGGTTCCTCAACAATTGCCTGGACCAGGCCAGCTACATCTCCCGGCTGATGCAACTGGATGGTTTACGCAGCCGGATGGAGGGTTACCAGCGACTGCGTGCCGAAGGCATCGCCTTCGGGCCCCACGGCACCCCGGCCCCGCTGCGGCCGGAGGCCCGTGTCATCCTGCTGCACACACTGGTGGCCGGCGAAGTGGCGCGCGGCGAATTCACCGCATTGACCGGCCGTTCCGAGCGCAGCACCCGTACTGCGCTTTCGCAACTGCTGGAAGAGGGGCTGCTGAAGAGCGACCAGCCGAAGGGCGCCGTGCGCCTCGGTTTTCCGCCGCACAGCCTCGCCTATCTGTTTCCAGAGTTGGTGCCGGCGGTATCGTCCAGCTAACGGAAGGCTGAAAAAAGCATTTTCCCTTCTCCCACAGGGAGAAGGTTAGGATGAGGGGATCAATAACCCCCCTTTCCCCTGAGGGCGAGAGGGTTTTTTAGGAAACTGCTAAAAGGTTACCGGGCAGCCGGTAGGCCCGGGCTGCTGAAGGACAACAAACCGTTGAGCTGGCGCTGGTTCGGGAGGTTTTAGCGGAATGGAAATAAGTCCCCAGAATTCCCGGTCTTTTTGAACACATCCCCTGCGACATGATAAGAAAACGAGAATATTTATACATGTCGCGGGTGAGGTGATAAGCTATTTGCGATTTCTTATCACGTTCCTGCAGGGAAAAGCATGACCGAACTGGATATTCCCAGCCCCGCCAGCCTTGAGGTCAAGGCCGTTTGGCAGAGCCTGGCCGAGGCGCACCGCCACCTGGCGGAGCTCAAGGGCTTGTGCGAGTCGTTGCCCAACCGCGCCATCTTGTTGGATACCCTGGCTATTCAGGAGGCGAAAGACAGTTCCGAAATCGAGAACATCATCACCACGCATGACGAGCTGTACGCCTACGACCAAAGCGCTTCGGCTACGCCTGCGGCCAAGGAGGTGCAGAACTACATCTCCGCCTTGAAGGTGGGATATACCGAGGTGGTGAATTCCGGCTTGATCCGCATGAACACGATTTTGCGGGTACAGGAAGAGGTCGAGCAGAATAATGCCGGGTTCAGGAAGGTGCCGGGGACGGTGCTGAAGAATCAGACGACAGGTGCGGTGGTGTACGAGCCGCCGCAAGATGCCGTGCAGATCGAACAGCTGATGACGGCATTGGTGGAGTTCATCCATGCGGATAGCGATCACGATCCCTTGCTGCGCATGGCGATTGCGCATCATCAGTTCGAGAGCATTCACCCATTTTACGATGGCAATGGCCGCACCGGGCGCATCCTGAATTTGCTGATGCTGCAACGCGAAGGCTTGCTGGATTTGCCGGTGCTGTATCTGAGCCGATACATCACCTCGACCAAGACGCAGTATTACCAATTACTGCAATCGACACGCGAAACGCATGACTGGACGGACTGGTGCGTTTACATCGTAAAGGGCGTGGCCATCACCGCCAGGAGCGAAATCCGACTGATCAGAAATCTGCGTGAACTGATACAGGCCACCAAGCACCGGCTGCGCCGCGAGTTGCCAAAGATTTATAGCCAGGAACTGCTGAATAACCTGTTTCGTTATCCCTATACGAAAATCGAGTTCGTCGAGAAGGATTTGGGCGTCTCGCGAATTACCGCAGCAAAACATCTGGATACACTGGCCAATAACGGATTTGTGGAAAAGAAGAAAATCGGGCGCACAAACTTTTATATCAACCGCCCCTTGTTCAACCTGTTGACGCAGATCAGCCTCAACGATGAGTGAAGCGAAACCCGCATGTCCAACTGTCATGGCCGAATCGCTTTTTGTTGGTCGGATTAGCGATAGCGTAACCCGACCTACATGTATGCAATGATTCATCGAACAACAGGCGCGCAAGATAACGAGTGGGCTTGCCGCCGGTTGAGTTAATAAAGCGGCTGCCAGGACAATTGCTGGGCAGCTGTATGAATCGAATGAGTAAATAGAATAGGGGACGTGGGTGAAATAGGTATACTGTCCCCAAAAAAAACCAGCAGCACGCCGCCCGCTGCTTCGACCATCTGGCCAACAGCGCCCGATACCACGCCATCACCGGTGGCCAGCCGCCGCACCAGCCGCCCACCGCCAGGGAGTACACCCAGGCCGGCCTGCCCTGGTTCGACTACTACAGCGACGGCAAGGCACTGCCCGGCTCCAGCGTGCTGGGCGGGCTCGCCAGCATCGCCGCCACGATGATCGGCAAAGGGCAGGGGCCGCTGAAGGACAACGAGCCAGTCGAGCCGACGGTGGTCAAGTTGGGCGAGAAGGGAGTGGTGCGGGAGGGGGAGTTTTAGCGGAACGGGTATAATGTGCCCTGACTTGGCCAGTCAGGGTCAGAATGGTGGGAATATAGCGGTCTCCTTGCC
>DASWUD010000020.1:0-9166 GCA_036401755.1 Gammaproteobacteria bacterium
AGTCGCGCTCCCCGGCCTTCAATCGTTCCGCCACAAAGCGCAGCGTCTGGTAGAGCAGCGGCGCGCGCTGCCGTTCGTCGGAAGTGAGGTAACCGTTGCGGGAACTGAGTGCCAGACCGTCGGCATCACGCACGGTGGGAACACCGACAATCGCAATGGGGAAGTTCAGATCGCGCACCATGCGCCGCAGCACCGCTACCTGCTGGTAATCCTTCAGGCCGAACAGTGCCACGTCGGGCTGCACGATGTTGAACAGTTTGGCCACCACCGTGGCGACTCCGCGAAAATGCCCCGGCCTGCTTTCACCGCACAAGGTTTCGGAAATCCCCGGCACATCTACCACAGTCACATCGTCGCGACCTTTGGGATAGATCTCTGCCTCGGATGGCAGAAAGAGCAGATCGGTGCCGTGGTCGGCGAGCGCCGCGCCATCGGCCTCGGGAGTGCGCGGATAGCTGCCGAAATCCTCGCCGCGCCCAAACTGCAGCGGATTGACAAAGATGCTCGCCACCACGCGTTCGGCGTACTGCTTTGCCGCATCGATCAGCGTGGTATGGCCGCGATGGAGATTGCCCATGGTGGGCACGAAGGCGATGCGTTGTCCGCTTTTGCGCCAGCCGGTGATGATGGCGCGCAACTCAGCGATGGTAGTGACGGTCTGCATAAGCAACCTGCATAGTAAGTTAACTGCACCCGGCAATACTCGGGGGCCTTATCGATTTCGTCAATTCCGGTGACGGATCAACCCTCGCCAAGACGCAAAGGACGCCAAGAGGGCGGTGACCTTGATCTTGGGTACTTGGCGCCTTGGCGAGACTCCAGGTTTTCAATCACTCGCCAGCGAACTGGTCAACCTTCGCCGGGATTATCTCGGGTTCAAGCGATGACATGGTCGGGGCCGGGAAAACGCCGCGCCTTCACATCCCTGACATAGGTAGCGAGCGCGTTGGCAATGGAGCCACCCTCGGCAAGGAAATCCTTGGAGAAGCGCGGCCGCTTGCCCGGCGTGATGGCGAGCATGTCGTAGACCACCAGCACCTGACCGTCACAATCGGGCCCGGCACCAATACCGATCACCGGCACATCGACCGATGAGGTGATGGCTGCGGCCAACGCCTGCGGTACGCATTCGAGCAACAGCAGATCGGCGCCCGCAGTCACCAGTGCCTGGGCATCTTCGATCATCGTGCCCGCCGTCGCCTCATCGCGCCCCTGTATCTTGTAACCGCCCAGTTTGTGCACCGACTGCGGCAACAAACCGAGGTGGGCACAGACCGGGATGCCGTGGCTGGCCAGCAGGCGCACCGTATCGAGCAGTAGCGCGCCCCCCTCCAGCTTGACCATGTGGGCACCGCCCTCCTTCATGAGTCGCCCGGCATTGAGCAACGCCTGCTGCGGATCGGCATAGCTCATGAACGGCATATCGCTCATCACCAGCGCGCGCGCGGTACCGCGACGCACATTGCGGGTATGGTAGATCATCTCGTCGACCGTCACCGGCAGGGTGCTCTCCTGCCCCTGCACCACCATGCCGAGTGAGTCGCCCACCAAAACCACCTCGGCACCGGCCTCGTCGATAAGACGGGCGAAGCTGGCATCATAGGCCGTGAGGGAGGCAAAGGGCTGGCCCTCCTGTTTCATTCTGCGCAGTGTTGTGAGAGTCACGCTGCTCATATCATCTCCAGTCCGCTCATCGGCAGTGGATTGAAATAGTGACGACCACTGCGCATGGCGCGGATCTGCTCCAGCAGTTGCAGATAATCGCGTTCGCTGTGGGCCAGATCGATCTCCGCTGCGTTGACGATCAGCAAGGGCGCGGCGTCATAGTGGTGAAAGAAGTGCGCATAGCTGCCCGCCACCTTGTGCAGGTAATCGGACGAAATATACTCCTCGCCGGCACGTCCGCGTTTGCTGATGCGCCCCTGCAGTACCTCCACCGGTGCCTGTAGATAGATCACCAGATCGGGAATTGGCGCATCGAGGGTCAGCAGTCCGTAGGCCTGTTCGTAAAGGCGCAGCTCGTCACCGTCAAGGGTCAGTTCGGCAAAGAGGCGATCCTTCTCCAGCATGAAGTCGGCCACGCGTACCGGTTCGAACATGTCGCCCTGACGCAGCTCCTGCATCTGGCGAGCCCGCTGAAAAAGAAAGAACATCTGCAGCGGCAAGGCCGTGCTGCGTGGCTCTTGATAGAAGCGTTCAAGAAACGGATTCTCTTCCGCCCCCTCCAAGAGCAACTCGCTGCCGAAGGTATCGGCGAGCCGACGCGCCAGGGTGGTCTTGCCGACACCGATGGGGCCTTCAACAACGATGAAGCGTGGCTCTTTCATGCTCTGTCTGAATAAGGAATCGAGGCCCCAAGAATATCATGTCCGCCACTGCGGCTTCTGTCACTCATCCACCCGCGGTGGTTCCTGTGTGGCAAATTTTTCCGCAAGTGACGCCAGCGAAGTTCCATCGGCCAGAATCAGCGCGGGCGCAATTGCCCGCAAGGGAAAGATCACGAAGGGGCGCTCCCGCAGCCCCGGGTGCGGAACCGTGAGGCGTTCACTGCTAATTACCGCATCGCCATAGAGCAGCAGGTCGAGATCGAGGGTACGCGGCCCCCAGCGCAACGGACCGCGTACCCGGCCATGGTGCTGCTCGATACGTTGCAGCTCATCGAGCAGGGCCAAAGGCGCGAGCTCGGTGTCGAGCGCTGCCACAGCATTGATGTAATCGGGTTGACCGGCCGGCCCCAGCGGCGGGGTTCGATAGAGGGGCGACGCTGCGTGGAGCCGGCTGCGGGGAAGGTATGCCAGCTCGGCGAGTGCAGATTTTACCTGGGAGAGAGGATCGTCGAGATTGCTGCCGAGCCCAATGTAGGCACGCACCGTCATTGCGGCAATGCGTCAGGTCGTGGGAGCGCTGGGGTTGGGGCGGCGGCGCGGCGGACGGCGGCGCTTGCCCTTCGGTTTGGCCCCGCCCTCACGGCCAAGCCCCTCCACCAGCCGCTTGCGCCCCTCTTCGTCGGCGCCCTGAAACTCGCTCCACCATTGGGCCAGCTCCGCCACCTCTTCGCCGCTCTGGGCACGCAGCAGCAGGAAGTCGTAGGCGGCGCGAAAACGCGGGTTCTCCACCATCGCCCAGGCACGCTTGCCGTTGCGCCGCAACAGCCGTTCCTGCAGTGTCCAGATCTCGCGCGACTGAAGAGTGAAGCGTTTGGGAACCGCCAGCCGCTGCACCTGGCGAGAGACCACCGCATCACCGGCCAGCTGCAGTGCCTGGATCTCTGGCATGTTGTTGGCCTTGAAGAGTGCCGCCTCGCGCCGCAGTGGTTCCCACAACAGCGCCGCGAAGAGAAAGGCCGGGGTGACCGGCTTATCCTCGGCGATGCGGGCATCGGTGTTCTCTAGGGCGTGAAGCAGCATGGTGTGGGGGAAGTGGTTCTCCTCCTGGGCCAGCGCTATTTCGGTCTCCGGGAAGAGATAACCAAACAGCCGATAGTGGCGCAGCAGCTCATAGGTCTGTACCCCGTAGCCGCCGAGAAAGAGCTTCAGGGACTCGTCGAAGAGGCGGGCCGGTGCCACATCCTCCAGCAGATGGCCCAGCTCGTAGAGGGCGGCCTCGCTCTCCTCGTCGATCTGGAAACCCAGCTTGGCAGCGAAGCGCACCGCGCGCAGCATGCGCACCGGGTCTTCGCGAAAGCGCTGCACCGGATCGCCGATGACGCGCAGCACCCCCGCCTTGAGATCCTCCATGCCGCCAGTATGGTCGACCACGGAAAAATCGCCGACGTTGTAGTAAAGCGCGTTGATGGTGAAATCGCGGCGCCAAGCGTCGTCTTCGAGGGTGCCGTAGACGTTGTCGCGCAACAGCATGCCGCTCTCGCTGACATCGTCGTCGCCATCATGCTGGGCGCGGAAAGTGGCCACCTCGATGATCTCGCGCCCGAACTGCACATGGGCGAGAAGGAAGCGGCGACCGATGAGGCGGCAGTTGCGGAACAGCCGCTTCATCTCCTCGGGGCGGGCACTGGTCGCCACGTCAAAATCCTTCGGTTCGCGCCCCAGCAGCAGGTCGCGTACACCTCCTCCCACCAGATAGGCCTCGTAACCCTCCTTCTGCAGGCGGTAGAGCACCTTGAGGGCACTCTCGCTGATGAGTGCGCGGGAAATGGTATGGTCAGCGCGGGGAATGATGCGCGGCGGCAGCGGACCATCGGCGGCAACGCCCTGCGTTGCCTCCGTACGCTTCCACCATGGGGTTTTTATCCAGGAAAACATCGCGGCATGATAGCACGCCGGCGTTGCCGCGCGAGTGCGCTGCTCAGGATATAGACGGCTGGCCGCCGCAGGCTACGCCCTTTCAGAAGTAAAATCCGAGGTTAAGACCAAAGGTATCCATCTTACTTTCCGGCTGAACGACATCCCCCACCGATACCCCGCCGTCATAGAGCGGTTTGGGATCGGAAGCCTTGAAGCGGTAGCTGTCGTAGTAGCCCTTGATCACCCAGCGCTGATGAAAGTTGTAGCCGACGCTGGCATAGAGGCTGAAGGCCCCCTGCGGCGAAAGGGTGACGTGGTCGTAGAGCTTCACATCCTCACTGATCGAAAAGGGATATTTGGCCCCCGCCTCGCCGAAGAGTCCCTGCTCGGGGATGTAGGCCAGACCCAGCTTGCCGAAGGTGACCACATACTCCTCCGTATAGCTGATGGCACTATCGTTCGGATGTCGCCGCCACGCCTCGCCGCCAACCCCCAAGCGCAACCCCAGATCGGAGTAGTCACCAGCGGAGCCGATGAAACGACCGGTAAAGTCGGCCGTAATAGCAACGCCATCGTAGTCGGAATCACTGGCGCAGCTGCTCCCGGCCTTCAGTTGTCCATCACAGTCGACAGTCCCCGAATAGACGCGGCCGCGAAAGCCATACGTCCAGCGATTACTGACATCATTTTCTGCCTCTACGCCGACAAACAGGCGCTGACCGCTCTCCTTGAGCAGCTTGTTACCGCCGCCATCGTGCTCCTGCCAGTCAAACTGCTCCACGCCGCCACCGATTTGGACGGGCGCTGCATAGAGCGGGGCCGTAACAATGAGTGAGAGGCCCATCAGGGCTAAAAGGCGGTGCATTCACAAATCCCTTGGTTGATGATTGTTGATAAGCGGATCATAGACTACTCCCCCACTTCTATAAATGGGGTGGATGATGGAGCTGTGGTGGTTTGACCCTTTCCAGCATAGTACGTTAATTTAGCGGCATCGAATCAGGAGTCCCGCCGTGGCCAAAAAGGCATCGTCCAAACCCAGTGAAACCTTCACCTTTGAGGCAGCCCTCGAAGAGCTCGAGCAGCTGGTCGAGCGCATGGAGAAGGGTGATATCCCCCTCGAAGAGTCCCTCAAGGATTTTGAACGTGGCATCGAACTGACCCGTGCATGCCAGGAGTCGTTGCGCGTCGCCGAACAGAAGGTGCAGATCCTGCTGGAAAAACGCGGCCAAGAGGAGCTGAGCCCCTTTCAGCCGGACGAGGAGTAGTTCTCGTGGAACTGAAAGAGCTGTTGCGCACCTACCGGGAGCGCATCGAAACCGCACTCGACCACTGGCTCCCCGCCGAACACCAGAAACCCGAACGCCTCCACCGCGCCATGCGCTACTCCACCCTCGATGGCGGGAAGCGGGTGCGGGCGGTGCTGGTTTATATGGCGGGCCAGCTGTTTGATGTTCCCCTTCGCAGGCTCGACGCTCCGGCGTGTGCGGTGGAGATGATTCACGCCTACTCGCTGATCCACGACGACCTGCCGGCCATGGACAACGATGATCTGCGCCGCGGCAAGCCAACCTGCCACAAGGCCTTTGACGACGCCACCGCCATCCTGGCCGGTGACGCACTCCAGGCCCTCGCCTTCGAGGTGCTGGCCCGTGATGAGGCGATGGAGGCCACCCCCACCCAGCGGCTGAAGATGGTCACGGAGCTGGCCCAGGCCGCCGGTTCTGTGGGGATGGTCGGCGGCCAGGCCATCGACATGGAGGCAGTCGGTCATACCCTGACCCTGGAGGCACTGCAAACCATGCACCGTCACAAGACTGGCGCACTGCTGCGCGCCAGCATACGCCTGGGCGCCCTCTCCCACCCGGGCTTGAGCGCCGCGGAGCTAGAGCGGCTCGACACCTATGCCGATGCCATTGGCCTGGCCTTCCAGATCCGTGACGACATCCTCGATGTGGAGGCCGACACCGCTACCCTCGGTAAGCCACAAGGGTCGGATCAGGCACGCAATAAACCGACCTATACCTCCCTGCTCGGGCTGGAGGGGGCGCGGCAGAAGGCACACGAACTCCACACTGCAGCCCTCGCAAGCCTGACTGGTTTTGGCCCCAGTGCCGAACCTCTCCGCGGCATCGCCAGTTACATCGTCGAGCGCGCCTATTGATGGTTGCCCTTGCATGGCACGCGCCGCGCCCTCATCATAGACGGTTTTCCGCTAGCCGTACCCAACGATGACGCCACATGCCACCCCTCCCCTGCTGGAGCGGGTCAACACTCCGGAAGAGCTGCGCAAGCTCGACATCGCCGAGTTGAAACAACTCGCCGATGAGTTGCGCAGCTTCATGATCGAATCAGTCAGTCGCACCGGCGGCCATCTTTCGTCCGGACTGGGCACGGTCGAGCTGACCATCGCCTTGCATCACGTCTTCAACACCCCCGCCGATCGACTGATCTGGGATGTGGGGCACCAAAGCTACCCCCACAAGATTCTGACCGGCCGGCGCGAGCGCATGAGCACCCTGCGCCAGAAGGACGGCCTCTCCGGCTTTCCCAAGCGCGACGAGAGCCCCTATGACGCCTTTGGTGTCGGCCACTCGAGTACATCGATCAGCGCCGCCCTCGGCATGGCCATCGCGGCCCAGAAAGAGGGGGCGGATCGCAAGGTGATCGCTGTTATCGGTGATGGTGCCATGACCGCCGGGATGGCCTTCGAGGCACTCAACCACGCCGGCGATCTGGATGCCAACCTGCTGGTGATCCTCAACGACAACGACATGTCGATCTCCGCCAACGTGGGGGGGCTCTCCAATTATCTGGCGCGCATCCTCTCCGGCAAGCTCTACTCCACCATGCGCGAGGGAAGCAAAAAGGTGCTGCAGCGTGTTCCCACCGTGTGGGAGCTGGCCAAGCGCGCCGAGGAGCATATGAAGGGGATGGTGGTCCCCGGCACCCTCTTCGAGGAGCTCGGCTTCAATTACATCGGCCCGGTGGATGGTCACGACCTCGATACCCTGATCAAGACGCTGACCAACCTGCGCGCCCTCAACGGCCCCCAATTTCTCCACGTGGTCACCAAAAAGGGCAAGGGATATATCCCCGCCGAGGAGAACCCCTGCGCCTTCCACGGCGTCAGCACCTTCGATGCCGAGACCGGTGAGATGCGCACTAGCCATGGCAGCGGCCCCACCTATACCCAGGTGTTTGGTCAATGGCTGTGCGACATGGCCGCGGCCGATCAGCGCCTCATCGGCATCACCCCGGCGATGCGCGAAGGCTCCGGGCTGGTCGAGTTCTCCGAACAGTATCCGGATCGCTACTACGACGTAGGCATCGCCGAGCAGCATGCGGTGACGCTGGCGGCCGGCCTCGCCTGCGAGGGACTCAAGCCGGTGGTGGCCATCTACTCCACCTTCCTGCAGCGCGCCTACGACCAGCTGATCCACGACGTGGCGCTGCAGAACCTGCCGGTGCTGTTTGCCATCGACCGTGCCGGCATCGTCGGCCCCGACGGCCCCACCCACGCCGGCAGTTTCGACCTCAGCTATCTGCGCTGCATCCCCAACATGGTGGTGATGGCCCCCGCCGACGAGCGCGAGTGTCGCCAGTTGCTCTCCACCGGTTTCCTGCATAAGGGCCCGGCCGCCGTGCGCTATCCGCGCGGTAAAGGCCCCGGAACCTCGCCGCAGACTGATCTGTTGCCTCTGCCCATCGGCAAGGGTGAGATTCGCCGCAAAGGCAAGGGCATTGCGCTGCTTGCCTTCGGCATCCTGCTGGCACCTGCGCTGGAGGTCGCCGAAATCCTCGACGCCACCGTCGCCAACATGCGCTTCATCAAACCGCTCGACGAGGCACTGGTGCTGGAGCTGGCCAGACATCATCAGCTGCTGGTGACCCTGGAGGACAACGCGGTGGCGGGCGGTGCCGGCAGCGCCGTCAATGAACTGCTGGCCAGCCACGGCATCACGCTGCCGGTGGTCCATCTCGGTCTGCCCGACCTGTTCCTCGAACACGGCAGTCGGGAAGGGATCCTGGCCGAATGCGGTCTCGATGCCGCAGGGCTCCTCACCCGCCTGCGCCCCCTCCTCGAAATGGTCACTTGCCAAACGGCAGTGGCTCACGTAAAGTCATAGATAATTAGTCAACTATCACCATGACCGCTCGATATACCCTGAAGATTGTCACCGATTTTGCCTCCGCCCACTCGCTGCGCGACTATCCTGGAGAGTGCCGCAATCTCCACGGCCACAACTGGAAGGTGGAGGTGGAGGTGACCGCACACGAGTTGGACAACCTCGGCATGGGCTTGGATTTCAAGGTCATCAAACAGGCCGCGCGCAAGGCCACCGATGAGCTGGACCACCGCTACCTCAACGAGGTGGCCCCCTTCGACCGGCTCAATCCGACCGCCGAGAATCTGGCCGCCCACCTCTTCCGCCGCATTGGCGAAGAGCTGAATGATGCGCGGGTGAAGGTGAGTGCCATCACGCTGTGGGAAACCGAGCGGGCCTGCGTCCGTTATACAGAGGAAACCGAATTATGAGCCACGTATGCGAACCCATCGCTGATGTCCAGAGCAGTGAAGACCTGCGCCGCATTCCCATCAACAAGGTGGGCATCAAGGATATCCGTCATCCGGTACGGGTGCAGGATCGCAGCGGCGGCGAACAGCACACCATCGCCAACTTCAACATGTACGTGAACCTTCCCCACAACTTCAAGGGGACGCACATGTCACGCTTCGTGGAGATCCTCAACCGCCACGAGCGCGAGATCTCGGTGAAGTCGTTCCGCGACATGCTCAAGGAGATGACCGTGCGGCTGGAGGCCGAGGCGGGCCACATCGAAATGGCCTTCCCCTACTTCGTCAACAAGAAGGCCCCCGTCTCCGGTGTCGAGAGCCTGATGGACTACGACGTCACCTT
>DASWUD010000021.1:0-6678 GCA_036401755.1 Gammaproteobacteria bacterium
GTACTGCCAGGGGCGAGGTGGCGGGCGCCTTGCCCGCCAGATTGGCACTGGTGGAGATGATGGGGCCGCCGAAGGCACGGCACAGCGCCGCGGCGACGGGGTGGGCGGTGACGCGCACGGCGAGTGTGTCGTGCTCGCCACGCAGCCACCAGGGCGTTTCATCACGCGCCGGCAGCAGCCAGGTGTAGGGACCGGGCCAGGTGGGTGCGACGCGCGCAAGCATCGCACTATCGAGGGGCAGCAGATAGGGTTCGAGCTGCGTTTGTTCGGCAGCGATAAGGATCAGCCCCTTTTGCCAGGGGCGCTGCTTGAGTTCGAGCAGGCGCAGTACCGCATCGGCGTTGAGAGGATCACATCCGAGGCCGTAGACCGCCTCGGTGGGATAGGCGATGAGGCCGCCGTCATGCAGTACGCGGACAGCCTCGCGCAGTTGCCATGGAGTCAACTACACCACCTGCTTGGCGTTACTCTTCTTCATCTTCGGCCGGCGCCTCCGCCTCGACCGGCTCGCTGAAACCGCAACCCTCCTGCGGACAGACCTTCTCCGCCCCTTTGCGCTTGGTGAACTTGAGGGTGAGGATTGGCCAGCCGCACTGCGGACACGGCTCGTTGAGCGGCTCGTTCCACACGGCGTAATCGCACGCCGGATAGGTGGAGCAGGAGTAGAAGATCTTGCCGCGGCGCGACTTGCGCTTCACCAGTGTTCCCTTGTGACATTTGGGGCACTGCACACCGGTATCCTGTGGCTGCTCCAGTGACTCGATGAACTTGCACTTCGGGTACGATGAACAGCCGATGAATTTGCCGTAGGGCCCCTGGCGGATGATCAATGGTGAGCCGCATTGCGGACAGACACGTCCCTCCACCACTTCAGGTTCGGCACTCTTGTCGGGTTCGTCACCCAGGTTACGCGTGTAGTCGCACTCCGGATAACCGGTACAGCCAATGAAGCGGCCGCGCTTGCCGAGGCGGATGGAGAGCGGCTTGCCGCACTTGGGGCACGCCTCGTCGAGCTGCTCCTGGGTGACATCCTTGCGGCTGACGCTCTTCTCCTTCTCATCGATGAGCGAGTGGAACGGCTCCCAGAATTTGCGCAGCAGCGGTACCCACTCCTCCTCGCCACGCGACACCGCATCCAACTCGTCTTCGAGTTTGGCGGTGAAGTCATAATCCACATAGCGGGTGAAGTGATCGGTGAGGAAGCGATTGACGATGCGTCCCACATCGGTGGGGGTGAAGCGGCGCTTGTCGATCACCACATACTCGCGTGCCTCCAGGGTGGAGATGATCGAGGCATAAGTCGAAGGACGGCCGATACCGTACTCTTCGAGCGCCTTGACCAGGCTCGCTTCGGTGAAGCGCGGCGGCGGTTCAGTGAAGTGCTGTTCGGAGCGAATACCGATCAGGTCGACCTTCTCCCCTTCGATCAGCTTGGGCAGCATCGCGCCGCTCTCTTCATCATCCGCCTTGGGTTCGTCCAGGCTCTCCTGATAGACCGACATGAAGCCGGGATTGACGATGGTGGAGCCGTTGGCGCGGAAGATGTTCTCATCACCGGCATGCAGATTGACGCCGACGGTATCGATGGTGGCGTGGATCATCTGACAGGCGAGGGTGCGCTTCCAGATCAGTTCATAGAGGCGGAACTGATCCTTGCTCAGGTGATCTTTGATGGCATCGGGCACGCGATAGACCGAGGTGGGACGGATCGCCTCGTGGGCTTCCTGGGCATTCTTCGCCTTGGTCTTGTAGACGCGTGGCTCCTTGGGCAGGTTGTCGCTGCCGAAGCGCTCAGCGATATAGCCGCGGATCTCATCGAGCGCCTCCTGTGCCAGGTTGACCGAGTCGGTACGCATGTAGCTGATGAGACCGACCGTCTCACCGCCGATGTCGATACCTTCATAGAGCTGCTGCGCGGTGCGCATGGTACGCTGCGCGGTGAAGCCGAGTTTGCGTGACGCCTCCTGTTGCAGCGTCGAGGTGGTGAAGGGGGCGGCGGGATTGCGCTTGCGCTGCTTCTTCTCCACCTTGCCCACCACCAGCTTGCCGGCGGCGGCATTCAGCAGTTTCTGTTCGATGCGATGGGCATCGTCACCGTTCTCGATGGAGAACTGCGAAATTTTTCCATTGTCGAGCAGCGACAACTTGCCGCTGAAATTCTGTCCCTTGCTGGTGAGATCGGCCTCGATGGTCCAGTACTCGCGCGCCTTGAAGCGTTCGATCTCATCTTCGCGCTCGCAGATCATGCGCAGCGCCGGGCTCTGCACACGGCCGGCGGAGAGGCCGCGGCGGATCTTCTTCCACAACAGCGGCGAGAGGTTGAAACCGACCAGATAGTCGAGGGCGCGGCGCGCCTGCTGCGCGTTGACCAGATCCATCGACACTTCACGCGGCTGTTCCACCGCCTCGCGAATGGCGCGCTTGGTGATTTCGTGGAACACCACGCGCCCCACCTCTTTATCCTTGAGCAGACCGCGCTCTTCCAGCAGTTTGAGCAGGTGCCAGGAGATCGCCTCGCCTTCGCGGTCCGGGTCAGTTGCCAGATAGAGGGTGTCGGCCTTCTTCAGCGCCTTGGCGATGGCCTCGACGTGTTTGCCGTTCTTGTCGATGACCTGATATTTCATCTCGAAATCGTGCGACGGATCGACGGCCCCCTCCTTGGGGAGCAGATCGCGCACGTGGCCGTAGGAGGCGAGAACCTCGAACTCCTTGCCCAGATATTTCTTGATGGTCTTCGCCTTGGCGGGCGATTCCACGATGACCAGACTGTTACTCATCTCTTCCGTCCACAAAAGACAATGCCCGCTTGGGGCGGGCATTGGCGTTGTTCAGTGTCTCTGGAGCGGCACTCAGTGCAGCAGGCCTGCTCGCTCATCCAACACCAAATCTTCCATCCAGGCCACGGCGGCCTCGTGTCCTGGCTGATTGAACAGCACCATCAGGACTACCCACTTGAGCTGCTCCAGATCCACTTCGTCGCTGTCGAGCGCCATGACGCGGTCAATGACCATCTCACGGGTGGCGGAGTCGAGCACGCCCATCTGTTCCAAAAATAGCAGGAAACCACGGCACTCCACGTCGAGGCGCTCCTGCTCCTCATCGGAGAAGACGCGGATCGACTGCTGGCGCACCAGATTAGCGGCGGCGTGTTCCGGCATTGCGGCCAGCCCTTCCAGCCAGTCAAACGCCTTGCCGATTTCCGGGCTACGGAAGCCAGCGTCCAGCAACTCCTTGCGCAGCGACTCCCGGTCTTGCTCCAGCTCCCCGTCGTCGTACATGTAGTTCTCGAACAGGTAGAGCAGGATGTCGAATACGTCTTGTTTCATCTCACTCTCTCATGCGGGTCCGGGAGTAACCCCCTGGTACTGAAGTTATGTGGCCTTGTAACTCCAGTATCAACAGCATGGAGGAAACCACTTCCGCCGTCAATCCACTGCGTTCCACTAGGCGGTCCACCGGTGTAGCATCGTCGCCCACCTGGCTTAGCAACTGCTGGTACTCCTCATCGAGAGGCTCTTCCGCCGCCACCGCACGGCTTTGCTCTGGCGATTCGGCAATGAGACCACGCAAACGTGGTGCGAGTTCCGCAAGAACATCGTGGGCCGTCTCCACCAGCCGCGCACCATCACGAATCAATTGATGGCAGCCGCGCGCCAGCGGGTTGTGGATCGAGCCGGGGATAGCGAACACCTCGCGCCCCTGCTCGCCGGCAAGGCGTGCGGTGATCAGTGAACCGCTCTGGCGTGCCGCCTCCACCACCAGGGTGCCGAGGCTCAGGCCACTGATGATACGGTTGCGGCGTGGGAAGTTACCGGGTAGCGGCGGTGTACCGGGTGGATACTCGGATACAAGCGCACCGCCCCCGGCCACGATGGCGTGGGCCAGGTCGCGATGACTGGCTGGATAGATGCGATCCACCCCGGTGCCCATCACCGCGATGGTCTGACCTTGGACATCGAGGGCGCCGCGATGGCTGGCGGCATCAATGCCCAGCGCCAGTCCGCTGGTGATGGTGAGCCCCACCCCGGCCAGATGGCGAGCGAAGTCGCGGGCGGTCTCACTGCCGACACTGGAAGGATTGCGACTGCCGACCATCGCCAGCTGCGGCGATGCGAGCACCTCGCCCCGTCCTTGCACGAACAGCAGCAGCGGGGCATCGGGCAACTCCTGGAGCAGTGCCGGGTAGGCGGGATCGCGCCGGGTCAGGATGGTGCGCCCGGCCCCGCCGGCCAGCCAGGCGAGGTCGGTGTCGACCGCTGCCCAGTCGATCCTTTGCAGCGCATTGCGCAGATTTTCTGCCAGGCGGGAGGCGGTTCCCGGTGCAAGCAACTCCTCCGGCTGCCACGCTTCGAGGAGTTCGCCCAAAGCCACGGGGCCCAGCCCCGGAGCGTGGAGCAGGGCAAGCCAACAGCGCAGGGATTCTTCAGACGTCATCATGTCGCAGATTCATGTCCACCTCCTTGTGGACAACAAACAAAGCGGAGCGATCAGGGATTCTTCACCCGATCACCCAGGTGCATGGCGCGGGTGGCGCTCGTCACCAAGGCATAGCTCACCTTGTCGAAGGTACGGAAGATGATCACCGTGCCGGCACGCTCGTCGGGCAGCTTCACCCTGCCGCCACGCACCGGGTCTTTCACCGTCTCGCCGTCCCGTAAGACCGCCAGCACGTGCCCCGGCTCCATGCCATCACGCTTGCCCACACTCAGTACCACCACCTGATGCTGGCCAATCTGGTTGACCGCATCGAAGACGGAGATGATCCTGCCCTTGACCTCACTGCTCGGGGCGTGGGGCATGAAGCTGAAGTTGAAGGTTTCGGGTTCCCCCTGCAGCAGACGATCGCCCCTCAGCACTTCGCGCTTGGCCGCGCTCAGGGTCAGGGTGGCGGGATCGCCCTCACGCACCAACTCGGCACGTGCCAGGTAGAGCGCCTCCTTGCCAAGATACTCACCGCTATCAGGATCGACATACTCCTTGCCAGGACGCACTACGGTAAAGTTATCGACCTCGGCATCCTCTTCAATGCCGCGGGCATAGAGACGATAGCCGCTGCCGCCGGCCACGTGTTCGTCCGCCAGTGAAACAACATAGGGCGCGTCATCGAGTTGGCTCTCGTCGGCCACCACCGACCGCTCCAGGAACTGACTGATGGCATCCATCGGGATGATCGGGATCGCCTTTTCAAGATCAATGGCGCGCACCTGCGGGCTGAGTTTGACTACCCTGAGGGGACGGCCTGCAGCATCGGTCGGCACGCGCGGCGCTGTGGCGCCACCATCGGTGACACCCGCACTGATCGCCACCTCGCCGCGCTCCACCTGCATCACCGGACGGCCATCGATGATATAGAGTCTCAGCACGTCACCGGGGAAGATCAGATGAGGATTGGTTACCTGGGGATTGCCCTGCCACACTTCAGGCCAGCGCCAGGGGTCACGCAGAAACCGTCCGGAGATATCCCACAAGGTGTCGCCCTTGACCACCACATACCGCTCGGGATGATTGGGCGCGAGGGTGATCGGCTCCGCCGGCGCTACGATTGCAGGAGCAGGCGCCTCAGCGGGAGGCGCCGTCTCCTCCACCGGCTCGGTCACCACCTCATACTCCTCCGGAGATGAGGCGCACCCCGAGAGCGCGACAAATAGAAGAAACAGAATAATATTCAGAAGTCGACGTAGAGAGTGAACGTTGTTGTTGTTCATTGAACATCCCTTTGCGTTGCAATCGAGGGCGAGTGTATCCCAGACCAAGCGCCACTCAAAGTGTGGCAGAGTAAACTAACTTTCTATTATGATCATCACTTTAGCAACAAAACCTGCAAGATTACTATAGCTACCTGATGACACTTGCCATGCCGCTGCTGCCCATCCTCCACTTCCCCGATCCCAAGCTACGCACCCGCGCGGCGCCCGTGGTGAGGGTCGATGACACCATCCGCACCCTCATCGACGACATGTTCAAGACCATGTACGAGGCGCCGGGTATCGGGCTGGCCGCCACCCAGGTGGATGTGCACCAGCGGGTCATCGTCATCGACGTCTCCGAGGAGAAGAACACACCGCTCGCCTTCATCAATCCTGAAATCGTTGAAAAACATGGGGTTGAGGAGATGGACGAGGGGTGTCTGTCGGTGCCGGGCATCTATGAGAAGGTGCAGCGCGCCGAGCGGGTGACGGTACGTGCCCTCGACAGAAACGGCCAGCCGTTCGAGCTGGTGGCCGACGGGCTGCTCGCGGTTTGCATCCAGCACGAGATGGATCATCTGGAGGGGAAGCTGTTTGTCGATTATCTCTCCAGCCTGAAGCGCCAGCGCATCCAGAAGAAGCTGGAGAAACAGCGTCGCCAGACCCTCTGAGGAATGGCACTCGCGATGTGAACCAGACCGTCGCGACCACATAAGCGAGCCGTTGCACCATTTAAAACCCAGCGCCCCTGCGGCGAGGAATTTAGGATGCCCTCCCTCCCCCCCCTGAAGATCGTCTTCGCCGGCACGCCGGAGTTCGCCGCCGTGGCCCTGCGCGCGCTGCTCGCCTCGCGCCACCAGGTGATCGCGGTCTACACCCAGCCGGATCGTCCCGCCGGGCGTGGTCGCAAGTTGACCCCCAGTGCCGTGAAGTGCGTAGCGCAGGAGCATCAACTGCCGGTCTATCAGCCCCTCTCCCTCAAGGACGAAGC
>DASWUD010000022.1:0-9272 GCA_036401755.1 Gammaproteobacteria bacterium
GCACCGTGGATGATCGGCATCAACCAGTTGAACAGTGTCTCACGCACCCGATCCGGGGTGGGGCGCAACCCCTCCACGTCGGGAAAGGCAAGACGCCGGCTGCGCCACTCACCACCGATGATGCGCAGCTGATTGCGGCCAGCACCGTGGCGCGGCGCTTGCGCCATTTCAGCGCCCGCCGCCGACGGTGACGGTGATCATCCGCTCGGGATCGATGCGCCGCGCGAATGCCTCGCGGATCTGGGCGACCGTGACGCTGTTCACCCGTGCCACGTAAGTGTCGAGATAGTCCGTGGGCAGACGGTAGAAACCGATCAAGGCCAGGAACTGGACGATGTCACTGTTGGAGTCGATGTTGAGGGCGAAACCACCGGTGATGTTCTTTTGCGCGGCGATCAGTTCGCTCTCCTGCGGCCCCTCTTTGACGAAGCTGACCAGCGTGTCGTGCAGCAGCTGTTGCGCCTCCGCTGCACTGCTGTTGCGGGTCTGCAGGCCGAGCATGAAGGGCCCTTGCTCGCGCATCGGCAGGAAGTAGCTGTAGGCGCTGTAGGCAAGGCCGCGTTTTTCGCGGATCTCGCGGGTGATGCGCGAGGTGAAGCCGCTGCCGCCGAGGATGAAATTACCCACAAAGAGCGGGAAGTAGTCGGGGTCGTCGCGGCGCATCCCCGGCTGCCCCATCAGAATGTGGGTCTGGCTGGAGGGGTGAGTGATGTGCAGTGTTTCGGCGCCGGCGAGCGGGGGCACTGCTGGCAGTGCCGGCGCGGCTTCACCGGCGGGGAGCTTCTGCATGAGCTGCTCGGCGATGCGCTCCGCCTGCTGGCGATCCAAAGCACCGACGATCGCCACGACTGCATTGCGCGTCACGAAGTAGCGGTGATAGAAGTTCTCCACGTCAGTGCGGCTTAGCGCCTTGACGCTCTCGCTGCTGCCACCCGAGGGGGCGGCGTAGGGGTGGTGATCATAGAGGGCGCGGTAGAAGCTCTTTTCGGCGATGGCGCCGGGTGACTGCTCCTCGTCCTGCAAGCCGATCAGCATCTGGTTGCGCACCCGTTCCAGCGCCTCGGCCGGAAAGGTGGGTTGCTGGAGCACGGTGGCGAAGGTATCGAGCGCAGCCGTCAGCAGCTTTTTGTCGGTAAGCGTGCGCAGGCTCACCACGCTCATGTCGCGCAACGCGCTGTTGGAAAAGCGCGCCCCGATGTTGTCAAAGCGCTCGGCAATGGCATCGGCACTCAGCTTGCCGGCGCCTTCGGCCAACAGACCATTGGTCAGCAGGGCCAAACCACTCTTGCCGTCATCGCGGGCGCTGCCGGCATCGAATACCACCTGGATATCGACCATCGGCAGTTGTGGTGCGGCAACGAAATAGACGCGCGCACCGTTGCTGGTTTGCCACTGCTGGATGTCGGGGGTGGCGCTGGCCTGTCCCGTGAACAGTCCCAGGACGACAACAATGACAAGGGTGTGCAGAAAAGAGTGAAGCGGGCGGTTCATCGCATGGCTCCCGGGTTCATGCCGCTGCTGGCGGGCGGATGCTGATGGTCGATGGGCTGCGGATCGAGCTGCGCCACCGTGAGGTGATCGTCGATGAGGAATTCGCGTGCCACCGCGCGTACCTGCTCGGCGGTGATCGCATTGATGCGCTCGG
The DNA here is from genome assembly GCA_036401755.1 of Gammaproteobacteria bacterium. Lineage (GTDB taxonomy): Bacteria > Pseudomonadota > Gammaproteobacteria > Thiohalomonadales > Thiohalomonadaceae > DASWUD01. Next base: position 1,646 of record DASWUD010000022.1, read on the forward strand.
CGTAGCGATCGGCTTCGTGCCAATCGAGACCGACGGTGGCCAGCGTGCCGATCTGCATCGCCTGATAGAAGACCGAATCGCGTTCATAGACCTTTGCCGCCGTCACCTGTGCCTTGATGCGCGTCAGCTCGTCATTGCTGATCATCTCATCACGCACCCGCCGTACCTGCGTGCGCAGCGCCTGCTCCAGCGACGCGATGTCGTGGCCGTTGGCCGGGGTGCCGCTGAAAGTGAACAGGGTGCCGAGACGATCGGTGAGGCCATAGGAGGCGGAGGCGCTGGCGGCGATCTGCTGGCCACGCACCAGCTCGCGGGCGAGGCGGGCGCTTTCGCCGCCATCGAACAGCGCGGCGAGCACCTCCAGCGCATAGGCCTTCCACGGTGCGTCGGTGCTGTGTAACGACGGCGCCTGGTAGCCCATGATCAGGGACGGCAGTTCGGCCGGGGCCTTCACCACGATGCGACGCTCGCCGAGTTGGGGCGGTTCGTTGCGCGGCTTGGGCGGTTCAATGGTGCTGGGCTGGTAGTCACCGAAATATTTTTTTGCCAGGGCGAACACCTCGTCACTCTTGACGTCGCCGACCACCACCAGGGTGGCATTGTTCGGTGCATACCATTTCTGGTACCACTGGCGCAGATCGGCCACATCCAGATGTTCCAGATCGGTCATCCAGCCGATCACCGGATGGTGGTAGGGGCTGACCTGGAAGGCGGCGGCCATGAACTGCTCGTAGGTGAGGGAGTCGGGATTGTCGTCGGTGCGCATGCGCCGCTCCTCCATCACCACCTTTACCTCCTTGGCAAACTCTTCGGGGGGCAACAGCAGATTGCGCATCCGATCCGACTCAAGTTCGAGGCTGATGGGCAGCCGGCTCTTCTCCAGTTGCTGGAAATAGGCGGTGTAATCATTGCCGGTGAAGGCATTCTCACGCCCGCCGTTCTCGGCGATGATGCGCGAGAACTCACCGGCGCCATGCTTCGCCGTCCCCTTAAACATCATATGCTCCAGCACATGGGAGATGCCGGTGATGCCGTCATACTCATAGCTCGACCCCACCTGGTACCAGACCTGGGAGACCACCACCGGGGCACGGTGGTCCTCGCGCACAATGACGCGCATGCCGTTATCGAGCAGGGTCTCTGTGGTGGGGGCGGCGGGGACGGCCGCGCAGGCGGCCAGCGGTAGCAACAGCAGCGCCACCGTCAGGCGTAAGATCTTAGTGTGTAGCATCGAGAGCGCTTCCCTTTGTTATGTGTGCTTACCCGGCAAGGGGGTGAGATGATACGATACGACTTCGGACGCCCCAAGGCGAACCCCTCAAGAGACACCATTATTTCCCACAGGTTCCGTGACTCATCACCATGTTCGGTTTCGGCAAAGGCAAGAAGAAGGGCGCTGACGAAGCGCAAGGCCCGCAGCAGGGCGGGTTATTTGCACGCCTGCGCCAGGGGTTGGCGCGCACCGGCAAGCTGCTCAACACCGACTTGCGCGAACTGGTCTCTCTCAAGAAAAAGATCGACGGCGAACTGCTGGAGGAGCTGGAGACCCGCCTGCTCACCGCCGACCTCGGCGTCGAGGCGACCCAGACCATCATCGCCGATCTCACCGCACGGGTGGCGCGCAATCAGCTCGCCGACAGCGACGCCCTGTTTGCCGCACTGCGCGAGGATATGGCCGCGCTGCTCGCCCCCAGCAGCCGGCCGCTGACCATTCCCGACGAGGTGCGTCCGTTCGTCATCCTGATGGTCGGCATCAACGGCGCCGGCAAGACCACCACCATCGGCAAGCTGGCCAAGCGGCTGCAGAATGAAGGGAAATCAGTGCTGCTCGCCGCCGGCGACACCTTCCGCGCCGCCGCCGTGGAGCAGCTGCAGGTGTGGGGCGAACGCAACGAGATCCCGGTGATCGCCCAGCACAGCGGCGCCGACTCCGCCTCAGTGATCTTCGATGCGGTGCAGGCGGCCAAGGCGCGCAACATCGATGTGGTGATCGCCGACACCGCGGGCCGCCTCCATACCCAGTCGAACCTGATGGAGGAGCTGAAGAAGATCCGCCGCGTCATCGCCAAGCTCGATGAGAGTGCCCCCCACGAGGTGCTGCTGGTGCTCGACGCCGGCACCGGCCAGAACGCTCTCAACCAGGCCCAGCAGTTCCATCAGGCGATCGGCGTCTCGGGCATCGTCCTCAGCAAGCTCGATGGCACCGCCAAGGGGGGCATCATCTTCGCCATCGCCCGCAAGCTGGGCCTGCCGATCCGCTTCATCGGTGTCGGCGAACAGATCGACGACCTGCGTGTCTTCGATGCCAACGAGTTCGTGGAAGCGTTGCTCGGCCCTGAGCAATGATGGTGTGTACACTCTTCCCTTGAGCCCGTGACCTAACTAGATGATACGTTTCACCAACGTCAGCAAACGCTACGAAGGGGGCTATGAAGCCCTCAGCGATGTCTCGTTCCATCTGCTGCCGGGCGAGCTGGCCTTTGTCACCGGCCATTCGGGGGCGGGCAAGAGCACCTTGCTGAAGCTGATTGCCCTCATCGAGCGCCCCACCAACGGCCAGGTGGTGGTCAATGGCCAGAACCTCGCCAAACTGGGGCGCGGTGCCATACCGTTTCACCGCCGCAATATCGGGGTGATCTTCCAGGACCACCGCCTGCTGTTCGAGCGCACCGTCTACGACAACGTGGCACTGCCGCTCATCATCGCCGGCTTCAGCCCGGTCGAGATCCCCAAGCGGGTGCGCGCCGCCCTCGACAAGGTGGGGCTGCTCAGCAAGGAGCGGGCCTACCCCATCACCCTCTCCGGCGGTGAGCAGCAGCGCGTCGGCATCGCCCGCGCCGTGGTCAACCGCCCGGCGCTGCTGTTGGCCGACGAACCGACTGGCAATCTCGATCCGGAGATGTCGTGGGAGGTGATGAAGATCTTCCGCGAGTTCAACGAGGTGGGGGTCACCGTGCTCATTGCCAGCCACAACGTCGATCTCATCGGCCGCATGCAGAGCCGCGTGCTGCGCCTCGACCATGGCCGCTACCTCGGTGACACGCCTGCCGCGCGGAGGATGGTATGAGTCGTCCGCGGCCAAGGCGCGAAGCGGCAGAGACTCCCGCGCGCAGCGGCGCCAGCAGCGCCAGCGCGGGGTTCTCCCTCGGCAACTATCTGACGCTGCACGCCCAGGCGCTCATTGCCACCCTCGGCCAGCTGACCCGCCGCCCCTTCGCCACCCTGATGACGGTGGCGGTGATTGGCATCGCCCTGGCGCTGCCCGCCGGGCTCTATGTGCTGCTCAGCAACGCCCAGCGCATGATCGGCGGCTGGGAGGGGGCGAACCAGATCTCCCTGTTTCTCAAGAGCGAGATCAGCGCTGCGCGCGCCCAGCAGCTGGCCGGGCAGTTGCGCCAGCAACCGACCATCGCCGCCATCGACTACATCTCGCGCGACGACGCCCTGGAGGAGTTTCGCCGCCTCTCCGGCTTTGGCGAGGCGCTCGGCGCGCTGACCGAAAACCCGCTGCCCGCCGTGCTGGTGGTGCACTTGAAGAGGGAGGTGAGCGAGCCGGCCCGCATCGAACAGTTGCTCGCCGAGCTGCGCCAGCGCCCCGAGGTCGATATCGCCCAACTCGACATGCAGTGGGTCAAGCGCCTCTATGCGCTAATGGCGATGGTGGAGCGCGCGGTGATCGTGCTGGCGTCGCTGTTGGGAGTGGCGGTGCTGTTGGTGGTGGGCAACACCATCCGCCTCGCCATTCACGGCCGTCGCGACGAGATTGTGATCAGCAAGCTGATCGGTGCCACCGATGCCTTCATTCGTCGTCCCTTCCTCTACAGCGGCGCCTGGTATGGCCTCGGCGGTGGGCTGCTGGCGCTGCTGCTGGTGGAGTTCTCCCTCGTCGTTCTCGAACAGCCGGTGCACAACCTGGCGCTGCTCTACAACAGCGGCTTCGCCCTGCGCGGGCTCGATGCGGCCACCAGTGCGCTGCTGCTGGGCGGCGGCGCGCTGCTGGGCCTGCTCGGCTCGTGGCTGGCGGTGGGACGCCATCTGCGTGACATCGAACCGACCTGAATTGGTGGTTGCCCTTCCTGCTCTGCTGGGTTAAAAACGGAGCGATGCGCTGACAGAACGCAACCCGCCCTTCGAAGCGGGAGACAAAAACAACAGCGCTTGGGGGCAGCATGCGGGCAAGCAAAATCCTGGTGGTGGACGGTTCGGGGGTGTCACGCGAACTGGTCACCCGTATCCTGACAAATACCATCGAGCAGGCGGTGATCACACCGTGCAAAAGTGGTCGCGAGGCGCTCGCGCGGCTCGCCGCTGACCGTTACAACCTCGTCACCACCTCCCTGGTGCTCCCCGATATGGATGGCCTCGATTTCTGCCGCGCCATCCGCCAGACCCCCGGCCACCAACACATTCCAATGATCGTCATCTCCGGTGACGCAGATCAGCGCCTGCTCAAGGAGGGGTTCGCCGCCGGCGTCACCGACTATTTCGATAAATCGCACGGCTATCCGGCCTTCGCCGCCTTCATCAAGGACTTCTGCCGGCGCAACAGCGGGCTGGTGGGGCGGGTGCTCTATGTGGAGGACAGCACTACCGCCGCGGCGATCCTGCTGCGCCTACTGGAGCGTCACGGTCTGCAGGTGACCCATGTCAGCTCGGCGGAGCAGGCGCTGCTGCGGCTGGAGGCGATGCGCCAGGGGCGGGAGGGGTACGACATCCTGATCACCGATTTCCACCTGGGCGAGGCGATGAGCGGCGGTGATCTGCTGCACGCGGTGCGCGTCCGTTTCCACTTCACCCGGGAACAGCTGCCGGTGCTGATGATGACCGGCAATGACGATCTCCAGACCCAGGTGGAGGCGTTTCACGCCGGGGCCAACGACTTTGTGCAGAAGCCGCTGGTGGAGGAGATCCTGATGGCGCGGGTCCGTTCGCTGCTGCTTATCCGCCAGCAATACGACGCACTGCAGCGCTTCGCCGAGGAGGGGGAGCGGGAGGCGGTCGCCTTCTGAAACCCTCCGCCAACTCACTGCGCCCGAACGGCGACACTTTCCGGAACTTGGCACCCTGTGTGCTTGTCCTATAAGGCAATGCGTAAATAGTGCTTGGCAAGCTAATACTTGAGTGATAGCATCAGGTATTAATGAGGTACAGCAACGGTTTTTGGGAGGAACAGATGTCTAAGGCGTTGGAATTACAGCTTAATTTCCCCATCGGCAGCATCGAGGCCTACACCGCCGCCGTCAATCGCCTGCCGATGCTCTCCGTCGAAGAGGAGCGAGCCCTGGCCGAGCGGCTGACCCGCGACAACGATCTCGATGCCGCCCGCCAGCTGGTCATCTCCCACATGCGCTTCGTGGTGCACATCGCCCGCGGCTACTCCGGCTACGGGCTGCCCCAGGCCGACCTGATCCAGGAGGGCAACATCGGCCTGATGAAGGCGGTGAAGCGCTTCGACCCCACCATGAACGTGCGCCTGGTCTCCTTCGCGGTGCACTGGATCCGCGCCGAGATCCACGAGTTCATCCTGCGTAACTGGCGCATCGTCAAGGTGGCCACCACCAAGGCGCAGCGCAAGCTGTTCTTCAACCTGCGCTCCTCCAAGAAGCGTCTCGGCTGGTTCTCCAAGGACGAGGTGGATACCGTCGCCAGGGAGCTGGGCGTCACCTCCGCCGACGTGCTGGAGATGGAGTCGCGCCTCTCCGGCCACGATATGGCCTTCGATGGCGGTGTCGAGGGTGACGACAGCGAGGATGCCCCGCCGGCCCCGGCCACCTATCTGCAGGACATGCGTTTCGACCCCGCCAGCCAGCTGGAGGAGAGCGACTGGGAAGAGCACAGCACCAGCCGTCTCGCCGACGCGCTCGCCAGCCTCGACGCCCGTTCGCGCGACATCGTGCAGGCGCGCTGGCTCGCCGACGACGGCAAGATCACCCTGCAGGACCTCGCCGACAAGTACCACGTCTCCGCCGAGCGCATCCGCCAGCTGGAGAAGAACGCCATGAAGAAGCTCAAGGACGTGCTGGAAGCGTAACAAAAGGCACGCCGCAAAAATCCGAGGCCCCGCAAGGGGCCTCGTTTTTTTTTGGTGTCCGCCACCATGCGCACAGCCGGTCGCCGCCTCTATAATTTCCCGCACATCTGAACAGGGAGCACACTTTTGCGCCGCGCGATCCCGGAAGAGCTTGCCGATCTGTTGCCCGACCGCGCAGGCGGGTTGAGTGAAGCCGAAGTCGCAGAGCGGCGCGCCCGTTTTGGCCGCAACGATATTGTGGAACAGCCGCCGCACAGTGGTTGGCAGCTGCTGGCGGAAACGGCGCACGATCCCATGCTCTGGTTTCTGCTCGGCACCAGCCTGCTGTTCATCCTGCTGGGCGATACCAGCGAAGCACTCATTCTGCTCATTGCGGTGTTGCCGCTGGTGGGGATGGACCTCTATCTGCATCGGCGCACCGCCGCCTCCACCGCAGGATTAAGCTCCTGCCTGGCAAGTCGCGCGCGGGTGGTGCGTGGTGGTCGCGAACGCGAGGTGGCGGTTGAGGAGCTGGTGCCGGGCGATCTGGTGATCGTTGCGAAGGGTGACCCCTTCCCCGCCGATGGCATCCTGGTGAAGGCCGAACAGGTGCAGGTGGATGAGTCCTCACTGAGCGGCGAGGCGTGGCCGATACACAAACGCGCGGTGACAGATGCACTCATCAGCGCACAGGCCACCACCTTCGAAAGTTGTCATTGGGGGTTGGCGGGGACGCGCCTCCTCACCGGTAGCGCAACCATGCGTATCGCCAACACCGGCCGTCACACCCTCTATGGCGAGATCGTCCAGTCGGCCCTGGCCGGTGCGCACGCCCGCACCCCGCTACAGCAGGCGATCGCGCAACTGGTGATCGTGTTGCTGATCGCCGCCACCGCCCTCTGTCTGCTGTTGGCGCTGGTGCGCTTGCAGCAGGGCTATGGCTGGGTCGATGCCCTGCTCAGCGCCGTGACACTGGCAGTGGCGGCGCTGCCCGAGGAGTTTCCGGTGGTCTTTACCTTCTTTCTTGGTGCCGGCGTCTATCGTCTGGCGCGGCGCAAGGCGCTGGTGCGCCGTGCCGTGGTCGTGGAGAACATCGGGCGCATCTCGGCAATCTGCTCGGACAAGACCGGCACCATCACCGAAGGGCGGCTGACCCTCACGCATCACGCGGCCGCGCCTGGCGTGGCGCACGAACAGCTGCTGCAGCTGGCCGCGCTCGCCGCGCGCGGCGACAGCGGCGATCCCCTCGACGCCGCATTGCTGATCCATGTGCCCGTACCATCCCGCTACACCGTGCAGCAGACCTTTCCCTTCACCGAGGATCGCAAGCGCGAGACGGCGATCGTGCGTGATGAACAGGGCGCGCTGTTCGCCGTCCGCAAGGGGGCACCGGAGACGATTCTCGCCCTGTGCGGGGATGGTGCGACGGTGCGCAGCGCCGCGTTGCACGAGACCGCTGCTTTTGCCGCGGGGGGACACAAGGTGATCGCCTGCGGCTGGCGTCCGCTCGAAGTGGAGAGCTGGCCCGGAGGCGAACCGGATCGTGACTTCATCTTCGCCGGCCTGCTGGCCTTTGAAGACCCGGTGCGCGAGGGGGTGGCTGAAGCCGTCAACGAG
>DASWUD010000023.1:0-11608 GCA_036401755.1 Gammaproteobacteria bacterium
TCCCCGACGGCCTTTATACCCGCAGGGTGCTCCCCTGGGGGATAGGTGAATAATCTTGATCCCCTCTCCCTGACCTTTATGCCCGCAGGGTGCTCCCCCTGAGGGGGAGGGGACTCATTGTCATACTGTGGGATTCCATTCTTACCAACTTATTGCCTTTGATTGTTTGATTCCCTCTCCCTGGCCTTTATGCCTGCAGGGTGCTCTCCACGATGAGTTTGATCCCCTCCCCCAACTCTCTACCCACAAGGGGCATAAATCCCGGGGGAGAGCGTTTGGTGCCTGAGGGGATACGTCGATTACCGTCTAGCAGTACATTCCCCTCCCCCTCAGGGGGAGGGTTGGGGAGAGGGGATAATATTTCCGGCCCTTTCGGCAAAATGCCGAGACACCATCCCCATCCATTCTTTTGAGCACGCCGCAATACTGCTACCATTCCTCCCCTTTGCATCATTGACACACCGATCCCATGCGTATTCTGCTTGCCCCGATGGAGGGGGTGCTCGACGCGCCGATGCGTCGGCTGCTCACTGCCATCGGCGGCTATGACGCCTGCGTCACCGAGTTTATCCGCGTCAGTGACACCGCCCTCGATGGCAAGGCGCTGCAGCGCCACTGCCCTGAGCTGGCGCACGGCTGCGTTACCGCCAGCGGTACACCGGTGATCATTCAATTGCTGGGGAGTGAGCCGGAGCTGATCGCGGAGAGTGCGCTGAATGGAATCGCGGCGGGGGCCTCGGCCATCGACCTCAACTTTGGCTGCCCGTCGCGCTTCGTCAATCGCAACCGCGGTGGCGCCATCTTATTAAAGGAGCCGCTGCGCATGGCGGCGATCATCGTGGCGGTGCGTAAGGCGCTGCCCGCGGCCATCCCGGTGTCGGCCAAGATCCGCCTCGGCTACGAGAGTCCTGAGCGGGCGGTGGAGCTGGCGGAGGTGGTCGAGGAGGCGGGCGCCAGTTTTGTCACGGTGCACGCTCGCACCCGCGAGGATGGTTACCGCCACCCGGCACGCTGGGAGTGGTTGGGGCGCATCCGCGAGGCGCTCGCTATTCCGCTTATCGCCAACGGCGATATCAACAGCGTGGAGGATTATCGGCAGTGCCGCGCCATCAGCGGCTGCGAGGATGTGATGCTGGGGCGTGGCGCGCTGATGCAGCCCGACCTGGCCCTGCAGCTGCGTGCGGCAGTGAGTAATGGCCAACATCGGGCGATGGGATGGGTAGAGATTGCGCCACTATTCCGCCACCTGATCGGCCTCATCCCGCCCGGCAACCGCACCTCGGCACGCCTCAAGCAGTGGCTTGGCATGCTGCGGCTGCGCCACCCGCAGGCGGCCGAGGCCTTCCTGCAGATCCGCACCTTGCAAGACAGCGACGCCATCCTCGCCGAGTTATCAACAACCCATTAGTGTTGTTTAGCCGACAATGTCTAGTTTGAACCTGTCACTAAATTGACAAGTTGGCCCCAAACACATGCGTATTTCATGGATATTGTGCTCTGGCACACCCCTTGCCTTTGCCTTGGCGGAACAAAGCGCAAAAATACTCATAACACCACTATGGAGGGGAAGATGGACCAGGAGCTGCTCAAACTGCTGACCCGAATAAAGATTCAGGGAAAGAAACTCATGGGATTGGAGATCGACATCATGCGCCTAAACGCCGATCGCCACTACGCCGACGAGATATTGCACAAACTCACCACCTCCGAAAATGAAGAACTGGTGATGACCGCCATTAACTTTATGGGCAAGGTAGGGCTGCTCAAAACCAAAATAGGCACCGAACCCGCCGTGCCGGCAACCGAACCACCGAGCGATCCCATTTCGGGCAAGTACACCGGTCGGCTGCGCTAGCGAGGCTACATTTCCCTGCTGCAACGGAGTTTTCCCTTGCCGCCCTACGATTTAGCAGGACGCGGCCCATTCACTTTGCCTGTGCAACGCCCCGCTCGGTCTCCTGCGTCTCGCCACTACTCTCCTGCAGCAGCGCCAGCAGATAGTTGACGAATTGCGGATCCTCGCCATGTAGCAGTTGCGGCAGCTCCTCGCGAAAATCGCTGCGCTGGCACCACTCGCGCATGTAGTCCTCCCACGACAACCAGCGGCGCAGCTGCTTGTCATTCATCTCCGCTTCGTAGAGCAGCAGGTAGGCGCGCTCGAAGATCGATACCAGCATGCTGAAGATAATGGTCATGCGTTCACGCTGCTCATCGTTGAGTTCGGGGGTCTTTTCCGTGGTAAAGAGTCGTAGATCCGGGTTGGCTAGCACGATCTTGAGGAAGTCGTGATAGTTGTCGGAGAGAAGCTGGTAGACCTCCTCCTCTTCGTTCTCGCGCTCCTTGCGCTGCTCGTAGAGGAAGACAAAGATGGCGAGCGGCAGGCCGATCACCGTCACCATGTAGCTGAGCAGCTCCCAGGTCTGCAGGCTCATCGCCGCGCCCCTGCGCTGGTGGGCCCTCTATATTTAATGGACTGAAACCGGCGGCCCATCGTTAAATCCCCCTGCTATTAAAGCGGTATGTGATTTGCATCTTTGACAGTCATTACTCCATGGAATGGCCCGATGCCACTCAATTCAGACCAACCACTGCGCGTCCTGCTCATCGACCCCGACAAGGGCCGTGCGGCACTGCTCAAGCAGGCACTGCTCGACGGTGGTTATCAGGTGGTGGCCCATATCGAGCATAGCAATTCGCTGCTTGCCGAGGTGGCGCGTCACGACCCCGACATGATCATCATCGACACCGACTCGCCGGACCGCGACACGCTGGAGTCGATGCGCACCCTCCACCACATGCAACCGCGCCCGGTGGTGATGTTCTCCGCCGACGACGAACGCGTCGTGGTGGAGCGCGCCATCCGCGCCGGCGTGAGCGCCTATATCGTCGACGGCCTCAACGGCCGCCAGGTCAAACCCGCCATCGAAGTGGCCATCGCGCGCTTTCGCGAATACCAGGCCTTGCGCGAGGAACTGGCCAACGCCCGCTCCACACTGGAGGACCGCAAGGTAATCGAGCGCGCCAAGGGACTGCTGATGGCGCGCCGCAACATCGATGAAGAGGCGGCCTACCAGGCGCTACGCAAGCTGGCGATGGATCGCGGGCAGAAGCTCGGCGAGATGGCAAGAAGCGTGATCGATGTGTTGGCGTTGATTGAGTGATCTTTCCGTCGCACCAACTCGCTCCCATCGAACCCGGGTTACGCTGCGCTTTTATCCCGCAAGGGGGAACCCGACCTACATCTCCAAGGCGACACCAGTCCCCGTGGACGCAGCCGAGCATCGCAGGCATTTCAGGGGTAAGTGAGTGCATGTCTGAGCGAGGCGGCCCTTCGCCTCGCGAGTGGCCCGAACGGCCCTGAAATGACGAGAAGCGCAGGGCACCGCGCAGCGGCAAGTCTTCGGGCGGCCTTCTCTTTGGTTACTTTCTCTTGGCCGCGCAAGAGAAAGTAACCTGCGCGCGGGGCAGCCCCCCGCATAAAAATAGAAACGTGGCGCAGCCACACAACCTCTTCTTCCGCACCGCCACAGCGCAAACACCCCCACTGCATCACCAATCTGGTGCATCCCACCTTCCATCTCCCAGAGAATCGCTCTACCACACCGCCTTCTCTCGCCATTTACAACACTGGCACACCCCTTGCTGAATAACTCCTAACCGCTCTGGCAACGGCGTCAGGGCAGCGGCCGCTGAGTTTCTCAACGGCAGTGCAAGACAACTTAGGTTCCAGGACAACGGCGTCCTTCCGTCCGATCATTATCGATCGTCACGGGGGACGCCGTTTTTATTTTCAGCTCCACTCGAGGTGCCATCACATGGAAAAGCGTTTTACTCCGCGTCGCCGTTTTATCAAGCAGGTCGCTGCGGCCGTCATGCTCGGTCTCGGATCGTCACTGCTTGTCTCCACACCGGTCCATGCCAGCGGCAAGCCGGAGAAGGCTGATCTGAAATTCGGCTTCATCAAACTCACCGACATGGCGCCGCTCGCCGTTGCCTATGAGAAAGGCTTCTTCGAAGACGAAGGGCTTTACGTCACCCTGGAGGCACAGGCCAACTGGAAGGTGCTGCTGGATCGCGTCATCGACGGCCAGCTCGACGGTGCCCACATGCTGGCCGGCCAGCCCATCGCCGCCACCATCGGTTTCGGTACCAAGGCCGATGTCATCACTGCCTTCTCGATGGACCTCAATGGCAACGGCATCACCGTTTCCAACGCGGTGTGGCAGGCGATGAAGAAGAATGTACCGATGGGCAGCGACGGCAAGCCTTTACATCCGGTGAAGGCCGATGCCCTCAAGCCGGTGGTCGAGCAATACAAGAAGGAGGGCAAGCCCTTCAACATGGGGATGGTCTTCCCTGTCTCCACCCACAACTACGAGCTGCGCTACTGGCTCGCCGCCGGCGGACTCAATCCCGGTTACTACGCGCCGCACAAGGGCGACACCAGCGGTACGCTGAAGGCTGATGTGAATCTTTCCGTCACGCCGCCGCCGCAGATGCCTGCGACCCTCGAAGCGGGCACCATCTACGGTTATTGCGTCGGCGAACCGTGGAACCAGCAGGCGGTCTTCAAGGGGATCGGTGTGCCGGTGATCACCGACGACGAGATCTGGAAGAACAATCCCGAAAAGGTCTTCGGCGTTACGCAGGGTTGGGCGGAGAAATATCCCAACACTCACATCCGCACGGTGAAGGCGCTGATTCGTGCCGCGCAGTGGCTCGATGCCAACGGCAACGGCAATCGCATGGAGGCGGTGAATATCCTCGCCAAGCCCAACTACGTGGGGGCCGACGCCAAGGTGATCGCCAACTCGATGACCGGCACCTTCGAATACGAGAAGGGTGACAAGCGCGCCGTGCCCGACTTCAACGTCTTCTTCCGCTACAACGCCACCTACCCCTACTACTCCGATGCGGTCTGGTATCTGACGCAGATGCGCCGTTGGGGACAGATCAGCGATTACAAGCCCGACAACTGGTACGCCGAGATGGCGAAGAAGGTCTACCGTCCCGACATCTATCGTCAGGCGGCTGAAGAGCTGATCGCCGAAGGCAAGATGAAGGCGAGCGATTTCCCCGACTTCGCCAAGGAGAGTGGTTATCGCCCCGCCAGCAAGGAGTTCATCGACGGTGTCAGCTACGACGGACGCAAGCCCAACGCCTATCTCAATCAGTTCAAGATCGGCCTGAAAGGCAAAGAGAAGATCTAGTAGTGCACAAAGGCCGAAGCAGTCATGTACTGCTTCGGCCACCTCAGAACGACAAGGAGATGAGCATGAAAGCTGCCGCTCAAAAACGCATTAACCAGATGGTACAGAAACTGACCCATGCGGCGTTGATCCCGCTGGTTGCCCTGTTTCTGTTCCTGCTGCTGTGGAGCGCCATTGCCGCGCGCATCGATACCTCACTCGGCAAGTTTCCGGGGCCCGTGCAGGTGTGGCAGCAGAGCCAGCAGCTGATCACCGAATATAAAGAGGAGCAGGCCCGCGAGGCTGCCTTCTATGAACGTCAGGAGGCGCGTAACGCCGAACGCCTCAAGGAGAATCCCGACGCGGATGTCACGGTGCGCCCCTACACCGGCAACCCCACCTTCTTCGATCAGATCGGCACCAGTCTGCTGACGGTCGCCACCGGATTTTTGATCGCCTCACTGATCGCCGTGCCGATCGGTATCGTCTGCGGCATGAGTGCACCGCTCTACCAGGCGCTCAATCCGCTGATCCAACTCTTCAAGCCGGTCTCACCGCTCGCCTGGCTGCCGTTGGTGACGATGGTGGTGAGCGCCGTCTACGTGAGTGACGACCCGTTACTCGCCAAGTCGTTCCTCACTTCGGCGATCACCGTCACCCTCTGCTGCCTGTGGCCGACCATTATCAACACTACCGTCGGGGTCGCTTCGGTCGACAAGGACCTGCTCAATGTGAGCCGCGTACTGCGTCTCTCCTGGTTCACCAAGACAATGAAGATCGTACTGCCCTCGGCGATGCCGATGATCTTCACTGGCCTGCGCCTCTCCCTCGGCATCGGCTGGATGGTGCTCATCGCCGCCGAGATGCTGGCGCAGAACCCGGGGCTCGGCAAATTCGTCTGGGACGAGTTCCAGAACGGCTCCTCCAATTCGCTGGCGCGCATCATGGTCGCGGTGCTCGCCATCGGTTTCATCGGCTTCCTGCTCGATCGCTCCATGCTGCTGCTGCAGCGCCGCGTGAGCTGGGACAAGAGCGCCGTGCTGCGCTAAAGAAAAGGAGAATCACGATGAGTTATCTGAGCCTGGAAAACCTGACTATCACCTTCCCCACCGACAACGGCCCGCTGACGGTGTTAGACGACGTCTGCCTGAAGATCAACAAGGGCGAGTTTATTTCCTTGATAGGCCACTCCGGCTGCGGCAAGTCGACGGTGCTCAACATCGTCGCCGGCCTGCTGCAGTCGACGCGCGGCGGTGTGCTGCTCGAATCGCGCGAAGTCAACGATCCGGGACCGGATCGCGCGGTGGTGTTCCAGAACCACTCGCTGCTGCCGTGGCTGACCGTTTATGAAAATGTACGCCTCGCCGTCGACCGTGTCTTTGCCACCAGCAAGAGCAAGGCCGAGCGTCACGCCTGGACACTGCACAACCTGGAGCTGGTGCACATGAGTCATGCGCTGGAGCGCCGTCCCGCCGAGATCTCCGGCGGCATGAAGCAGCGCGTCGGCATTGCCCGCGCCCTGGCCATGGAGCCCAAGGTATTGCTGATGGACGAACCGTTCGGTGCCCTCGATTCGCTGACGCGCACCCACATGCAGGAGTCGCTGATGGAGATCCAGGCGGCTCTCAACAACACCGTCATCATGATCACCCATGATGTGGATGAGGCGGTGCTGCTCTCGGATCGTATTGTAATGATGACCAATGGCCCCGAAGCGACGGTCGGCGAAATCCTCCATGTCGATCTGCCACGACCGCGCGATCGCATCAACCTCGCCGCTGATCCGACCTACAACAGCTACCGCGCTGCGGTGCTGCAGTTCCTCCACGAGCGTCACGCCAAGCCCGATGTGCCGCACAGCAAAAGCGCAACAAACGAACGTCCCAAACTGAAACTGGCCGCAGGTTGATGAAGAACAAGACCACATTCGATACCAGCACCCTGGAAAAACGCCAACTAACCGTCGGCTTCATTCCACTCACCGATTGTGCACCGCTGATCGTCGCCAAGCATCTCGGCAGCTTCGAAAAGTATGGCCTGGAAGTAACCCTCTCCAAGGAGACCTCCTGGGCCAACATTCGCGACAAGGTGGCCCTCGGCATTCTCGATGCTGCGCAGATGCTCGCCACCATGCCGCTCGCCATGACCCTCGGCATCGGTCCGGTGAAAAAGCCGACCCTCACCGCGCTGGTGCTCGACCTCAACGGCAATGCCGTCACCATCTCTGAAGCGCTCTATCGCCGTCTGGAAAAGTTTGATGCAACTGCGGCGCGTGAGCGTCCGCTCTCCGCTGCGCTGCTGAAACGCTTCATCGATGATGAGCGCGCGGCAGGAGCAAAACCGCTGACGTTTGCCACAGTATTCCCCACCGCGACACACACCTATGAGCTGCGCTACTGGCTGGCCAGCGCCGGTATCGACCCGCTGCACGATATCCGTATCGAGGTGGTCCCGCCATCGCAGATGGTGGCGCGTCTTGCCAAAGGGGCCATCGACGGCTGCTGTGTAGGTGAGCCGTGGAACAGCATGGCTGTGGTGCAAGGGGTCGGTCACATCGCCATCAGCGGTTACGAGATCTGGAACAATCGCACGGAGAAGGTGCTCGGCGTCACCGAAGAGTGGGCGCTACAACATCCCAACACCCATCAGGCGCTGATGCTCGCGCTGCTCGAAGCGTGCCAGTGGCTCGACGAACCCGACCATCGCCGCGAGGCTGCCGCACTGCTGGCACAGGGCATTCATGTGGGTGCACCGGAGACGGTGCTGCGCCAGTCGCTGATCGGCCAGCTGCGCAGCGATCCCAGCGCACTGCCACGGCGTATCGACGACTTCCATGTCTTCCACCGTTACGCCGCCAACTTTCCCTGGCAGTCGCACGCCCTCTGGTATCTGCAACAGATGGTGCGATGGGGTGATCTGGACGCGGGCGTCGATCAGCCGGCACTCGCCGCTGCCTGTTACCGCGTTGACCTCTACCGCAATACCGCAGCACTGCTGGGGATCACCGCGCCCGAAAACGACTGCAAGAGTGAAGGTTTGCACAACAGCAGCTACACCCAGGCAGTCAACGGTGTGGCGCTGACACTCGGCGCCGACTGCTTCATCGACCACGGTGTCTTCACGCCAGCAACCAAAATGGATAAGGCCTCCGGTTGAGGGGCCACACAACACCACAGTGCAACAACAGGAAGGAGTGAAAATAATGATGAATAAATACTCTCGCTGGGTTGCCCTCTTGGCGCTCTGCACCCTCATGCCCTTTGGTGAAAGTGCCTGGGCAACGCTCGACGCACAGCCGTTCTCATCTCTCTCTGTCGCCATCGACAAGGCAGGGCGGCAGCGCATGCTCACCCAGCGCATCATCAAGGCCTATTCACAGGAGTTGCTCGAGGTCGAACCCCAGCAGTCACAGCAGCAGCGCGAACAGGCGATTGCACTGCTCGATCAGCAACTCGATGAGTTAAAACAGTTCGCCCCCACCGACAAGGTGCGCAATGCACTCGGCGTGGTCGATGCCCTCTGGATCCCCTTCAAGAAAAGGGCGAGCAGCAAGGTATCACGCGCCGGTCTGGAGTCGCTCTCCACCTCCAGCGACGAGGTTCTCGCTGCCTCTCACCGTGTAGTTCTTCTGTTGGAAGATCTGTCGACAAACAATCTTGGACATCTGGTCAACATCGCTGGACGCCAGCGCATGCTGTCGCAACGCATCGCCAAGCTTTACATGCTGCGCAGTCTCGGTATCAGTGACGATGCGGTGGTCATGGCACTGGATAAAGCCAGCAGCGAATTCCGCACGGCACTGCATGAACTTGAAACGGCCCATGAGAACACCCCGCAGATCAGCGCGGAATTGGCAGACGTAAAACGCAACTGGAGCGTGTTCGAATCCAGCTTCCGGCTGCGTGACGGCAACTACACCCCCTTTCTCATCGCCAGATACAGCGAGCGGGTGTTAAGTGGCATGAACAAAATTACCGGGATGTATGCCGCCATCAACAGCGGCAACACAGCCTACTAATCTCACTGACTCACCGGCAGGGTACTGCGATGAAAGAGAAACTTGTTTTAATCGGCAACGGCATGGCCGGCATCCGCACCGTCGAAGAGGTGCTCAAGCTCGAACCGGAAAAGTATGCGATCACCGTCTTCGGCGACGAGCCCCACCCCAACTACAACCGCATCATGCTCTCGCCGGTGCTCTCGGGCGAGAAACAGTTCGACGAGGTAATCCTCAACGGCCGCGACTGGTATGACGAGCACAACATCACCCTCCATGCGGGCAGCCCGGTGACCGCCATCGATCGCGTCAAGCGCAAGGTGACCACCGCCTCCGGTATCGAGGCGGAGTATGACCGCCTGCTGCTCGCCACCGGCTCGAGTGCCTTCATCCTGCCGGTACCGGGCCATGACCTGCCGGGCGTGATCGGTTTTCGCACCGTTGCCGATGTGGAGCAGATGGTGGCGGCGAGCCAGAACTATAAAAATGCGGTGGTGATCGGTGGCGGCCTGCTCGGCCTCGAAGCGGCCAACGGCCTGCTGTCGCGCGGCATGAATGTCACCGTGATCCATCTGCCCGAAGTGTTGATGGAGCGTCAGCTCGACGAGATCTCCGCCAATCTGCTACGCAATGAACTGGAAGGGCGCGGTCTCCAGGTGATCACCGGCGCCAACACCGAGGCACTGCTCGGTGAAGGACGCGTACAAAAGCTGCGTCTCAAGGATGGCCGTGAACTGTCTGCCGATCTGGTGGTGATGGCGGTCGGCATCCGCCCCAACATAACGCTGGCCAAGGAGGCAGGACTCCATTGCGAACGCGGCATCGTGGTCAATGATACGCTGCAGACCTTCGACCCGCGCGTCTACGCGGTGGGTGAGTGCGTGCAGCATCGCGGCCAGACCTTCGGCCTGGTGGCGCCGCTTTTCGAACAGGCCAAAGTGTGCGCCAACCACCTTGCCTACCTCGGCTACGGCCGTTACCAGAGTGCGGCGACTGCTACCCGTCTGAAGGTGTCCGGCATCGAACTCTTCTCCGCCGGCAACTTCCAGGGGGGCGACGGCAGCGAGGCAATCGTCTTCAAGGATGCCTCGCGCGGCATCTACAAGAAGCTGGTGATCAGGGAGAACCGTCTGGAAGGGGCAGTGCTCTACGGCGATACCGTGGATGGTGCCTGGTACTTCGATTTGATGCGCGAAGGTTCTGACATCAGCGCCCAGCGTGATCAACTGATGTTCGGCCGTCATCATATCGGCGATGCCGGCCACGGCGGCAACAGCAGCGCCGCCGGCATGGCCGACAGCGCGCAGGTGTGCGACTGCAACGGCGTCTGCAAGGGCGACATCGTCAACGCCATCCGCTCGCAGGGGCTTTTCACCCTCGAAGAGGTGAAGAAGCACACCAAGGCGGCCGCCTCCTGCGGCGGGTGCACCGGTCTGGTGGAGCAGATCCTCGCCGAGACTGTCGGTGGTAACTACTCGGCGCCGGAGAAGAAGCCGCTGTGCGGCTGCACTGACTTCACCCACGAAGAGGTGCGCGAGGCGATCAGGAAAGAGCACCTCACCTCGCGTGAACTATTGATGGAAAAACTGGAGTGGCGCACCCCCGATGGCTGCCCGAGCTGCCGCCCGGCACTCAACTACTACATGCTCGCCGCCTGGCCTGCTGAGGCGATCGATGACAGCCGTTCGCGCTACGTCAACGAACGTATGCACGCCAACATCCAGAAGGATCGCAGCTACACCGTGGTGCCGCGTATCTGGGGCGGTGTCACTACTCCGGCCGAGCTGCGAGCCATCGCTGACGCGGCAGAAAAGTATCAGGTGCCGATGGTGAAGATCACCGGCGGCCAGCGTATCGATCTGGTGGGGCTGAAACAGGAGCAGCTGCCGGCGATCTGGGCCGATCTCAATGCGGCCGGCCTGGTGTCGGGCCACGCCTACGGCAAGGCATTGCGCACGGTGAAGACCTGCATCGGCAGCCAGTTCTGCCGCTTCGGTACGCAGGATTCGATTCAGATGGGCATCGACCTGGAGGTGATGAGCTGGGGTTCCTGGACGCCGCACAAATTCAAGATGGCGGTGTCGGGCTGCCCGCGCAACTGCGCCGAGGCGACCATCAAGGATTTCGGTGTGGTCGGTATCGAGGGCGCGTGGGAGCTGCACGTGGGCGGCAACGGCGGCATCAAGGTGCGCGTCACCGATCTGCTTTGCCGCGTCACCACCGAGGCAGAGGTGCTCGAATATGCGGGCGCCTTCATGCAGCTCTATCGCGAGGAGGCGCGCTACCTGGAGCGCACCGCGCCATGGGTGGAACGTGTCGGGCTGCCGCACATCAAGCAACAGATTGTCGATAACGAACTCACTCGCAAGGCGCTCTACCAGCGCTTCCTCGCTTCGCAGCAGGTAGCACAGCGGGACCCTTG
>DASWUD010000024.1:0-11912 GCA_036401755.1 Gammaproteobacteria bacterium
TCGCCATTGACATAGACCTCTTCGATATCGCTCAGCCCCTTGAGCAGGCGATCGCGCAAGGCGCGCATGCGCTCGTTCTCCTGGGCCATTTCGACTTTGGCAAGGTGGAACGCCTCGCCCATGCCGACGATCTGGTGGGTCGCCAGGGTGCCGGAACGCATGCCGCGCTCGTGACCACCGCCATGCATCTGCGCCTCCAGGCGCACGCGCGGCTTGCGGCGCACGTAGAGGGCACCGATCCCCTTGGGACCATAAATCTTGTGGGCCGAGAAGGACATCAGATCGACCTTCATCTGCTCCATGTCGATGGGGACCTTGCCGGCACTCTGCGCGGCGTCCACATGGAAGAGAATGCCTTTGGCGCGGGTCATTTCGCCGATCGCCTTGATGTCCTGAATCACGCCGATTTCGTTGTTGACGTGCATCAGCGAGACCAGAATGGTGTCGGGGCGCATCGCCGCCGCGAGCTTGGCGTGATCGACCAGGCCGTTCGGCTCCGGATCGAGATAGGTCACTTCGTAACCGGAGCGCTCCAGATGGCGGCAGGTGTCGAGCACCGCCTTGTGTTCGGTCTTGCAGGTGATGATGTGCTTGCCCTTCTTGGCGTAGAACTCGGCCACGCCCTTGATCGCGAGGTTGTTCGACTCGGTGGCACCGGAGGTCCAGACGATCTCCTTGGGATCGGCGTTGATCAGGTCGGCCACCTGCTGGCGCGCATTCTCGACCGCCTCTTCCGCTGCCCAACCATAGGAGTGAGAACGCGAGGCGGCATTGCCGAACAGGCCATCCTCCAGCGTGAGACAGCTGCACATCTTTTTCGCGACACGCGGATCGACCGGTGTCGTCGCGGAATAATCGAGATAGATCGGCTTCTTCATGGATGCTCTCCGCTTGCTTGATTGGTCAGGCCCACGCTGTCGCGGCCCGCCCCTGTAACTGTGTGACCTGTTGCTTGATGGTCTCGGCCAGACCATCTACATCCGCTTCTGTCGTCGTCACGCCGAGGCTCACGCGCACCGCGCAACGGGCCAGGTCGGCGTCAACGCCCATCGCCTTGAGGGTGGTGCTCGGCATATGCAGGTCGCTGCCACATGCCGCACCCGCCGACACCGCGTAACCCTGGCGATCCAGCGCCAGGATCAATGTCTCACCGTCGATCCCCGGTACCGCCATGAAGACGGTGTTGGCAAGACGCTCGGCCTGCTCGGCGAAGATCACGCTCTCCGGCAGAACTTTACGCAGCCCCGTCTCGAACCGTTCGCGCATCAGGCGCATGTGAGCCTGGCGCGTGGCCAGCTCCTGCGTCGCCAGTTCCGCCGCCTTGCCGAAGCCGACGATGCCAGGGACGTTTTCGGTGCCACCGCGCCGTCCCTTCTCCTGGCCACCGCCATGCAACAGCGGCTCCAGCTCCAGGCCGCGCTCGACGATCAGTGCACCTGCCCCTTTCGGGCCATACACCTTGTGTGCCGAAAGACTCATCAGATGTGCGCCGCTGGCGGTAAAATCAACCGCCAGTTTACCAGCGGCCTGCACGGCGTCGGTATGCAACAACACCTTGCGATCACGCGCCAGTTTTGCCAGTGCGCAGATGTCGTTGAGCACGCCCGTCTCGTTGTTGGCCCACATCACCGAGACCAGACGGGTCTGCTCGTTCAGATGTGCGGCGATTTGGTCAACGGAGGTGTGGCCATCGGTATCAACCGCCAAGCGCCGGTTCTGCCACCCGTGGTGGTTGAGCGCCAACATCGCTTCCTGCACGGACGCATGCTCCACCCCACTGAACAACATCTGTCCCGGTGGTTGCCGCAATCCCACGCCCCAGATGGCTGCATTGTTGGCCTCGGTGGCCCCGCTGGTGAAGATCACCTGTGAGGGATGGACTTTCACCATGGCCGCCACCTGCTCACGCGCCGTTTCGATGGCACTGCGCGCCAAACGTCCCATGCGGTGAGTGCTGGAGGGGTTGGCAAAGCTCCCCGTCAGGAAGGGCAGCATCGCCTCCAACACCCGCTCATCGAGCGGAGTCGTCGCGTTGTGGTCAAAGTAACCGGCCACTGCAACGCGTGTGGATCAGTTGCTGCTGGGGCGGCTGCTGCTGCCGACTGCCTTGATCTGGCGATCCTGGCGCGCGGCAACTTCCTGCACACCCTGCCGGGCGACCAGCTGGCCGAGGTCGATGCTCTTGAGGAAGGCGTAGATCTGATCGCTCAAATCACACCACAGTTCGTGGGTAAGGCACTGGCCATTCTCATGGCAGTTGCCCTTGCCCTCGCAGCGCATGGCATCGACCTTCTCGTCCACGGCGGTGATCACATCGGCCACCGAAATCAACGCTGCTTCGCGGCTCAGGCGGTAGCCACCACCCGGACCACGGGCGCTGTCGACCAGACCGTTCTTGCGCAAGCGCGAAAAGAGTTGCTCGAGGTAAGACAGGGAGATCCCCTGACGCTTGGAAATATCTGCCAAGGTGATGGGCCCTTCCTTATAGTGGAGGGCCAGATCCAGCATGGCGGTGACTGCATAACGCCCTTTGGTCGTCAGTCTCATTGCCTTCTCCCTTTATACTCCGTAGAGTGATATACAAAATCGGTAGGCTTTACAGTAGCAATACCAACCAATTCGGTCAACAATTATTTCACCTCGTTTTCTCCGGTTTCCAAATCCTTGCGGATGGTGGAGTCGACGTCGGTTGAACCCAGCTCGCACGAGGTCAGTGGCGGCAGCTCACCGCCCGGCACCTCTGCGCCTAACGCCTTGATTGTCTTGCACATCTGCTCCATCTTGCTATCCATGGCGTGGATATGGTCGAGCATACAATTGATGGCGTGGGCCACCGGGTCAGGCATGTCTGAACTGGTGCCATAGGCGTCAAAACCGATCTTGGCGGCGATGGCGGCGCGGCGTGCCTCCTGATCATCGCGCTTGCGCTGCACGATGCGGCCGGGGATGCCCACCACCGTGGCGCCGGGCGGCACCTCCTTTACCACTACCGCGTTGGAGCCGACACGCGCGCCATCGCCGATGAGGATCGGGCCGAGCACCTTGGCCCCCGCCCCCACCACTACATCATTGCCGAGGGTGGGATGGCGCTTGCCCTTCTGCCAGCTGGTACCGCCCAGGGTGACACCGTGATAGAGGGTGCAGTCGTCGCCGATGATGGCGGTTTCGCCAATCACCACCCCCATGCCGTGGTCGATGAAGAGGCGCCGCCCCAGCACCGCGCCGGGATGGATCTCGATACCGGTCATCCAGCGGGCAAAGGCGGAGAGAAAACGCGCCCCCCACTTCCAGCCCCAGTGCCACAGGCGGTGGCTGATACGGTGGATAATGACTGCATGCAGGCCGGGATAGGCGGTGAGCACCTCGAACACACTGCGCGCCGCGGGGTCGCGTTCGAAGATGCAGCGAATGTCTTCGCGAAGACGTCGGAACATGGGCTCCCCTTGGGAAGGCAATACCTGATCGAACCATTCTGTCACAGATGAATGGCGGTGTAACAGAGGAAACTCAAGGGTTATTTTTTGGTTCGTTGCACTTAGTGGGAATATCAGTAGTGTCGGGGCTACGCACGCCCCGTGGACGCAGCCGAGCATCACAGTCATTTCAGGGGTAAGTGAGTGCATGTTTGAGCGAGGCAGCTTTTTTGCCTCGCGAGTTGCACGAACGGCCTGAAATGACGAGAAGGCCGCTCTCGCACATCCCTGTGCTTCGCGGCACTTGTGCATCCTGCACTTCGCGCAGGGTCAGGCGGCCTTGACGTACAGGGATGTACGAATGTCGCGGGCGCATGGATGCGCAGGAGCGACCTCTTTGGTTACTTTCTCTTGGCCGCGCAAGAGAAAGTGACCTGCGCGCGGGGCAGCCCCCCGCATCAAATTTAACCGTCGCGGCAGCGACACGAGCACTAATCCGCGAAAGAACCTATTTCTTACCCGCCAACCGCTTCTGCGTTTCGGTGAGGATGCCTCGCAGGATGTTGATCTCGACACGCTCCAATTGGGCGCGGTTATAAAGGCGGCGCAGCCGCTGCATCAGGTGCTTGGGGCTGGCGGGGTCGAGAAAACCCACCTGCACCATGGTCTCCTCCAGATGTTGGTAAAAACGCTCCACATCCTCCATTGGCGCCAGCTCATCGCGTTCGGGCGAGGCGGCCCTCTCACGCTGGCGCGCCATCATCGTTTCGTAGGCGATCACCTGCACCGCAGCCCCCAGGTTCAAGGAGCTGAAGTCGGGATTGACCGGTATGTGCACCAGGTAGTGGCTGCGCCCCATCTCCGCATTGGTGAGTCCCGCATACTCGCGGCCGAAGATCACCGCCACCCGCGCCACATCCGAGCGTTCGGCGATCATCTCACCGCAGCCGCGCGCATCCACCTGCGGCCAGGTCAGGCTGCGCAGCCGCGCGCTGGTGGCAAAGACCAGCTGACAGCCCGCCAGCGCCTCTTCCAGTGAATCACAAATCACCGCACTCTCCAGCAGATCGTCGGCACCCGAGGCGCGTGCCGTCGCCTCCGGATCGGGAAAGCGTTCGGGGCGGACCAGATAGAGCTCGTTGAGCTCCATGTTCTTCATCGCTCGCGCTGCCGCGCCGATATTGCCGGGATGAGAGGGCTCGACAAGAACGATACGAACTTTGGGAAATGCCATCTACCAACCTTCTTTGTCGAAGAGTGCTTTCATTGATTGTCGTTGTACTGTTACAGGCTGCAATTTATCAACATCCCGGCTAGAATAGGCGCCCTGTTCCGGGCCCTTGCGCCCACCGCTCTCTTACAATCCGGAGGCTGTCCATGCATCCTGCACTCAATATCGCCGTGCGCGCCGCGCGAGCGGCCGGCAACATTATCGCCCGTTCCGCCGACCGTGTGGATGCGCTGGTCATCAACAACAAGTCGCGCAACGACTTTGTCAGTGACGTGGACCGCCTCGCGGAGCAGGAGATCATCAACACCCTGCGCAAGGCCTATCCCCACCACGCCATCCTCGCGGAGGAGAGCGGCGAAACGGCGGGCAGCGATGAATTCCAGTGGGTGATCGATCCCCTCGATGGCACCACCAACTTCCTGCACGGCTTCCCCCAATACGCCGTCTCCATCGCCCTGTTGCACAAGGGGCGCCTCGATCAGGCGGTGGTCTACAACCCCATCAGCCAGGAACTCTTTACCGCCAGCCGTGGCGGTGGCGCCAAGCTCAATGATCGCCGTCTGCGCGTCACCAAGCGTAACAGCCTCGAAGGCGCGCTGCTCGGCACCGGCTTTCCGTTCCGTCAGCAGCACCTGCTCGACATGTATCTGGCCACCTTCAAGGCACTGCACGCCGATACCGCCGGCATCCGCCGTGCCGGCTCCGCCGCCCTCGACCTGGCCTTCGTCGCCGCCGGCCGCCTTGACGGCTTCTGGGAGTTCGGCCTGAGCCCGTGGGACATGGCCGCCGGCGTGCTGCTGATCCAGGAGGCGGGCGGTCTGGTGGGCGACATGGGAGGCGGTCACGACTTCATGGAGAGCGGCAACATCGTCGCCGGCAATCCCAAGGTGTTTAAAGCGATGCTGCAGCAGATCCGCCCGCACCTGCCGCCGCATATCCAGAAATAGACTGATTAACCGCAAATACGCGAGTGACGCCATGCGTCCTTTGCGGTTCACTTCTTTTACCAAACGAAAAGGCCCGCAGTTGCGGGCCTCGTGCATTTCAGCGTTCGATTTCGCGGCTACAGCAGCGGCTGATCGTCGAGGTCGGCGCCCTCTTTCTCCACCGGCATCAGGTTCTCGTGGGAGATACCGAGCCACATGGCGATGGGGCTGGCGACCAGCACCGAGGAGTAGATGCCGAACAGGATGCCGATGGTGAGTGCCACCGCGAAGTAGTGCAGCACCTCGCCGCCGAAGAAGAGCATCGCCAGCACCGCCAACTGGGTGGAGAAGTGGGTGATGACGGTGCGTGACATGGTGCGGGTAATGGCGTTGTCGATGATCTCGGCGACGGGTGCCTTGCGCATCTTGCGGAAATTTTCGCGTACTCGGTCGAACACCACCACCGATTCATTGACCGAATAGCCGAGCACCGCCAGCACCCCCGCCAGCACGGTCAGGGAGAACTCCCACTGGAACAGAGCAAACATGCCGAGGATGATCACCACGTCGTGCATGTTGGCAATAATGGCCGCCACGGCAAAGCGCCATTCAAAGCGCAGCGCCAGATAGGCCATGATGCCGGCAGCCACCACCAACAGGGCCAGGCCGCCGTTAACATAGAGCTCCTCACCCACTTGAGGGCCGACAAACTCGATACGGCGCTGGGTAGCTGAGGCGTTAGCCGCCTTGAGCAGCCCCATCACCTTCTCGCTCAACTGCGCGCTGCTCACCCCTTCGACCAAGGGCAGGCGGATCAGCACATCGCGCGAGGTACCAAAATTCTGTACCGAAGCCTCACTCAGCCCCTCCTTGGCCAATACATCGCGTACCACACCGAGATCGGCGGTCTGGGCGTAGTTGACCTCCATCACGGTACCGCCGGTGAAATCGACGCCGAGGTTAAGTCCTTTGAATGTCAGCGCCACCACCGCGATGATGAAGGTCACCAGCGAGATGGTCGTGGTCAGCTTCCCGTAGCTCATGAACGGGATATCTTTCTTGACGTGGAAAAACTCCATGCTCGTTATCTCCGGGTCCGGCTCAGATGGACAGCCGCGCGATGCGCGCCTTGCGTCCGTAGGTAATATTGACGATACCGCGCGATACCACCACCGCACTGAACATCGATGTGAGGATGCCGATACAGAGCACCACCGCGAAACCGCGCACCGGACCGGAGCCGAGCCAGAACAGCGCGAAGCCGGCGATCAGCGTGGTGATGTTGGAGTCCATGATGGTGCCAAAGGCGCGCTCATAACCGGCGGCAATCGATGCGTGCGGCGTATTGCCGGCGCGCAGTTCCTCACGAATGCGCTCGTTGATCAGTACGTTGGCGTCGATGGCCATACCGATAGTCAGCGCAATACCCGCCATACCCGGCAGGGTCAGCGTCGCCTGCATTATCGACAATACCGCCACCATCAGCACCGCGTTGATGGCCAATGCCACCACCGAGATGGTGCCGAAGAGGCGATAGTAGATCATCATGAAAATGGCGATGGCGACGAAGCCATAGAGATTGGAGTGGAACCCCTTGGCGATGTTCTCCTTGCCAAGGCTCGGTCCGACAGTGCGCTCCTCGACGATCTCCATCGGTGCCACCAGCGCGCCGGCGCGCAACAGCAGCGCCAACGTGCGCGCCTCCTGCGGGCTGTCGAGGCCGGTGGTCTGGAAATTCTTGCTGAAGACCCCGCGGATGGTGGCGACGCTGATCACCTCTTCGACACGACGGGTGGTACGCTCCGTCTTGCCGTCAACGACACGAGTCTCCGGCCGATTCTCGATGAACACCACCGCCATCTGCTTGCCGACATTCTTTTTGGTGTTGTCGAGCATGCGCATGGCGCCTTCACTGTCGAGCGTGACCGAAACCATCGGCCCACCCCCCTGCTGATCGACGCCCGAGGCGGCATCGATGATCTGATCACCCTTGATGATCACCTGCTTCTGCAGCAGCACCGGGCGCCCATTGCGCTCGCGGTAGAGACGCGAATTGGGCGGCACGCGCCCGGCCAGCGCCTCCTCGACACTGTGCTCCTCATCGACCATGCGGTATTCGAGGGTAGCGGTGGCGCCCAGCAGCCGCTTGGCATCGGCGGTGTCCTGCACACCGGGCAACTGGACCACAATGCGGTTGTCGCCCTGCTGCTGGATCACCGGTTCGGCTACCCCCAGTTCATTGATACGGTTGCGCAGGGTCTGGATGTTCTGCTTGACGGCGAAACTGCGCAGATCGCGCAGCTCCTGTTCTCCGGGTCTGGCGTAAAGCATGAAGCCCCCGTCCTCATCCTTCGCATTCAGGATCAGGGTACGGTTATAGGTACTGATCGCCTCCTGCGCCTTGTCGCGCTCGGCGGCATCGCGGAATTTCATCTCCACCAGTTTGTCCCTGGCGGCGATGGTGCTGTAACGCACCTTCTGCTCCTGCAGATGAGAGCGCAGATCACCCTCATAGCGTTCGGCGGCCTGCTTCTCCACCGCGGCCATATCCACATCCATCAGGAAATGGACCCCTCCGCGCAGATCGAGACCGAGATACATCGGCCTGGCGTTGAAGAAGTTGAGCCACGCCGGGGTAGCCGGCGCCAGGTTTTGCGCCACTACATAATTATCACCAAGCTGCTGACGCACCATTTCGTAGGCCTTGAGCTGGGTGTCGGTATCGTTGAAGCGCACCAGCATCATGCTCTGGTCGCGGCTGTAACTCTTGTAGGTGAGGTTACCCGCCTCCAGCGTCTTGATCACCCGATCTTGCAGCGCGGCATCGACCGTACCGCCACGGCTGGCACTGATCTGCACCGCAGGATCGTCGCCAAAGAGGTTGGGCAGTGCGTAAATGATGCCGAGGGCGACCACGGCCACGACGAGGAGATTTTTCCAGAGGGGATAGCGGTTAATCATGACGCTGTCTCAAGGTGTGGCTCCGCCGCGTCCCGCGGCGGGTAGCAGTTGTTGTTATAAAGATTACAGGCTGTTCAGGGTGCCCTTGGGCATGACGCTGGAGATCGCCTGGCGCTGCACTTTGACCCGCACATTATCGGCCAGTTCCACTTCGACGAAATTTTCGCCCAGTTCGGTCACCTTGCCGAGCAGTCCGCCGCTGGTCAATACCTCATCGCCCTTGGCCAGCGCCTCAACCATCCGCTTGTGCTCCTTGGCGCGCTTCGCCTGGGGGCGGATGAGCATGAAATAGAAGACCACGAAGATGAGAATCAGCGGCAGAAAGCCCATCAGCGGGCCTTGTGCCTGCGCGGCGGGGGCCGCCTCGGCCCATGCTTCAGAGATAAAAAAGCTCATGACAACCCCTTATAAATCGTTGGTGATAGGGAAAATCGAGGCGGGCATTATGCCATAGCCCCGCCAGTGGAGCGACGTGCGTAAAAGTCGCGTGCCCAGGAGATTAGCCGCCCCTCGTGTATGGCGCCACGAATGTCGCGCATCAGCTGCTGGTAAAAATGGAGGTTGTGGATGGTATTGAGGCGCGCCCCGAGCATCTCGTTGGCACGATCCAGGTGGCGCAGGTAGGCGCGGCTGTAGTTCTGGCAGGTGTAACAGTCACAGCTCTCGTCGATGGGACGGGTGTCGTACTGGTACTGGGCATTGCGGATACGCACCACACCGGTGCTGGTAAAGAGGTGGCCGTTGCGCGCGTTGCGGGTCGGCATCACGCAGTCGAACATGTCGATGCCGCGCAGCACTGCCTCGACGATGTCCTCCGGCTTGCCGACCCCCATCAGATAGCGCGGCCGCTCGGTGGGCATGCTGGGTGTCAGTGCCTCCAAAATGCGGATCATCTCCTCCTTCGGCTCGCCCACGGAGAGGCCGCCGATGGCGTAGCCGTCGAAGCCGATCTCGGTGAGGCCATTGAGCGACACCTGGCGCAGGTGCTCATACATCCCCCCCTGCACGATACCGAACAGGGCATTGGGGTTATCGCCATGGGCCGCCTTGGAGCGCTTGGCCCAGCGCAGCGACAGCTCCATGGAAGTGCGCGCCTCGCTCTCGGTGGCGGGATAGGGGGTGCACTCGTCGAAGATCATCACGATGTCGGAGCCTAGGTCGCGCTGCACCGCCATCGACTCCTCCGGCCCCATGAACACCTTGCTGCCATCCACCGGCGACTGAAAGCGCACCCCCTCCTCGGAGATCTTGCGCATCGCCCCCAGGCTGAAGACCTGGAAGCCGCCCGAGTCGGTGAGGATCGGCCCCGCCCAATGCATGAAGCCGTGCAGGTCACCGTGCGCCTTGATGACATCGGTGCCGGGGCGCAGCATCAGATGGAAGGTGTTGCCGAGGATAATCTCCGCGCCAATGCCGCGCAGCTCCTCGGGCGTCATCGCCTTGACGGTGCCGTAGGTGCCGACCGGCATGAAGGCCGGCGTCTCGACGGTGCCGCGTGCGAAGGTGAGGCGGCCGCGCCGCGCCTGGCCATCGGTGTTAAAGAGTTCGAATTTCATAGGACTTTGTTAGCGGTAGAAACACTGTATCGAGTAAGTCCCTTCCCCCTTTAGGGGCCTCCCTAAAGGGGACAAGGGCCAGCAGGATGAGAGGATATATATACCCCCTCTCCCTAGCCCTCTCCCTGAGGGAGAGGGGATAATAACCACGCTTTCCCACTCCCTCTGCCCTGAAGAAGGGAACAATACCCGCGCTTTATACTCCCTCTCCCTCCGGGATTTATGCCCTTTAGGGTAGAGGGTAGGGGAGAGGGGATCTAAACTCATTTTCATTTCAGCGAGATCAAGCCCGTCACACCTTCGGCAGCAAAAACATCGCATCCCCATAGCTGAAGAAGCGATACCCCTGCGCCACCGCATGGCGATAGGCCGCCATCACCTCGTCATAGCCGGCAAAGGCGCACACCAGCATCAGCAGCGTCGACTCGGGCAGGTGGAAGTTGGTGACCAGCACATCGACCACGCGGAACTGATAGCCGGGATAGATGAAGATAGCGGTCTCGCCGGAGAACGGCTGCAGCTCGCCATTAGAGGCCGCGCTCTCCAGACTGCGCACCACCGTCGTGCCCACCGCCACCACCCGGCCGCCGCGGGCGCGGGTACGCTCGACCGCCGCGACGGTCTCCGCCGGCACCTCCAACCACTCGCTGTGCATCACATGCTCGTGCAGCTCATCGGCGCGTACTGGCTGGAAGGTACCCGCCCCCACGTGCAGCGTCACATAGGCGAACTCGATGCCGTCCGCCTGCAACTGCTCCAGCATCTCATCGGTAAAGTGCAGCCCGGCGGTGGGCGCCGCCACCGCCCCTTCGCGTTTGGCGTAGACGGTCTGATAGCGCTCGCTATCGGTCGCATCGGGGGCACGCTCGATATAGGGTGGCAGCGGCAGCCGCCCCACTTTCTTGAGAATCGGCAGTACCGGCCCAGGAAAGCGCAGCTCGAACAGCTCTCCGAGCCGCCCCAGCACCTCCACCGACACCTGCCCCTCCAGAATCAGGGTGGAGCCGGGCTTGGGCGACTTGCTGGCGCGCACGTGGGCCGCCACGCGCTGCTCGTCGAGCAAGCGCTCCACCAGCACCTCCACCTTGCCACCACTCCCCTTCTGGCCGAGCAGCCGCGCCGGGATCACCCGCGTGTCGTTGAAGACCAGCAGGTCGCCCGTGCGCAGCAGCCCCGGCAGTTGAGCAAACTGCAGGTCGCGCAACTCATTGTGGGCGCCGTCCAGATAGAGCAGACGGCTCGCCCCGCGCAGCGGGGGTGGTGTCTGAGCAATCTGCGAGTCGGGGAGGTCGAAATGGAAATCGGTACGGCGCATAGGCCGCGCATGATACCACCCCTAGTTTAGTGATGCTGTATTCCCTATAATGCGCGCTTCCCTTTGCCGGGGTGGCGAAATTGGTAGACGCAGCGGATTCAAAATCCGCCGGTAGCGATATCGTGTCGGTTCGAGTCCGACCCTCGGCACCATCATTTAGTATCAAACAGTCGTTACTCCACCGGCGCGAGGTCTTCCAGATCATCGACGCAGGGGCGAGCCCCCTAAACCCTCGCACTTCTCTCTACTGAATTCCCTACCCGTGTTTTGTAGGAGTAGCCTCAACACCCTCTCCCCCGCCTCCGCGCATCTGCGTTACCATAAACCTTTACCAATACCTCCCCGCCTAAGACATCGTCTTATCACCGCAAAAAAAGCAAGCGAACAGGGTTATTTTACCCGGACATTATTGACCTCTTTATTTTACCCGGGTATTATGTGCCCACAGTCATTTACCATGGCTTTCGATAGTCGATAACTAAACAGGGATGCTTGATGATGACAAACCAC
>DASWUD010000025.1:0-14419 GCA_036401755.1 Gammaproteobacteria bacterium
GGTAGCCGGTATCACTCATGGGATTTCTCCGCTGCGGGGGCGAATAACGCGTCGCGATGCATCTGATAGTAGCGCAGGGTGTTGGCCACCGCCTTCACCACCGCGCGCGGCGTGATGGTGGCGCCGGTGAACTGATCGAACTGTCCGCCATCCTTTTTCACCTGCCACTGTTCTTCCGGCGGATTTTGCAGGGATTTGCCGGTGAAGCCGTTGATCCACGAGGAGCGATCGATGTCGATGCGGTCACCGAGGCCCGGCGTCTCCTTGTGGCTGAGTACGCGCACCCCGGCGAGGGTGCCGTCGTAGTGGATGCCGATCAAGAGCTTGATATCGCCGCTGTAGCCGTCAGGCGCGATGGCTGTGAGGACCAGCGCCACCGGCATGCCATTTTTGCGCGCGCGGTAGACGGTAGCGGGAGCGTTGCTGCCGAGCAGTTCGCGGTCACGCACCGTGAGGGTGTCGTTGAACAGGTCGTTGTCGTGTGAGGCGGGCGGTATGAACTGATGGAGCAGGCCGAGCAGGTTGCTCTTTTCTACTGCGGCGATGCGCGGCAGGGCATTGTCATGGACAAACGATACGGCGGCGGTGCCGACGGCGGCGAACAGCGCCAGCAGGAATCCGGAGATGAGCAGTTTCTTGAACATGGATCAGCTCTTGTGGCCGAAGACGCGCGGTTGGGTGAAGTAGTCGATCGCCGGTGCGGCCATGTTCATCAGCAGTATCGAGAAGGCAACGCCGTCGGGATAGCCTCCCCAGGTGCGGATGATGTAGGTGAACAGACCGACGCCGATGCCGAACAGCAGGCGGCCACGATTGCTGGTGGCGCAGGTGACCGGATCGGTAGCGATGAAGAAGGCACCGAGCAGCGCACCGCCGCTGAAGATGTGGAACAGCGGGCCGGGGTAGTGAGCGGGGCTGATGAGGTGGAATAGGCCCGCCAGCAGGAACAGGGTGGTGAGCATTGCCACCGGCACATGCCAGCTGATGATGCGTTTCCACAGCAGCCATAGCCCGCCGAGCAGCAGCAGACCGTTGATGATCTCCCACCCCTTGCCGCCCACGGCGCCGAAGATCGGCGCGGTGAGGGTTGCGCTCACTGCATGGCCGCGTTTGATTTCGGTTTTCATCTGATCGAGCGTGGTGGCGTGGGTGTAGCCATCGAGGGTGCCCGTGGGCAGGTGGCCGGTGAAGGTGTAGTCGAGGTGCTGGGCGAGGCTGAGCGGCGACTCCTGCATGGCGACGGGTGCGAGCCAGCTGGTCATCTGTACCGGGAAGGAGATGAGCAACACCACGTAGGCGACCATCGCCGGGTTGAAACTGTTCTGGCCGAGGCCGCCAAACAGGTGCTTGGCGAAGATCATCGCGAAGGCGATGCCGACCACGCCGAGCCACCACGGGGCGAGCGGCGGCATGGCGACGGCGAGCAGCAGTGCCGTGAGTAGGGCGCTGCCATCTTTCAGGGTGGCCACGACATCACGACCGCGCAGCTTTACCATCAGCGCCTCGGTGGCGAAGGCGGCGGCGATGAGCAGCACGGCGTTGATCAGGATGCCCCAGCCGAACAGCCAGAGGTGGGCGGCGTAGGCGGGCAGCAGTGCCAGCGCCACCAGCAGCATGACGCGGCTGACGCTGTTGTCACTATGGATATGGGGTGAGCTTATCGATACGCCGTTCATCACGACTCCTTGGGTGGTTCGGTGGCGGCGTTTTCACTGGCGCTGGCTTCGGTTCCTTCACGCCGTGCCTTGGCGCGGTCCATCGCCGCCTTGATGGCGGCCTTCTTCGCCTCTTCGCTGCCGGCCCCGCCCTCACTGCTTTCCAGTGCCGCCTTCTTTTTCGCCAGCTTCTCGGCACGCTCGGCCTTTTCACGCTCCTGGCGGAACTCGCGAAAATCGTGGCGCTCGCGTGCCTGATCCGCCGCCTTGCGGTCGCGCTCCTGCGCCCAGATGGTGGTCTTGGCGAAGCGGTAGTAGTGGACCAGCGGCAGATTGGAGGGGCAGACGTAGGCGCAGCAACCGCACTCGATGCAGTCGAACAGGTTGTAGTCCTGTGCCTTGTCGAAATCCTTGGCGCGCGCGTACCAGTAGAGCTGCTGTGGCAGCAGGCTGGCAGGGCAGGCGCGCGCGCATTCGCCGCAGCGGATGCAATTGCGTTCGGGACCGTGCTGACCCAGGTCCTCGGCCGTTACCGCCAGGATGCAGTTGCCGGTCTTGATGATCGGCAGCTCACTGCTCTGCAACGGAATACCCATCAGCGGCCCGCCCAGCACCAGCCTTCGCAACTGTGGCGTGGTGCCGCCGCACTGTGTGAGTAGCTCGCCTACCGGTGTGCCGAACAGCACTTCCAGATTGCGCGGGGTGACGACGCCGTGGCCAGTGATGGTGACGATGCGCGAGATGAGCGGCTCGCCGCGCTCCACGGCACGATGGATGGCCGCAGCGGTCGCCACGTTGTGGCAGACCACCCCCACATCGATGGGCAGCCCGCCGGTGGGGACCTCTTTGCCGGTAAGCACTTTGATCAGCTGCTTCTCACCGCCGGTGGGGTAGAGGGTGGGGATCTGCACCGCCTCGATCTCGCTGCTGCCGAGCTTCTTCAGCAGCGTGGTGATGGCTGCGTAAGCTTCGGGTTTGTTGTCCTCGATGCCGATCAGCACACGCCGTGCATGGAGTGCATGGCGCATGATGCGCGCGCCAGCGACGATCTCCTCGGGGCGTTCGCGCATCAGCCGATCGTCGCAGCTGATGTAGGGCTCGCATTCGGCACCGTTGAGGAGCAGCGTGTCGATGGCGGTGCGTGCGCCAGGGTTGAGCTTGATGAAGGAGGGGAAGCCGGCGCCACCGAGACCGACGATGCCTGCATCGCGGATGAGGTTGCGCAGCTCACTCGGATCGCGCGTGGTGTAGTCGCTGATCGGCTTGCGCTCGATCCACTCTTCCTTGCCATCGGGTTCGATGACGATGCAGGGGGCGGCCATGCCCGAGGGATGCGGCACCGGATGCTCCTCGATGGCCACGACCTTGCCCGAGGTGGGGGCGTGCAGCGGCACGCTGACGAAGCCGTCGGGCTGGGCGATCATCTGCCCCTTCAACACCTGCTCACCGAGCTCCACCAGGGGCTTGGCCGGGGCACCGATATGCTGCTGCAGCGGCAGCACCAGACGCTGTGGCAACTGCGCCGGGGTGATCGGCTGGTTGTTCGACAAGGCCTTGTGGTCGGGCAGATGGAGTCCGCCGTGGAATTTCCACAGTCGTGTCATCGCGGCGCTTTTTGGCAGTGTGCTCATCGAGGGTATGTTGTCGGCAGAGTTAATCGTTCCATATCGCCCGTCTGCTACTCCGGTGTCGCGAGCGACGAGAGGGAGGCTAATTTGGGGCTGCGATCGATGTGATACATCACAGCGATCAGGATCAGTGTGGCGATCAGCATGAGGAGCGGGCTGAACAACCAGAAGACCAGCGGCACTGCAAAATAGTAGGCGCGCATGCCGATGCTGTAGTAGTAACCGGCGCGGTTGAGGTGGAAGGCCACACTGTCGGGCTGTAGCTCCGCGGTGCGCACGGCGACGGGGACAGCGATCTTGAAACCCACATGGTTGTAGAGGCGCACCGACATGGAGAAGGAGAAGAAGGCGACGAAGAAGTTACTGACCAGGAACAGCAGCTTCACCATCCAGAGCCCAGGGTGCTTGGAGCCACCGATATTGAGCACCTGCCAGGTGTCGAGCAGTTTGCTGGCATCACCGCTCAGGTTGAGGGTGCCGATGATGAGCAGCACCGCGGTGGAGGCCATGAAGGTGGCAGCCATGGTCGAGTTGCGCAGGGTCTGCACGCCGAGGATGAGACGACTCTCGTCGGCCATGATGGCATGGACCCATTGGGTGCGGGCGTAGCGGTTGACCGCCTGCACGGTGTAGTGGGGATTGCGTTGCAGGCGATTGCGCAGATAGAGGTGGTATAGGAACAGCAGCAGTGCACTGACAATCAGAACAATGATATCGGTGTAGTTGCGCATGAAATTCATCGGTTCACGACCTTGTTCACGCTGTTCGCCCGGGTTGCACGATCGATCACGAGAGTGTCTCGACCTGCGGCGGGTAGGGCCATTTCCAGGTATTCAGTTCCTGTTTCACCGGCACCATGATGATGCAATCGACCGGGCAGGGTTCCACGCACAGCTCGCAGCCGGTGCACTCCTGTTCGAGGATGGTGTGCATCTGCTTGGCGGCGCCAAGAATGGCATCGACCGGGCAGGCCTGGAAACAGAGGGTGCAGCCGATGCAGATATCCTCGAGGATGAACGCCACCTGTTTGGGTTTGCTCTCCCCCTCCAGCGGTTTGGCATCGACACCCAGTAGATCGGAGAGGGCGTGGATCACTGCCTCGCCGCCGGGCGGGCAGCGGTTGATATCGGCCTGGCCGGCGGCGATCGCCTCGGCATAGGGGCGGCAGCCGGCAAAGCCGCACTGGCCGCACTGGGTCTGCGGCAGGATGGCGTCGATCTTGTCGACGATGGGGTCGCTGTCGACCTTGAAGCGGATACTGGCGTAGCCGAGCAGCATGCCGAACAGCAGTGCCACCACGGTGAGGGCGAGGATCGCGGCGAGCATCGGTTAACCCCTTACCAGTCCGGCAAAGCCCATGAAGGCGAGCGACATCAGGCCGGCGGTGATCATGGCGATGGCGGCGCCGCGAAACGGCGCGGGCACGTCGGCGACGGCGATGCGTTCGCGCATCGCCGCGAACAGCACCAGGATCAGCGAGAAACCGAGCGCGGCGCCAAAGCCGTAGACCGCCGATTGCAAAAAGCTGTGCTGTGCCTGCACGTTGAGCAGGGCTACGCCGAGCACCGCGCAGTTGGTGGTGATGAGCGGCAGGAAGATGCCGAGCAGCTGGTAGAGCACGGGACTGGTCTTGTGCACCACCATTTCGGTGAACTGCACCACCACCGCGATCAGCAGGATGAAGCCGATGGTGCGCAGGTATTCCAGGCCGAGCGGTATCAGCAAGAATTCGTTGAGCAGATAGGAGGAGATGGAGGAGAGGGTGAGCACGAAGGTGGTCGCCATCCCCATGCCGATGGCCGTCTCCAGCTTGCGCGACACGCCCATGAACGGACAGAGGCCGAGAAACTTCGCCAGCACGAAGTTGTTGACCAGGATGGTGCTTACCAGAATCAGCGCATATTCGGTCATGGAGTCATCCGCGAAAAGGCAGGCTCAAGGGATAAGGCTCAAAGATTAAGGATATCAGAATATTCGGTGAAGCCAGAATGGCTGCTCCTTGAACCTTGTTCCTTACCCCTCGTCGGTTGTTATTTAACCTTCATACCGGGCTGTGCGCCGCTATCGGGCGACAGGATGAAGAGGTCGCTGCCGCCGGGGCCGGCGGCGAGCACCATCCCCTCCGAGAGACCAAACTTCATCTTGCGCGGCGCCAGGTTGGCGACCATCACCGTGAGGCGCCCCTCCAGTGATTTCGGATCGTAGGCGGAGCGGATGCCGGCGAAGACGTTGCGGGTTTCGCCGCCCAGGTCGAGGGTGAGACGCAGCAGCTTGTCGGCCCCCTCCACCAGTTCCGCCTTGGCGATGCGCGCGATGCGCAGGTCGACCTTGGCGAACTCGTCGTAGCTGATGGTGGGCGCGATGGGATCCATCATGGTTTTGGTCTCGTGCTGTTGATGTTCGGCATGGCGTGCCTGGGAGTGGCTGTCGGGCGCAGGTGTCATGCTCTGGCTGCTGGCCGCGATGAGGGCCTCGATCTGCTTGGAGTCGATGCGGGTCATCAGGTGGTTGTAGGCGTTGATAGTATGGCCGTTGGGAAGCGTCGCACCGGCGTCGGCCCAAGTCAGTTCTCCTACATTCAGGAAAGACTCCACCTGCTTTGCCACAGCAGGCAGTATGGGTTTGAGATAGATGGTGAGCAGCCGGAACGCATTCAAAGCAATGGAGCAGCCTTCATGGATACGTTCTTTGTTTGTTTCAAAGTCTTTTGCAAGCGCCCATGGTGCAAGCCTGTCGACGTATGCATTGCAGTTATCGGCCAGTTCCATTATGCGGCGGACGGCTTTGCCGAATTCACGATTCTCGTAGTAATCGCTAATCTCAGCTGCGGCGCCTTGAGTTTCCGAAAGCAGATCCGCCAATGCTAATTCTCCGGGCAACTTTGTTGCCGTTGCCATCGTCGCATCGTCGGTTGCTCCAGATGCGATAATGCTGTCTACCCTGGTTTCGATATTTTTCGGCATCCAGGTGTCGACTAGAGAGTTCGACAGTTTCCCATCGAAGCGTTTAATAATGAAGCTGGCAGTGCGTGCAGCGATGTTTACGTACTTACCCACCAGGTCAGAGTTGACGCGCTGGGTGAAGTCTTCGAGGTTCAAGTCGATGTCGTCGATGCCGCTGCCGAGCTTGGCGGCGAAGTAGTAGCGCAGGTACTCGGGATCGAGATGGTCCAGATAGCTGCGCGCCATGATGAAGGTGCCACGCGACTTGGACATCTTGTGACCGTTGACGGTGAGGAAGCCGTGGCAGAAGACGGCATTGGGGGTGCGAAAGCCAGCCCCGGTCAGCATCGCCGGCCAGAACAGGGTATGGAAGTAGGCGATATCCTTGCCGATGAAGTGGTAGAGCTCCGCCTTGCTCTCCTTGCTCCAGAACTCGTCGAACTGCAGGGTCGGCGTGCGGTCGCACAGGTTCTTGAAGCTGGCCATATAGCCGATGGGGGCGTCGAGCCAGACGTAGAAGAACTTGCCCGGGGCATCGGGGATCTCGAAGCCGAAGTAGGGGGCGTCGCGCGAGATGTCCCAATCCTGCAGCCCCGCCTCGAACCACTCCTTCAATTTATGGGCGATCCCCTACTGTAGGTGGCCGCCCTTGATCCAGTATTGCAGCATCCCCTCGAAGTCGCCCAGCTTGAAGAAGTAGTGGACCGACTCGCGGGTGACGGGGGTGGCGCCGGAGATGGCCGAGACCGGATTCTTCAGATCGGTAGGGCTGTAGGTGGCGCCGCACTTCTCACAGGAGTCGCCGTATTGATCCTCGGCGCCGCACCTGGGGCAGGTGCCCTTGATGAAGCGGTCAGGCAGGAACATCTCCTTCACCGGGTCGTAGGCCTGGGTGATGGTGCGTGAGGCGATGTGGCCGCCGTCGCGCAGGCGGCGGTAGATGAGCCCCGCCAGCTCGCGGTTCTCCTCGGAGTGGGTGGTATGATAGTTGTCGAAACCGATGCGAAAATCGGCGAAGTCGGCGCGATGTTCCCGGCCGATGCGCTCCACCAGCTGCTCCGGCTCGATCCCTTCGCTCTGGGCGCGCAGCATGATCGGGGTGCCGTGGGCGTCGTCGGCGCAGACGTAGAGACACTCGTGGCCGCGCATCTTCTGAAAGCGCACCCAGACGTCGGTCTGGATGTACTCCACCATATGGCCCAGGTGGATCGGGCCGTTGGCATAGGGGAGGGCGCTGGTAACGAGGATCTTGCGGCGGGCTTCGGACATGCGGATTCTTCTGTTTATCAGTTGCCTTGAAAAGGGGCCAATACAGTACCAACTATGGGCTATCCCCGCCAGCGGCGCCATGGAGATCCGCTCCACCGCCCCCGGCTCTGGTATCCTAAAGGGATTGTTTGTCAGGGGCTTTTGCTTCTGACATAATAACCGAATTATTTACTCAGCTATTGGCCCGCCGGGCTTTGTCCGGCTCACAGATCAGGAGTTTCAGCATGTCCAATGTCACTCAGCCCCAGGTCGAATCTGCCATCAAGGCCTATATCGACCCCTATCTGGAGAAGGATCTGGTCTCCGCTGGTTCCATCAAGAACATTGCTATCGATGGGGACAAGGTGAAGGTGGATGTGAGCCTCGGCTTCCCCGCCGGCGGTTACCTCACTGACCTCACCGCCAAGCTCAAGGAGAAGGTGGCCGCCGTGGCCGGCGTGGCCAGCGTCGAGATCGTCATCAATACCAATATCGTCGCCCACTCGGCCCAGAAGGGGGTCAAGCACATCAAGGGCGTGAAGAACATCATCGCCGTCGCCTCGGGCAAGGGCGGCGTCGGCAAGTCCACCACCTCGGTCAACCTGGCCCTGGCGCTGGCCGCCGAGGGGGCCACCGTCGGCATCCTCGACGCCGACATCTACGGCCCCAGCCAGCCGCGCATGCTCGGCGTTTCGGGCAAGCGCCCCGACTCGCCGGACGGCCACAGCCTGGAGCCGGTGATGAGCCACGGCCTGCAGTCCATGTCGATCGGCTACCTGATCGACGAAGATACCCCCATGATCTGGCGCGGCCCCATGGTCACCCAGGCGCTGGAGCAGCTGCTCAACGAAACCAACTGGCGCGAGGTGGATTATTTGGTCATCGACCTGCCGCCCGGCACCGGTGACACCCAGCTGACCCTGGCGCAGAAGGTGCCGGTCTCCGGCGCCGTGATCGTCACCACCCCGCAGGACATCGCCCTGCTCGATGCGCGCAAGGCCTACAAGATGTTCGAAAAGGTGGAGGTGCCGGTGCTGGGCGTGGTGGAGAACATGTCGATCCACATCTGCTCCAAGTGCGGTCACGAAGAGCACATCTTCGGCAGCGGCGGTGGCCAGAGCATGGCCGAACAGTACAACGTGCCGTTCCTCGGCGCGCTGCCGCTCGACATCCGCATTCGTGAAGAGGCCGACAACGGTAAGCCGACCGTGATCGCCGAGCCCGACAGCCGCATTTCGCAGATCTACCGCGAGATCGCCCGCCGCGTGGCGGCCAAGCTGTCGCTCAAGGCCAAGGATTACAGCGCGCGCTTCCCGAAGATCACCATCCAGAGCACCTGATACTGTCGGGAAGGGCACAACTCCCGATATAATGTCGGCGGGTCCGCAAGGGCCCGCCGATTTTTTTATGGTACTTAAAAAATCCGCTGTACCCCTCTTTTTCACAAAAGGTTGAGTTGATGAGCATCAAGTCCGACAAATGGATTCGGCGCATGGCCGAGCAGCAGGGGATGATCGAGCCGTTCGAGCCAGGCCAGGTGCGCGAGACCAAGGGAAGCCGCATCGTCTCCTACGGCACCTCCAGCTACGGTTACGATGTGCGCTGCGCGGACGAATTCAAGATCTTCACCAACATCAACTCCTCCATCGTCGATCCCAAGAATTTCGACTCGGGCAGCTTCGTCGATGTGAAGTCCGACGTCTGCATCATCCCGCCCAACTCCTTCGCTCTGGCGCGCACCGTGGAGTATTTCCGCATCCCGCGCAGCGTGCTGACCATCTGCCTCGGCAAGTCGACCTATGCGCGCTGCGGCATCATCGTTAATGTCACACCGCTGGAGCCGGAGTGGGAGGGGCATGTCACCCTGGAATTCTCCAACACCACGCCGTTGCCGGCGAAGATCTACGCCAACGAGGGGGTGGCGCAGATGCTGTTCCTGGAGTCGGACGAGGTGTGCGATACCTCTTACGCTGATCGTGGCGGCAAGTATCAGGGACAGACCGGCGTCACCCTGCCCAAGACCTGATCGCCCGTGGCCCTCTCCCTTCCCCGTCTGCCGCTGCCGGCAGCAATGAGCCGCCTGCAGAAGAGTCTGCTCTTCCTGCTCATTGCCACGCTGCTGTTCAGCGCCTGCCGTGCCCTGCTGTTGGCGCGCTACCCTGACCAGTTCGCCCACCTCGGCCTTGGTCAGCTCCTCGCCGCCTTCGCCAACGGCCTGCGCTTCGACGGGGCGGTGCTCGCCCGCCTGCTGGCGTTGCCTGTGCTGCTGATGGTCCTGCCACTGCGCTGGCTCGACCGACGCGGCTGGTTCGATCCGCTGGCGTGGCTGGTCTGGTTCATCACCGTCGCACTGGTGCTGCTGCTCGTCTCCGACGTGCTCTACTTTGAACACGTGCGCCGCCACCTCTCTTATGAACTGCTGCTGATGTCGAACGACAAGATGTTCATTGTCGATATGGCACTCAAGGCGTATCTGGGTGCGCTGCTGCTGTTTGTTTTGTCTGCTGTCGCCCTGGGCTGGTTGTGGTGGAAGATCCTTGCCATACCGCTCAAGCCTGCGCGACGGGCACCGCTCAAATTCATCGCGCTCTTCCTGGCCATCGCCATCGCTGGCCGTGGCGGCGTTACCGGCAAGGTGATCGAGATCATCGATGCCTACGGCACAGGTGACTCCGCGTATGGCCATCTCAGCCTCAACGGCGCCTTCACCACCATGGTATTCGCGCTCAATGTCGATCAGGCCAATCACCACTTCGTTACCGAAGAGAAGGCGGTTGCCGAACTGGCCGAACAGCGGCCGATCAACGACGCGCGTTTCCCGATGGTGAGTAACTTTCACGATCGCAAACCGACCGGCTACAACATCGTCTTCGTCTTGCTGGAGAGCTGGAATTTCCAGTATGTGGACAGCTTCGGCCAGCGCGCTTATGGTGCCACGCCGCAGTTCGATACCCTGGCCGCCGATGGGTTGCGCTTTACCAATTTCTACGCGGCGGGCCAGCGCAGCATCGAAGGGATCCAGGCGACCCTCACCGGCATTCCGGCACTGAAGGGACTGCCGCGTATCGATGCCGGTATTGGTGTC
The DNA here is from genome assembly GCA_036401755.1 of Gammaproteobacteria bacterium. Taxonomy (GTDB): domain Bacteria; phylum Pseudomonadota; class Gammaproteobacteria; order Thiohalomonadales; family Thiohalomonadaceae; genus DASWUD01. The sequence continues at coordinate 10,559 of DASWUD010000025.1, forward strand.
TCCAACATTTCGCGCATCGGCGCCATCGCCGCGCGCCATGGTTACGATTCCATCTTCGTGCAGAGCTCAGACCGCGACTCCTTCAAGGTGGGCGGCATTGCCTCGGCCACCGGCTTCAAGTCGTTCTACGGCATGCAGGATTTTCCCCAACGCCTCGACTACGCCGATCCCAAGGCAGCGATATTCGGTTGGGACTATGAGACGCTCATGTTCCTCAAGGACAAGCTCGACGGCATGACCAAGCCGTTCATCGCCTACGCCTTCACCGGCACCACCCACGAGCCCTATGCCGATATGGGGCCACGTTTCAACATCCGCCCCCACGACGCCAACGGCGAGAACGGTTATCTCAACACGCTGTACTATGCCGACTGGAGCCTCGGCCAGGTCATGGCCGAGGCGCGCCACTCTCCCTGGTTCGCCAAGACCATCTTCATCTTCACCGCCGATCATGCCAACCACTTCCAGGAGGGCGAGTTCCCCGCGCCGTTCCATACGCCGCTGCTGATCTATGCGCCGGGGTTGATTGCCGCCGGGGAGAATACGGTCATCGGTTCACAGCTCGACGTGCTACCCACCTTCATGGACCTGCTGGGCTTCAACGATGAGTATGCAGCACTCGGTGAGTCACTGCTGCATAAACGCGGTGGTGGTTATGCCTTTACCACCATGGGCGGTGCCGCCATCGCGCTGATCACGCCCGACGGCTACCTCAAACACAGTCTGCAAAATCGTCTGGAGGCCAATGCGTTTCATCCGGGCGTGGAGAGCGCCGTGTTTGATCGCATGGAACAGCGCCTGCTGGCGATGGACCAGCTCAGTTACGAGCTGTTGCAGGCCAACCGCTGGGCACGCTGACATTGGCATCTCTTCGGGAGCGCATCGCCACACTGCAGCCGTCGCACCTTGCGATCGGTATCGTGCTGTTCACCGCGCTGTTACATCTGCTGGTGATGGGTCGTTTCGATCTGAGCGTCGACGAGGCCCACTATGCACTCTACGGTCTCAAACCTGACTGGAGCTATTTCGATCACCCGCCGATGGTGGGGTGGTTGCAGACTCTGGTGGTGCCATTTTTCCAGAGCGAATTTGCCCTGCGTCTATGGGCCGTGGTGTTGGGAGTCGCCAGCAGCGCACTGCTGTTTCGCTTGACCCGTGCGCTGTTTCCCGTGAGCTCGCCATGGAGCGCGGCAGTTGCGGTGGCACTGCTCAACTCGGCGCTCATCTTTCAACTGGTCACCCTGGCACTGGTGCCGGAGCTACCGCTACTGCTGTTCGCCCTGTTCGCGGCGCTGATGCTCTATCGCGCCCTGCAGGAAGGGCGGCTGCTCCACTGGCTGGGTGTCGGTGCCGGTTTTGGTCTGGCTGGACTGTCGAAATATACGGCGGTGACGCTGGTCATCACCACGCTGGTGCTGCTGGTGTGGGAGCGGCGCTGGCGTGTGCTGCGTACGCCGGGCCCGTGGCTGGCGATGGTGCTCGCCACGTTGCTGATCATGCCGGTGCTCTACTGGAATCTGCACCACGACTGGCTGTCATTCCGCTATCAACTGGGGCATGGGGCACCGGATCGCCACTGGTCGCTGTTGCGCTTCGCACGCTCGCAGTTGATCCAGCTCTTCACCTACGGGCCGGTGATGATCTTTGGGGTATGGACGCTGGTGCGCGGCTGGCGCGAACGCCATCATGCGGGGGTGAGATTTTCCCTGGCGATGGCATTGCCGCTGTTGCTGCTGATGGGCTGGGGTGCCGGGCTGGAAGATACGCTGCCCCACTGGACGCTGCTGGGCTGGACGGGGTTGCTGCCGCTTGTTTCAGTGCTGCTGGTCCAGCATGGGGCGTTACGCTGGGTGCGCGTGGCGAGCTGGCTTTCTGCCGGCTATGCGCTGGTGATGATCGCGCTGTTGCACTCGCTGCTGTTCAAGCCGTGGCTGCCGTTCGATGACTATCGCCATCCGCTCGGTGACCTGCTGGGGTGGCGCGAAGCAGCACTGCATGCACAACAACTGGCCGCGTCACACGGTGGTGTGCCGATCGTGGTCGGCAACTGGTCACTGGGCAGCCGCATCGCCTGGTATGCCCGGCCGACGCGAATTGTGGTGGCCGATGACCGCTACGACCAGTTTGACCTCTGGTACGGTTCGCCGGCGGCAGGGGAGGGCGGCGTGTTGATAGTGCCGGACAATTATGAAGGTCGCTCGGAGGTGAGTGGCCTGGCGCGTTTCACGCGCTGTGAACTGCTCGATACACAAAGCAAGGTGGTGGGCGGCAACATCGTACACCGGTTCAGTTTTTATGAGTGCAGTGGTTATCGCGGATGATGCCGACGAGTGACAACAACTTATGGCGGGGGCCTTGGGGCTGGGGCATTCCGCTGCTGGCAGCGTTACTGCTCGGCCTGGTGTGGGGTACCGACAACAACCAGGCGCTGTTCCTTGCCATCAACCACTGGGCTGCCCAATTCGGCCAGGTGATCTGGCCGCTCATCACTACCTGGGGCGATTCGCTGGTGATCTTTTCCCTGGGGCTGCTGTTCGTGGAGCGCCATCCGCGTCTGCTCTGGGTACTGATTATCACGGCTCTGGTGGCGGGCCTCATTGCCCATGGGCTCAAGGAGTGGCTGCTGGTGATGCGCCCACCTTATGTGCTGCCGCCGGAGAGCTTCACGCTGATCGGCCGGCCCTATATCGCGGTCTCCTTTCCCTCCGGCCACACCACCGCCTACTTCGCCCTCGCCGGCGTACTCTGCATGCAGCCGGCGCTGTCCAACCGTTATCGCCTCGCACTGCTCGCCTTTGGGGGGCTGGTGGGGTTGTCACGCATTGCGGTGGGTATTCACTGGCCAATGGATGTGCTGGGCGGTGCACTCATTGGTTACAGCGCGGCGGTGCTCTGCTCCCTCATCGCGGCGCGTCTGCCGTGGGGCGAGACGCTGGAGGCGCAGCGCCTGTTCGCCGCGCCGCTGGTGGTTACCACGCTGCTGCTCGTCTTCACCCACGACAGCGGTTACACCACGGCACGGCCACTGGAGATCGCCATCGGGATGGTCACGCTGCTCATCGCCGCGCCGCGCCTGTGGCGTCTCTACCGGCGCCGCCCTGCGGAGTTGAGCGGTATGGCGGTGGAGCAGGGCGAGCCGGTGCCGATGATTAAATCGCTCGGCGGCCTGCTGCTGCGCTTGGGCGTCACCGCCTTCATCTTTGTGATGATCTTCCGCGCCATCGAGCTGGACGCGGTGATGAAGGTGCTGAACAACATCGTGCCGCGCCTGCTGATGCTCGGCATTATCTTCCAGCTGCTCAGCACCCTGCTTGCCTCCTACCGCTGGTATCTGGTGATGCAGCCGCTCGGCTTCGGCCAGGGGTTCGGCTTCTATCTGCGCAGCTACTTCAAAGGGAGCTTCTTCAATCAGGGGCTGCCCACCAGCATCGGTGGTGATGCGATCCGTGTACTCGACGTGGCGCGCAACGGCTTTCGCAAACGCGATGCCTTCTATGGGGTCTTCATCGACCGGGTGCTGGGGCTGGTTGGCTTGCTGCTCCTCAATCTCGCCGCCAACACCTGGAGTCCCGACCTGTTGCCACGCGGCGTCTTCCTCGTCATCAACCTGCTGGTAATCGCGGGGATCGCCGGCTTCGCGGTGTTGTGGCTGCTGCGTTACTGGCCGCTGCTGACACGCTGGACGCCGACGCGCATGTTCCACACCATCTCCACCCGTCTGGCGCAGGTGTTGACGGATTGGCGTACCCTCGGCGTGCAGATGGGGTTCTCCATCGCGGTCCATATGCTCTCTCTCATCGCCATCTTTCTGGTCGGCCGCAGCGTGGAACTGAATTATGATCTGATGACCTTCCTGGTGGT
>DASWUD010000026.1:0-4175 GCA_036401755.1 Gammaproteobacteria bacterium
CCGGGTTGTTGCAGGCTATCGGCGGGCGCGAGGTGATCGAGCGGGTCCATCGCCGTTTCTACACCACCATCTTCGAGGACGAGTGGCTGGGGCGTTTCTTCTGGGGCAAGAGCCGCGAGTCGCTGGTGAAGAGGCAGACCGATTTCATGACCGCCTGCTTTGGCGGTGAGAACCGTTATGAGGGGGAAACCCCGGCCATCGCCCACATGCACATGTTCATCACCGACGAGGCGGCCGACTACCGCGAGCACCTGCTGCGCCAGGCGATCCTCGCCGAGGGCGTGAGCGAAGCGAGCGCCGACCGCTGGATGGCGGTAGAGAGCGCCTTCCGCAAGGCGATCATCAAGAAGGATATCGGTGAGTGTGTGGTGCGCTGCGTCGGCCAGCGCCCGGTCAAGGCGCCCAAGCCGGAAGGGTTTCCCTGGCCGCCGGAAGAGGTGACCAGCGAATAGCGCTCAACCCTTCACTGGTTTGACCAGGCTTGCGGCTTCTTTGGCGCGCTCGCGCGCGTCAGTCACATCATCGCCATAGGCCAGCGCTACTCCCATGCGGCGTCGTGCAAACGATTCCGGTTTGCCGAACAGGCGCAACTCGGTATCGGGCACGCGCAGCGCCTTGTCCACATCCTCGAAGGCGATCCCCTGTTCTTCCATTTGGCCGTAGATCACCGCGCTGGCGCCGCCGTTGCGCAGTTTCGTCGAAACCGGCAGGCCGAGGATGGCGCGGGCGTGCAGCTCGAATTCGTTCTGCCACTGGGTGGTTAACGTTACCAGGCCGGTATCGTGAGGGCGCGGGCTCACCTCGCTGAACCACACCTCATCCCCCTTCACGAACAGCTCCACGCCGAAGATACCGCGCCCGCCCAGGTTGGCGGTGACGGCGTGGGCGATCTCGCGTGATTTGGCCAGTGCCCGCTCGCTCATCGGCTGCGGTTGCCAGCTCTCCACATAATCGCCCTTCACCTGGCGATGGCCGATGGGGTCGCAGAAGTGGGTGGCAGTGTTGCCCTGCTCATCGAGGGCGCGCACGGTGAGCTGGGTGATCTCGTAGTCGAAGTGGATCATCTCCTCGACGATGACGCGGCCGTAGTCGACGCGGCTGCCGCTCTTGGCGTAGTTCCACGCTGTTTCCACGTCCTCGGGACCGTTGATGGTCGACTGCCCCTTGCCCGAGGAGCTCATCACCGGTTTGACGATACAGGGATAGCCGATGCCGCTGTCGATGGCTTTGCGCAGTTCGGCTAGCGAGTCGGCGAAGGCGTAGCGCGAGGTGGGGAGTTTCAGCTCCTCGGCAGCGAGGCGGCGGATCCCCTCGCGGTTCATGGTGAGCTGGGCGGCGCGTGCGGTGGGGATGACGACGGCCAAACCATCGACCTCGATGCGCGCCAGCTCGTCAGTGTGTATGGCCTCGATCTCCGGGACGATGAGGTGGGGGCGCTCCAGCTCGACAATCGCACGCAGCTGGCGGGCATCGGCCATGTTGATGACGTGGCCGCGGTGAGCCACCTGCTGGCCCGGTGCGTTGGCGTAGCGGTCCACGGCGATCACCTCCACCCCGAGCCGCTGCAGGGCGATGATCACCTCCTTACCCAGCTCGCCGCTGCCCAGCAGCATCACACGGGTGGCCGAGGGGCTCAGGGGGGTACCGATTCTCATCACGGGATCCTCAGGGAAAAGTGGTGGCCATTGTAACGGATGGTGGATGTACGGTGTCCCGGCCAGCCATTTTTCTCAGGGAACCCCTTGTGGCCAGCTTAAATATCCCCATAATCGGTGGTGTAGATTGATTCCAAATTTAAATCGGCTTACTATGTCCGACTCGGTTTCTAGGTTTTTATCGTTAACAAGGAGATTAAACATGGGCGTACTCGTTGGCCGCAAGGCCCCTGATTTCACCGCTGCTGCCGTCAAGGGCGATGGCACCATCGTCGACAACTTCAATTTCTCGCACGAGACCAAGAACAAGTACGCAGTACTGTTCTTCTATCCGCTCGACTTCACCTTCGTCTGCCCCTCCGAGCTGATCGCCTTCGATCACCGCCTGGATGAGTTCAAGAAGAGGGGTGTCGAGGTGATCGGTGTCTCCATCGACTCCCACTTTACCCACAACGCCTGGCGCAACACCCCCATCAATCAGGGCGGCATCGGCCCGGTGAAATACTCGCTGGTGGCCGACCTGAACCACGCCATCTGCAAGGCCTATGATGTGGAGACCCCGGATGGCAACGTCGCCTTCCGCGGCTCGTTCCTCATCGATCGCAACGGTATCGTGCGCCACCAGGTGGTCAACGACCTGCCGCTCGGCCGTAACATCGACGAGATGCTGCGCATGGTCGACGCCCTGCAGTTCACCGAAGAGCACGGCGAAGTCTGCCCGGCCGGCTGGAACAAGGGCAAGAAGGGTATGAAGGCCAACCCGGAAGGAGTCGCCGCCTACCTCGCCGAGGAAGCCGGCAAGCTCTAATCCGTTAGCCGCGCCATCAAAGAAAAAGGCCCGCCGGTTTCCCGGCGGGCCTTTTTTATTTCCGAAAACTAAGTCTCGCCAAGGGCGCCAAGCACGCAAAGGTGGGATGTTAACCCTTTGCGCTCTGCGTCTTGGCGAGATCTTATCAGCCGTTGTCTGTGCCGAAGCGCGCACGGTTGCCGCCGTGGCCCGATTTGTGGGCAACGTGCGGACGGTCGCTGCCCTTGTGGCCGTGGGCGCGCGGCTTGAAACCACCGCTGTTGCTGCGGTTGCCGCCGCCACCACCGAAGCGCTTGCCGCCGTGGCCGTGGGGACGGCCGCCACCACCGCGACGCGGCTCCGGCTTGACCGGTTCGAGCCCTGCGATGACGGTGCGCTCCAGCTGCTGGCCGGTGAGACGCTCGATGCGCGACAGGTTGCCCCAGTCCTGCGGACCGACCAGCGAGATGGCGGTGCCGGTGGCGCCGCCGCGGCCGGTGCGGCCGATGCGGTGCACGTAGTCCTCGGCGACCATCGGCAGGTCGAAGTTGATGACGTGGCTTAAGCCCTTGATGTCGAGGCCGCGCGCGGCCACATCGGTGGCCACCAGCAGTTTCACGCGGCCACGGCGCATCTGTTCGACGGTGCGGCGGCGTGCCCCCTGCGGCATGTCACCGTGCAGCGCGGCACTGGCGTGACCCTGGTCGCGCAGCTGGTTCATTAGATCCTCGGCACCACGCTTGGTGGCGGTGAAGATCACCGCCTGGGTCATCTCCGGTGTCGCGATCAGATGGGAGAGCAGGGCATGCTTGTGACGGATGTCGTCGGCGGCGTGGATATGCTGGGTGATCGAGTCGTGCTTCTGCTTGACGTGCGACACCTGGATGCGGGTCGGCTCTTTGAGCAGGCGCTGGGCGATACGCAGGATCTCCCCTTCCAGGGTGGCGGAGAAGAGCAGCGTCTGGCGGTTGGTGGGCATCGCAGCAGCGATACGCTCCACGTCATCGACGAAGCCCATGTCGAGCATGCGGTCGGCCTCGTCCAGCACCAGCATCTCCAGGCGCGAGAAATCGATACGGCCGCGCTCCAGGTGATCGATGAGACGGCCCGGGGTGGCGACCAGCAGGTCGAGCGGGCGCTCCAGCATCTTGATCTGCGGCGGATAGGGGGTGCCGCCGACGATGGAGCCGGAGCGCAGGCGGGTGAAGCGGCCCAGCAGGGCAATCGCTTCGGTCACCTGGGTGGCCAGCTCGCGGGTCGGGGTCAGCACCAGCACGCGCGGGCCGTGGCCGCGCACGGTTGATGGGGTGAGCAGTTTCTGCAGGGCGGGCAGTGTGAAGGCGGCGGTCTTGCCGGTGCCGGTCTGGGCAGAGACCATCAGGTCCTTGCCGACCAGCGCTTCGGGAATCGCGGCGGTCTGTACTTCGGTGGCGGTGGTAAAACCGGCGGCCTCAAGGGCGCGCATCAGGTCAGCATGGAGTTGCAGTGTTTCAAAAGACAAAATGAGATCCTCTTTCACCTGCCACAGGTGAAATTGCGGGTAACAAAAAAGAACCAATGGTATGGGGGTACCGCCGTGGCTGGGCACCGACCAGGTTCCGATAGCTCGGTTCCGCCTTATAGGGGAACCATCACGTCGCTAACCAGAGGGCCTGTGGACTACACGGGGAGGAAGGTCAGGGACGAAACTTCGCAGACAAAAATGCGAAGCCGCGAACTATACGCACCTGCAG
>DASWUD010000027.1:0-3115 GCA_036401755.1 Gammaproteobacteria bacterium
CAGAAAAAACGCCGTGGCTACCGGCAGGCTCAGACCGTAGCCAGCCCAGGCGTAGAAATTTCCCGAGATGAGCAGGGCGCCCACCGCGACCGGGATAGTCACCAGCAGCACGGGTGACAAGCGCGGCAACAGCAGCGTCAGGCCGACCCCCATCACCATCATCAGCACGAAATTGAAACCTCGTGCCCAGGAAGGTTCGGCCGGAAACTGGCCATCGAGAATGCCGGCGATGATATTGGCGTGTACCTCAACCCCCGGATAGACAGAGCCTACTGGCGTCGAGCGCAGGTCGAACAGGCCGCCCGCCGTGGTGCCCACCAGCACAATGGTTCCCGCTAACAGCTCGGCATCCGCGCTGCCGTTAATGACATCCGCTGCCGATACATAGTTAAACGACTTCTCCTTGCCTATGTAGGGGACCAGCACTCGCGCCTCTTTGTCGGTGGGGATGACCAGATTGCCCAGGGTGATTCGGTCGGCGACATATAGATTTTCTTCTTGGGAGACATGGATATCGACCTGCTCGTCAAGAAATACCCGCGTTGTCTCCAGCGCCAGCGACGGATAGAACCGCCCCTGATATCTGGTCACCAGCGAGGCGCGCCGAATGTTGCCGTCATCATCGGGCAATACGGAAAAATAGCCGGTTCCTGCGCTCTTTTCGGTCAGGATTTCTATCGGTGCGGTATAGCTGATCTCTTCCTGAATGGTCAGCTGCTCGGCGATCTCATCGGCCGAGGTGGTAAGCGGTGGCGGGAGCTGCCCGACAGGGGGTTCGTTATCACGATCATGAAACATATACCCCAGCACCACCGGTCGATCGTGCAGGGCAGCGGCCAATATCCGATTGTTGTCGAAGTGGTTGATATGCTTTCGCAGATCCTGCAGCGTGGTTTCACCTACGCGCTCCCGTTCCAGCTTCTTGATCGCATCGGCGATGATGTTGCGCTCCTTTTCCGCAAACACCACATCAAAGCCGACCACCGAAACGCCGTAAACGCTGAACAGATTATCCACCAGCTTGGCGATGCGATCGCGCGGCCAGGGCCATTGCCCTTCACTGCGCAGGCTCTGTTCATCGATATCGACAATCACGATACGCGGGTCTTTCGCCGCGTCGTCCAGAAATGTGCGCAGGCGCAGGTCGTAGGCGATGGCGTCGATACGATCGATGAATTGCCGGATGGTGGCGAGTTTGGTGTGCTGCATCCAGATCGAGGCAACGAGCATCACCAAACCTAGCAGAACAGGATAGAGCTTTCCTTTGTACATCTGTGACCAGCCCCTGGCCGTATCCCTTTGTCTTTAACATGGGTTCGCGTCAGCGCGCGACGTCAAGTATATCCCTGTTTGGCCTGGGCATAATTAAGTGTGCTGTTAAACTACTGGTGGTTGTTCGGTTCAGATGCTCCAGTTCACCAGCCCCGACCAGGCCGTCAGCAACACCACCACACCGAAGGCGATGCGATACCAGGCAAACAGGGTGAAGTCGTGGCGGCTCACATAGTGCAGCAGGGCGCGCACGGCAAAGAAGGCACTGACGAACGAAGCACCACCGCCCACCAGAAACAGACCGAGGTCGTCGGCCACGAACAGCTCACGGTGTTTATAAACATCGTAAACCGTGGCACCGAACATGGTGGGGATGGCGAGGAAGAAGGAGAACTCGGTGGCCGCCTTGCGCGACAGGCCAAAGAAGAGGCCACCGATGATGGTGGCGCCGGAACGCGAGGTGCCGGGGATCATCGCCAGGCTCTGCGCCAGCCCGACCTTCAAGGCATCCTTCCAGCCCATCTCCTCCACCGCCTGAATACGGATGGTGTGCTGGCGTTTTTCCGCCCAGAGAATGAGCAGACCGCCGACGATGAGTGCGGTCGCCACCGGCAGCGGCGCGAACAGATAGGACTTGATCACCTTGATGAACAGCACGCCGAGGATCGCCGCGGGCAGGAAGGCGATCAGCAGGTTGAGCACAAAGCGCCGTGCCGCCGGCTGGTCGACCAAACCGAGCGCCACACTGCTCAGGCGCGCCCGATACTCCCAGCACACCGCCAGAATCGCCGCCAGTTGGATGGCTATCTTGAAGACATCACTCTTCTCACCGGTGAAATTGAGCAGGTCACCCACCAGGATCAGGTGGCCAGTGCTGGAGATGGGAAGAAACTCGGTCAGCCCCTCGATGATACCGAGGATGAGCGCCTTGAGGTAGAGAATGAAGTCCATGCGGGTGTCCTGGGATTGGGTGCCCCATTCTACCAGTCCAGCGCCGTCCCCTCTGCAGCCACGGGTGACGGTTGGCGAAGTTTCGCTAAAATCCCCTGACGCCGTGCCACAATAGCGCTATCCAATCGATTTCGGGGACGTTGCGTGACTGTGGCGATCGGCAAGATGAATACCCTTACCGTGGCGCGGGTGCGCGACAACGGCATCTATCTGGACGGGGGCGCCATGGGCGAGATCCTGCTGCCGCCACGCGAGGCACCGCCCGCTTGCCAGGTGGGCGATCGGCTAGAGCTGTTCGTCTATGTGGACAGCGACGGCACCCTGCTCGCCACCCCTGCGCGACCCCTCGCTTTGGCCGACGAGTTTGCCTATCTCAGGGTGGTGTCACTTACCCGGCACGGCGCCTTTCTCGAATGGGGGCTGAAGAAGAACCTGCTGGTCCCCTACGGCGAGCAGAACGGCCGTATGGAAGAGGGCCGCAGCTACATCGTCTATCTCTATCGCGAGCCCGATACCCAGCGTATCGCCGCTTCGGCCAAGCTGGAGCGCTTTATCGATACCGCGTGGCCCCCCTACCAGCGCGGAGAGCAGGTGGAACTGCTCATCTGCGAACACACCGATATCGGCTACAAGGCGATCGTCGCCCACCGCCACTGGGGGGTGATCCACGACGAAGACGTGTTCGAGTCGCTACGCTATGGCGACATCCGCAAGGGTTATATCAAAAAGGTGCGCGATGACGGCAAGATCGATCTGCAACTGCAACCGATCGGCTATGCCAAAATCGACGCCATTGCCGCAGATATCCTGGCCAAGCTGCGCGACAGCGGCGGCTTCATGGCGGTGGGCGACAAGAGCTCGCCGGAGACCATCCAGCAGCTGTTTGGCGTGA
>DASWUD010000028.1:0-14750 GCA_036401755.1 Gammaproteobacteria bacterium
GATCTATGACGACGTTACCGGTTACGAGTTCGAAGAGTTCGTCAAGAAGATTAAGCCCGACCTGATCGGCTCCGGCATCAAGGAGAAGTACATCTTCCAGAAGATGGGCATCCCCTTCCGCCAGATGCACAGCTGGGACTACTCCGGCCCGTACCATGGCTATGACGGCTTCGCTATCTTCGCCCGCGACATGGACATGGCCATCAACAGTCCCACCTGGAGCCGCATGAAGGCGCCGTGGCTGGGTGGTGAAGCCGCACCTATGGCGAAGGCAGTTAACGAGTAAGAAAAAATACATTTACCGCAAAGGACGCGAAGGAACGCCAAGTGAAAACATATTTTAACTTTGCGTCACTTTGCGTGCTTCGCGGTTAAAACAAACCTATGGCCGCATCCACGGATGAGTGGCGCGGCAGGAGAAATGTCATGCCCCAGTCAGCTGAAAAAGTGAAAGCATGTTATCCGCTGTTCCGTGAGGAAGAGTACAAGGCCTCGCTTGCCAACAAGAAGGCAAAGTTTGAAAACGCAGTGCCGCAGGAGAAGATCGATGAGGTGTTCCAGTGGACCACCACCCAGGAGTATCAGGAGCTCAACTTCAAGCGCGAGGCGCTCACCGTCGACCCGGCCAAGGCGTGCCAGCCGCTCGGCGCGGTGTTGTGTGCCCTCGGCTATGAAAAGACCCTTCCTTATGTGCACGGCTCGCAAGGGTGCGTCGCCTACTTCCGCACCTATTTTAACCGTCACTTCAAGGAGCCGGTCTCCTGCGTCTCCGACTCGATGACCGAAGATGCGGCGGTGTTCGGCGGCCAGAAGAATATGTTCGCCGGCCTGGAGAATGCCAAGGCACTCTACAAGCCCGACATGATCGCCGTCTCCACCACCTGCATGGCCGAAGTGATCGGCGACGACCTGAACGCCTTCATCGGCAACGCCAAGAAGGATGGCCGCGTGCCGCAGGAGTTCCCCACGCCGTTCGCCCACACCCCGTCGTTCGTCGGTTCGCACGTCACCGGTTGGGACAATATGGAAGAGGGCATTCTGCGCTACTTCACCCTCAACGCCATGGAAGGCAAGACTCCTGGATCGAGCGGCAAGATCAATTTCGTGCCGGGCTTCGAAACCTACTTGGGCAACTACCGTGTCATCAAGCGCATGATGAAGGAGATGGGTGTCGATGCGACACTGCTCTCCGATCCCACCGAGGTACTCGACACACCGGCCGATGGCGAGTTCCGCATGTATGCAGGCGGCACCACCCAGGCGGCGATCAAGGACGCACCCAACGCCATCACCACCGTGCTGCTGCAGCCGTCGCAGTTGGAAAAGACCAAGAAGTATGTGGAGAACACCTGGCAGCATGAGGTACCGAAGCTCAACATTCCGATGGGTCTGCAGTGGACCGACGAATTCCTGATGAAGATCTCGGAGCTCACCGGCAAGCCGATCCCGGCCTCACTCACCCTGGAGCGCGGCCGTCTGGTCGACATGATGACCGACAGCTACGCGTGGCTGCACGGCAAGAAGTTCGCGCTGTATGGCGATCCGGATTTCCTGCAGGGTCTGACCAAGTTCCTGCTGGAGATGGGTGCCGAACCGACCGATATTCTCTGCAACAACGGCTCGAAGAAATGGGCCAAGGCGATGAAGAAGATGTTGGAGGAGTCGCCGTACGGCAAGGAGACGCAGGTGCATGTCAGCGCCGACCTGTGGCACATGCGTTCGCTCTGCTTCACCAACAAGCCTGACTTTCTGATCGGTAACAGCTACGGCAAGTTCATCCAGCGTGACACCCTCTACAAGGGCAAGGAGTTCGAAGTTCCGCTGATCCGCCTCGGCTTCCCGATCTTCGATCGTCACCACCTGCACCGTATGACCACCCTGGGTTACGAGGGCGCCATGTACATCCTCACCACCCTGGTCAACGCCGTGCTGGAGCGTCTCGACGAGGAGACCATGGGCATGGGCACCACCGACTACAACTTCGACCTGGTGCGCTAACCACCCTAAGGGAGCCGGCTTGCCGGCTCCCTTCCTGACGGAGGTTCAATCATGCCTAGCGTGATGATTCGACAGACCGCCGACGGCAAGCTCTCCTTCTACGTCGCCAAGAAGGACCTAGAGGAGACCATCGTCTCCCTGCAGTTCGACGCAGACGACAAGTGGGGCGGGGAGGTGGTGCTGTCGGACGGTTCGAAGTTTTTCATCGAGCCTGCTCCAAGACCAAAGCTGCCGGTCACGGTGCGCGCCAATCGCGCCTGATTAGTGTTGGCAGATTATCAGTAACTCTCTTGGGTGGTTGGAAAGTCCCTTCCCCCTCCGGGGGAAGGACAGGTAGAGGGGATCAAATACCCCTCTCCCAAACCCTCCCCCTGAGGGGGAGGGGGCTAAACAAATGGTTGTCCATGTGAGAGCTCGATTTATAGAGGAGATTGAAAATGGCGATGACGATTGTAGCGGAAGAGTGCACCTCCTGCGGTGACTGCATGCCGGTCTGCCCAACGGGGGCCATTCAGAAGAAAAAAGGGCTTTACAAGATCGACCCGGCTGTTTGCACCGAGTGTGAAGGGGAATTCGATGCACCGCAGTGCGAGGATGTCTGTCCGATAGACAACTGTGTCGTAACCCTCGAGGCCTAAACCATGAACGCGCAAGGGCTCTCGCGTGAAGCGGCGTTGCGCATCGGTCTGGCAGCGCGGAGGCTGCCCGATACCGAGCCCGCGCAACTGATGAAAGCGCTGTTGCATGATCTTAATGTACCGATCACCGAAGAAAAACTCGGTGCTATCACCGTGCGCAAGCTGCAGAGTGTCGGCGACGGCTTGTTGTCACAGGTGCCGCTGCCCGCACTCAAGCAGGCACTCGACTGCTTATGGGGCAAGGAGAAGGTGTCAGAAAGCGGCGTCGATATTCCCGTGCCGCAATTCTATAAAGAGGGCGACATGCCGGGTTCGATCTGCGTTGCCGTCGCCTCCAACAACGGCGAACTGCTCGATGGCCATTTTGGCACCTGTGCCCGCTTCCTGATCTATCAAGTTTCGTCTGACATGTTCCGCCTCATCGCTGTGCGCTCCACCGTCGGCGCTGACGAGGCGGGTGATGACAAGAACGATGGTCGCGCACAGCTGATTGCCGATTGCCAACTGCTGATGGTCGTCTCCATCGGCGGACCCGCGGCCGCCAAGGTGGTGAAACGCGATATCCACCCCATCAAGAAGCCCGACGGCGGTAGTGCTACTGCACTGATGCTTGAGCTGAGTGCCACTCTCAAGGAGAATCCGCCCCCTTGGCTGGCGCGCATCATGGGGCGCTCTGTTCCCCAGCGCTGGCATGTGGAGGAGGCCGAGTGATCAATACCGCACTGGTTCAACAGATTGCTGACTGCTACGCCAGTAACCGAAATGATCCGGCAGTATTGTCGTCTCTGCGTGATGGGTTTCCTCAGGTTAGATTCACCCATTGTAACGACGATGAGCTCGGTCACGCCAAGCCGATACTGGAGTGTGAAGGCTTCAACCTCTATCTGATGGGAGGAGAGCACTGCCTTTCCATCATCAGTGATTTCACAGATGCCAAAGGGATTGTCGTTGCCGATGTGTACGATGATGAGTAACGACGGCGGCATGGTATATATTTCGGGGGATACATGGTGGAGAGCTACCTGCGCATCTTCCGCTGGCGCGGTTTGACCGGGAAGATCCTCGTCGACGGCGAGCCCGATCCTCATGAAACGGCGGTGGCACTGATTCAGGTCGCAGCACTCATCCGCATGCCGTCACCTATCAATGCAACGATTCCACGACCACTCTATCGCGTGCTGATGGAACAGGTTGATGACCGTGGCGTCACTTCCGGCGACATGAGCGACCCGGTTGCGCGCAGCCTCTTCCTTAGTGATCTTCATGACTTCCTGCTACTGTTCAAGCGCTTCGAATCAGCTAGAAACTTGCCTTTGTCATGAGGGTGTAAAGTATCGACGCGTAGTTGTTTTTAGACCTTCTGTGTAGGATTGGTGGAGTGGCAATGTATGGGTAAACAGAAAGAATGGCTCCCGTTTCCTCGCCAACTGCGCTAACCCTCGGTTATCCCGTCATCGACGCCGTGCACGATGAGATGACACTCCTGCTTGCGGCAGCCTTAATGACACCTAACGGTGATCTGTCCGGCGCGATGAGGCGCCTGCGGTACCACTGTGAGCACCATTTCGCGCTGGAAGAGACGCTAATGAACGAACGGCACTTCGCCGGCTATGACGAGCATCATCACGAACACCGGAAACTGCTCGCAGAAATGAACAGCATGCTCGATGCTGTTGCACGCGGTCGCCATGGCCTGGCACGTGCTTGGCTCAGCGACCGTTTGCCTGAGTGGTTTCGTCTCCATGTGGCCAATCTCGATGGGCTGTTGGTCTCGTTTCTGCGGCAGAACTGAGACTGGGTTGGTTCAAAATATGACCTTGAACATATAAAGGCAGCCTTTAATATCGGCGAACTACTCGTCAAATGGAAGGTTCGTCATGGAGAACAAAGTAATTCTTTACCCGTTGTTTGCACTGGTGGCCTGGACGCTCTTCATGACCGTGGTGATGATCAGGCGCGCCTTTCGTGCGGTAGGGGAGGGGCTGGATCCGGAGTACTTCAGGTATGGCAAGGGCTTTACGCCACCCGGTTACATGCTCTCGGCCTATCAACATTTCGAAAACCTGTTCGAAATGCCAGTCCTGTTTTATGTGGCACTATCTGTCATTTATGTAACCCACATCAACAATGCCCTATTGCTCACGCTGGCGTGGGGCTATGTGGCCGCACGCATGGTACACAGTGTGTATCATCTGGATAACACCAACGTGAAACGCCGACGCAATGCGTTTATTACAAGCTTCGTGATATTAATTGTGTTATGGGTGAGCGTAGTCGTATTCGTTACGGTTGGGCAATGACGGTGCAGTCAATGGCTCGCAATGACAAATAAACCGAGTGGTGGCTTTGCGTTGCTATTCAGTCCGAAAAGGCTCGGCGTGAATCGCTGAGACTGCAGCCGCATACGCCAAAGCTTCACTAAAAAACGGCACCTGATTGGGGGTGCCCCAGTAGACATTCATCTGCCACAGTAAGCGTGCCAAGAGGTAACGCGTCGTTCGGTCACCGTTTTCCGAAAGACCCGCAATGGCAATGAGCACAGACGAAGGTGCGTATACTCGTTCCTGCCCAGCCGCCATATCCAGCTGCAGCCAGCGCCCAGTTGGCGTTTTGCCTGTCGGCTCGCCAAGTTTCAGGATGGCAGAGTAGATCCTGGGATTGGTGATTTGTTCTGGCGGTACGATTAGCCAAGGCCACAGCGTGTGAGTGGTGCCCCCCACCCCTTCATGCAGGAGCCACGGCGCAAACTCAAAACCGGTTGCTCCTTTGTTTCGTACCGTGTGCCTGGCGAGATCACCTACTCGAAAAAATAGTTCCTCCCGAGTCTCTCTGTGGATATAGAGAATGTGGCCATAAAGCAGGGCAACCAAATGCGCCTGAATGAGCGGGCCGCCACCCAGGGGATCGGTCCACTGCAGGGCAGCCATTCCTCTCCCCAGCTTGGGGTAGTACTGCATCAGAATGTCGAGGCGGATGACATCGATGGCAGAAGACACTCCCACTTTTCTCGGTAACTCGTTCATAGCGTCCTTTGGACTAATCTATGATGATCATGATGACACGCTCTTCTCTTACCGATATGCGTGGGGCCCTGCTCTGGCTCGTCTGCACGTTGTGTTGCGCGACGAGCAGCGCCGAGACCTTCCTGCTGCCACAGCCTGGCAACGACATCGTCGGCAAAATCCGCTCGGTGGACAGCCGCTATGAAGATACCCTGCTGGACATCGCCCGGCGCTTCGACCTTGGCTACAACGAAATCACCGCAGCCAACGCCGGTGTGGATCCCTGGCTGCCCGGTGAGGAGATGCCCTTGCTGCTGCCCACTCAATTCATCCTGCCGGCGGGACCGCGCGAAGGGATCGTGCTGAATGTCGCGGCGATGCGCCTGTTCTACTTTCCCAAGCCACGTCAGGGCCAGGCGCCCACCGTTATCACCTATCCCGTGGGGATCGGCCGGCAGAATTGGAGGACGCCCCTTGGGGTAACCAGAATCGTCGCCAAAGTGGTTGACCCGGTATGGTACGTGCCTAAATCCATTCGTGCAGAAAGGGCGCAAACCGGTGAGTTGATGCCTGAGAAGATCCCGCCCGGCCCCGACAATCCCCTCGGAAAATTCGCGCTTCCACTGGCCCAGTCGGGCTATCTGATCCACGGCACCAACAAACCCTGGGGTGTGGGGAGGCGGGTGAGCCATGGCTGTGTGCGCCTCTATCCGGAAGATATCGAAAAACTGTTCAACGAGGTGCCCGTGGGAACGCCGGTGCGCATCGTCAACCAGCCCTACCTCGCTGGCTGGCTCGACGGAGTACTCTATCTGCAGGCTTACCCCCCACTGGAAGAGGAGCGCATCCTGTGGGGGGGTAGCCTGACGCCGATGACGAGTGTGGTCGCCAGCAAGGCTCAACAATTTACCGGCATGGTGGATTGGGACAAGGCAGTAGAAGTCGCCAAAGAGCAGCAGGGATTGCCGGTGCCAATCTTGGCAACGGGACAGGAGACACGCTGACGCGAAGGCTGGGGTCTGCCGGCCCCCAACCCTATTTTTCCATGGACTTTTTAAATGCCCGGTTCAGCTTTTCGTTGGCCTGATCCGCAGCGGCCTTCGCGTCATTGGCGGTCTGCGCCGCCTGATCGGCCTTGCGCGAGGCATCCATGCTGCTGGCCGCCGCCTGGTCTGCCGTGGTTTGGGCTGCGTTGGCCTTGCTCAACGCCTCGTCGGCGGTGGCCTGTGCCCTATCGACCCGCTCAGACAAGGCATTCATCTCGCTGGTGGTGGCACAGGCCGCCAGACTCAGCGGCAGGGTCAGCACAACCAGTTTCAGGGTGTTCCTCAAGGTGGTGGTCATGGCATATCTCCTGAAGGTTGACCCTCCAAGTTGTAGCCGATGATCAGGTTTTTTCCAGAGGATGGCCGTGAAGTCGGGATGGTAAACAGTGTGCGAAAGGTGCGGCATACACAGGCTTCCCGCACTGATTGCATAAGCCATGAGCAGTGAAGTCACTGGCCGGTATAAGGTCTATTAGATGTTTCCAATAGCTCTGCCGTCTTTCCTTCGTTCATTCGCGCATCAGGCGATTTGCTTCCTGGCTGTGTTGTTCGCTGGGGAGAGGCAGCGGATAGCGCTCCATGGATGTAGTGTCTTGCCTGAACGCAGCAGTCATCTTCCAGGGAAAACCATCGGCATTCTTTTTAAGAACAAAGATGTACGCTTTATTTCTGTCGCCTTCTATCGATAAGGAGAGCGTCACTTCGAAGGGAAAGAGCTTGTCCAGATCCTTGAGATAACGTCGGTCTTCGGCGCCCCGAGTCCAACTGGCCGTGACTGTCGCCAGGGATACCGGGGAGGGCATCGATGGATTTCAATTTCATAAGAAATAGCGCCCCTTGCTGATAGAGGAGCATCCATTTCGCAATACTCGTTTCGTTGTCACGTATCTGCTCGGCAAATTGCTCAGGAGTTGTGCTGGTCTCGGCTTCCTGGGCATACGCGGCAGGTACAAGCATTATCAATAGCATCATGAGTTTTGCACGGGCACGCATTCTGTTGTCCTTTGTAAGGGGGCGAGTAACTTTCTCGCGTGTGGTGCGGTGTGTTACTGCACAGTTATGTTTCGTTGATCAGGTAGTGCGATCCTTCCATCGCTGACCGCCAAGGAGAGCGAAGCGAGGGCGGTTAGTCCACGATAGGCGATCCCGTCCGCAGACTCTTAGATGTGAGCGGTAGCGAGACGAAGAGGATGCGGCAGCGGGTATCGTCGCCGTAGAGTCGCTGTGGTAGCCGTGACGTAGTGTGGCGAGGCCGGAGGCCAATGCCATACGGAGACGCGGCGGACGCAGGGCGGTCGGGGCAAAAGGAATCAGCTGTCGCGTAGGCGATTCAATTTTTGGCATGGATGCCATAAATTGCTCACGAGGTAGCGACACTATCGCTTGTCAGGGGGCGTGATGGTGCTGGCTTGTGTCGTCACAGTGTTTTGCAGGCTGGTGATGGTGCATGGTCACCAGAGTCATTTCCACGCGACAGTACGAGTGTCGTTGCCGTCGATCACCGTTTTGGTTGCGGTGAAGTTTGCATTGACCTCGGCCTTGGTGCCGGCGGTAAAAGTGTGGGGGACGGTGAGGCTGCTGGCCTGGGTGTATCACTTTTTGCTTGCCGCCGTTTCGCGCAAACCGGCCATTTCCACATAAGTCGAGCTGATCCACTCATGTACCTCGGATGGCCAGGCGTGCATGCGCTCCAGGATGCGTCCAAAGTGGGTCTCGGTATCACCGGCGTATTCGTGCGCCGCTGACCAGTCGTTCACCTCGACCGCCATCTTGGCCAGATGATAGAAACGCCAGCCGGATTCATAGGAGTAATCCTTCCAGTGGGCGAAATCGCTCTTGAAATCGGCAGGAGGTGCGTCAGGATTGATCTTTCCCTGGATGACTTCAGCTGTTTGTTTCCATTTTTGGATTTCTGAATGGTTTGGATAAGTGGCCAGCAGATCATCGCATCCGTGGATCACGGCCGGGATGATGCCCTTGATGGCAGATTCTGGTTGTCGGCTTTTTAGTGCGGCATCGAGTTTCTGTGCGGCAAACTTTGTTTGCCAATAGATGACGTCAAAGATATCGCCGCCCGTAATCGAGGAGTTATCGTCGTCGTAGAGTCCCATGGCGTTATTCCTTCATTCCATTTGTATGATTATCAACAGGCCAGCAGAATGTTTAGGTAATTGATTGGCTATTTGGAGAGCTCAATCACGTAACCATGCTGCTAACCCGACAGTACAGTTATGTACTACAAGCAGACACCTTTCATGGTGAAAAATATCACATCAACCAACACATTTGTCCCTCCGATCATACGAGGCGAGAATGGCGACTCCGGTGGTTTTGTAGGATGGGTGCTGCGAAATGTGTCCCATCGAGGTTGTGAAAGAGCTGTATTGATGGGTTGCGCTATGCTCCTCCCTCCTACGGAGTCGGCAGGTAGGTACATGTTGATGGTGAAATAGCGCTCTTGATTATGATTGACGCCGTGTTGATTTAGATAGTTGGTTCACCACACGACATAAGGGCTCTCGGCGTCACTTTCCCAATCCGCACCACCAGCGTCTCATCACTCGTGCCGAAAGCCACCATGACCAATATTTTCCTGCAACACGATGGTCCAGGGGCGTCAGCGGATGTTCGCCAGCCGCATTGGGTCGGGTGTTTGGACGAACGCCCTTGTCGCACCCCGATGCGACAGCCGCCATAGCTCAGGCCCCGATGGTGAGTTCGATAGATACTCCCCACACTCCGCACATCGTGCGTCACTAATGTGGCAGTCAGTTATGGACTACAGGCAACAAATTTGATGGCGAAAAAAATCAGTTAAGACGAGCCGCATCGCCGTGAATATGATCCGTGCACAAATTCTGCCCGTCGCAACGAAGAATGCACGATTGTCGTATTTGCGACAACACTTGGTCATCACAATTGTCAACGGAGTCAGATAGTTAACTTATGGCACATCCATTGCTGATGCTCTTACATAGAGATCGGACAACACGGGGTTGCCATGCAACAGAAAGATATCGCTGCGCTGCTCGACGAACCGGCCTGTGCCCATAACACCAAGGCCAAGTCTGGGTGCGCACGCCCCAAGCCCGGCTCGACGGCGGGCGGGTGCGCCTTTGACGGGGCGCAGATCGCGCTGTTGCCCATTGCCGATGTGGCGCACATCGTCCACGGCACCATCGCCTGTGCCGGCTCCTCCTGGGACAACCGCGGTACCCGCTCCTCCGGGCCGACGCTGTTTCGCATCGGCATGACCACCGACCTCACCGAGCAGGATGTGATCATGGGGCGCGGCGAGAAGCGGCTCCTCCACTCCATCAAGCAGGTCATTGATGGCTATTCGCCCAAGGCAGTATTTGTCTACAACACCTGTGTGCCCGCGCTGATCGGTGATGACATCGAGGCGGTCTGCAAGGCCGCCAGCGAAAAGTGGGGCTTGCCGGTGGTACCGGTGGATGGCGCCGGTTTTTACGGCAGCAAGAATCTCGGCAACCGTATCGCCGGCGACGCGATGTTCAAATATGTAGTGGGCACGCGAGAACCGGAGCAGCTGGCCCCTGCATTGCTGGCGGAAGGCAAGCGCATCCACAACATCAATCTGATTGGCGAATACAACATCGCCGGTGAGTTGTGGCATATGTTGCCGCTGCTCGACGAACTTGGGCTGCGCGTGCTCTGCACCCTGTCGGGCGATGCGCGCTTTCATGAGGTGCAAACCATGCACCGTGCCGAGGCCAACATGATGGTTTGCTCCAAGGCGATGGTGAACGTGGCGCGCAAGCTGCAGGAGAGGTACGGCACCCCGTGGTTCGAAGGGAGTTTCTATGGGGTGCGCGATGTATCGCAGGCGCTGCGTGATTTTGCGCGGCTGCTCCAGGATGACGATCTAGCGGCACGCACCGAACGGCTCATCGCCCGCGAAGAGCCGCGCATCGATGCATTGCTGGAGCCATGGCGGCAACGGCTGCGCGGCAAGCGCGTGCTGCTTTTCACCGGTGGGGTGAAGAGTTGGTCGGTGATCTCGGCGCTGCAGGATCTAGGCCTCGAGGTGGTCGCCACCGGAACCAACAAGTCGACCGAAGAGGACAAGCAGCGCATTCGCGAACTGATGGGTGACAACACCAAGATGCTCGACGAGGGGAGCCCGCGCGCGCTGCTCGACACGGTGCGCGAATATCGGGTGGATGTGTTGATCGCGGGCGGCCGCAACATGTACACCGCGCTCAAGGCGCGCATTCCGTTTCTCGACATCAATCAGGAGCGCGAGTTCGGCTATGCGGGTTATGCAGGCATGGTTGAGCTGGCGCGACAGCTAACGCTCACCATCGAGTCGCCGGTCTGGCCGGCGGTGCGCAAGCCTGCACCGTGGGAGTCCGCCTCATGAGTATTACAGTACTAAAACGCAACAAGGCGCTCACCGTCAATCCACTCAAGGTAAGCGCACCGGTGGGGGCGACGCTCGCCTTCCTCGGTCTCAATCGCGCCATGCCACTGATGCACGGCTCGCAGGGGTGCACGGCTTTTGCCAAGGTAATGTTCGTGCGCCACTTCCGCGAGCCGATCCCGCTGCAGACCACGGCGATGGATCAGGTGAGCACGGTGATGGGGGGGCAGGGGAGCATCATCGAGGCGCTCACCACCATTTTCACCAAGAACAAGCCGCAGGTGATTGGCCTGATGACCACCGGTCTCACCGAGACCCAGGGGGCGGACATTGAGGGAGCTGTGGGTGAATTTCGCGAGAAGCATCCGGAATTCGCCGACAGACAGGTGATCGCTATCAATACCCCCGATTTTGCCGGCGGCTTCGAGAGCGGGTTTGCCGCGGCGGTAGAGGGAATGATTCGTACCCTGGTGCCACCTCTCGAGGCAGGGGTGACACAGCCGGGAAAAGGCCAACGCCAGATCAACATCCTGGCGGGAGCCTCACTCACCCCGGGCGATATCGAAACGCTCAAGGAGATGGTTGAGGCGTTTGAGCTGCGTCCCATCGTGTTGCCCGACGTCGCCGACTCACTGGATGGCCATCTCACCGCCAACGACTTCACGCCACATACCATCGGCGGTACTCCGCTCAGCGAGATCCCTCTGATGGGCGACTCCATCGCCACGCTGGTGATCGGCGCATCACTCACTACCGCCGCCGATTTACTGCGCAATAAAACTGGTGTGCCCGATTACCATTTCAACCATCTGCTTGGCCTCGATGCGGTGGACCGCTTCGTCCACCTGCTCAGTGAATTGGCCGAGCGGCCGGTGCCGGCGCACATCGCACGGCAGCGCGCCCAGCTGCAGGACGCCATGGTCGATTGCCACTTCATGATCGGTCTGACACCCGTAGCCATCGCCGCCGAACCCGATCAACTGTTGGCCATGACCGAGCTGCTACAGGGCATGGGGGCCGAGGTGGTGGCAGCGGTGAGCCCGGAACGAGGCGCGGCGTTGGAGAGACTGCCGCTCGGCGAAGTGAAACTCGGTGACCTTGAGGATCTGGAGCTGATGGCCGCTAGCGGCGGAGCGCGTCTGTTGATCGGCAATTCGCATCTTGCGCAAAGTGCCGAGCGCCTGCAGCTGCCACTGCTGCGTTGTGGCTTTCCCCAGTACGACACGGTGGGTGGATATCAGCGTAGCTGGGTCGGTTATCGTGGTACACGCCAGGCGCTGTTCGATCTGGCCAACCTGTTGTTACAAAACCCGCACGCCGCGATTGAGCCCTACCGATCCAGATATTCGCAAAAGGGGGATTAGTCATGGCCATGCAACGACACGTACGCATTGTCGAGGATGATGCGGCCAATACGAAACGCACCAGCGTGCGCATTGCCTTCGCTACCTCCGACCTGCGGTTTGTGGATCAACACTTCGGCTCGGCGGAACGCTTCGCCATCTACGAGCTCCAGCGCGAGCAGACGCGGCTGCTGGAAGTGGCGGAGTTTGGCGCCAAGACACAGGATGGCAACGAGGACAAGCTGCTGGAGAAGTTTGTACTGGTGGATGGCTGCGCCGCGGTTTACAGCCTGGCGATCGGCCCCTCAGCGGTGCGCCAGTTAATGGGGCTCGGGGTGCAACCGATACGCGTACCAGAACATAGCACCATCACTGCACTGTTGAGCGGCCTGCAGCATGAGATGCAGGAGGGGCCGACCGGTTGGCTGGCGCGAGCGCTTTCGGCCAAGGGCAAAGATGATGAGCGCTTCGATCTGATGCTGCAGGAGCAGTGGGAAGAGTAGAGGCGTTGGTAAGGCGAACAATTTGTATGAGGTTCCTTAGAATTTTTTCATTCCAGTATTCATGCCCGCAAAGTAGAAGGTTGGGATGGGGGAGCTGAGTCAAATCCCCTCTCCCTAACCCTCCCCCTGAGGGGGAGGGAATAGGTGTTTGAGCAGGCAGCGCTCACTCCTTCCCCTGAGGTGGATGGGAATAGGTGTTTGAGCGGGCAGCGCTCACTCCTTCCCTCTGAGGGGTGGGAATAGGTGTTTGAGCAGGCAGCGCTCACTCCTTCCTGAGGGGGAGGGAAAGATATTTGAGCTGACAGCGCTCCCCACTCTCCCCAAGGGATTATGCCCCTGTGGGTAGAGGGCGGGGGAGAGGGGATTTAATCCATTTCTCTTTCCATGAGAAATGAACAGAGAGTGATGATTGAATAGTCAACAGGAGAGAGATATGAGCACGACCACCGTAAATGCCGTCGGTCCGATCATGCAGTCGGATTTCATTTTGGAGATCACCAAACAGATGCGCGCCGTGGATAGTTACGGCGTGTGGGAAGGCTATACCAACGAGCAACTGCTGGCGCCGCTGGTGCTGACGGCGGAGCGCAAAAAGGAGATCCCGGTGATTGGCGATCCCGATGAGGAGACCATTGCCCGCGTCAAGTCGTTTTACAACGCCATCGCCAACCTCATCGAGAAAGAGTGCGGGCTGATGGCAGTTACACTGATCAACCTGTCGCACGAAGGGTTCGGCCGCGTCTTGATTACGGTGGGCAAGCTGGTGGTCGTCGACAGGACCTTGCGTGACATTCACCGCTTCGGTTTCGACTCGCTCTCGAAAATGAAGGACGAGGCCGACAAGCTGCTCTCGGTTGCACTGAGTCTGGTGGGTGAGCACTCCAAGGTCGCCGGATTGTAGCAGCATTGAGTCGTTGAGGTCTGGTTATGACTGATGAAGAGATCAAGAACCTGGATAAAGAGGTCAAGCGGTTGAAGCGCATCGCCTCGGAGTGGGCTTCGCAGTTGCATGACCTGGTGGAAGATCGGCTGCCAGGCAGTTACGCGGAGCTGCCGGCAATGGTGGAGTCGACCTACGCTGCGTGCAAAAGCTGGGCGGAGGCTAACCACGCCCTGCAGCAGGCACAAAATAGAAAACAGGATGAAGGGGTGTAGCGAGTGAGCGAGATGATTGCTGGGTTAACCCGGGGCGGCAGTGCCTGGACCCCGGAATTTGTGGTGGCCCTGAAACAAGAGAACTGTATCGGTTGCGGCCGCTGTTACAAGGTCTGCCCACGTCAGGTGCTCGATCTGGTGGAGCGCGAGGCGGAGGACGATGAGGAGGAGGAAGAGTTTTCCGATGACACGGCCATGGTGATGAGCATCGCCAACGCCATGGATTGCATCGGTTGCAAGGCCTGCTCGAAGGTTTGTCCGAAAAATTGCTATAGCCATGCCCCGGCCGCATTGCCCGCTTGAGAGGTCGTCTTGCGGGACATGACAGGTATTACCCCGATGCGTTGCAAAAATCTGTAAGGAGTCGCCATGCCAAGGCCCGAAAAACATCTGTTCATCTGCACCCAGCAGCGCCCCGAGGGTCATCCGCGGGGGTGTTGTCAGGCCAAGGGGGGCACGGCACTCGCCGAAGAATTTTGGTTTCATCTGCAGGGAAAAAACCTGCTCGGCAAGATCGCCCTGACCACGACGGGGTGTTTTGGTCCCTGTGGCTTGGGGCCCAATGTGCTGGTCTATCCCGACGGGGTGCTCTACTGCGGTGTGGCCCGTGAAGATGTACAGGAGATCATCGAACAGCACCTGCTGGACAATAAAGTGGTCGCTCGGTTGCAGGCCCCTGCC
>DASWUD010000029.1:0-5085 GCA_036401755.1 Gammaproteobacteria bacterium
CGAAGTGGCCAACGCCAGGGAAGAGGGCGTGCAATTCCTATGGAACCGCCAGCCGGTCGCCATCGTCGGCAACGGCAAGGTGGAAGGCGTGAAGGTGGTGACCACCGAAATGGGACCGCCCGATGCGCGCGGCCGCCGTACCCCGCAGGTAGTGGCCGGTTCCGAAGAGATCATTCCCGCTGATCGCGTCATCATTGCCTTCGGTTTCCGCCCCAATCCTGCGCCATGGTTCAAGGAGTTCGGTATCGAGGTGGATGAGCGTGGCCGCGTCAAGGCACCGGCTACACAGGAATACAAATACCAGACGACCAACAAGAAGGTCTTCGCCGGTGGCGACATGGTGCGCGGCTCCGACCTGGTGGTCACCGCCATCTGGGAAGGGCGCCAGGCCGCAGAAGGTATTCTCGATTACCTGAACGTCTGATCGTTCTGTTTATTTTGCTACGGCGCCGCAGATCGGAGGCTACTGCCTTGCGGTCGGGCGCCGTCGGTTTTTTAAGGGGAGTGTTATGTCCGAGTTGAAGAACGATCGTTTCCTGCGCGCACTGCTCAAGCAGCCGGTGGATGTCACTCCGGTATGGATGATGCGTCAGGCGGGGCGCTATCTGCCCGAGTATCGCGCCACCCGCGCCAAGGCGGGCAGCTTCATGGACCTCTGCATGAATCCTGAGCTGGCTTGCGAAGTGACGATTCAGCCGCTCGATCGTTTTCCTCTCGATGCCGCCATCCTCTTCTCCGACATTCTCACCGTGCCCGATGCCATGGGTTTGCAGCTGCGCTTCGCCGAAGGTGAAGGGCCGATCTTCGACAAGCCGGTGCGCAGCGCCGCCGATGTGGAGCGTCTGCCGATTCCCGATCCGGAAGGCGAACTGAAGTATGTGATGGATGCAGTGCGTACCATCCGCCGCGAACTCAATGGCCGCGTGCCGCTCATCGGTTTCTCCGGCAGCCCGTGGACCCTTGCCACCTACATGGTGGAAGGCGGCTCTTCCAAGGAGTTCGCCAAGGTGAAGGGGATGATGTACGACCGCCCCGACCTGATGCACAAGCTGCTCGACACCACCGCGCAATCAGTCACCAGCTATCTCAATGCGCAGATCGCCGCCGGCGCCCAGGCGGTGAGGATCTTCGACACCTGGGGCGGCATGCTCACCCCGCGTGATTTCAAAGAGTTTTCATTGCGCTACATGAGCCAGATCATCGCCGGCCTTACCCGCGAAGCCGAAGGGCGCAAGGTGCCGGTGATCCTCTTCACCAAGGGGGGCGGCCAGTGGCTAGAAGCGATGGCGGAGAGTGGTGCCGATGGACTTGGTCTTGATTGGACCACCGATATCGGCGAAGCGCGCCGGCGCGTCGGCCACAAGGTCGCGCTGCAGGGCAACATGGACCCGTCCGTCCTCTATGCCTCGCCGGAACGCATCCGCGCCGAAGTGGCCGCGATCCTCGCCAGCTACGGCAAGGGCAGCGGCCATGTCTTCAACCTCGGCCACGGCATTCATCAGCACGTGGAACCCGACCATGCCGCCGCCTTTGTCCAGGCGGTGCATGAATTGAGCGCACCCTTCCACCAGTAGTAGCCGTTGTGCATTCGGTCGCTGAATTTAATTCCGTTTGTACTATTCTGAAAAACAGGGAAGGGTGATCTGAGGTCATCCATGGTTGTCTGCACTTTATGATTGCAGGCACGGCGAATAAATAATCACAAGGTAGGAGATCATCATGAAGCGATTGAACTGGGCCTTTGCACTATTATTGTTAGCCTTCACCGTACCGGCAGCGGCCGTCACCGACATCAATATTTTTCTGGGGCAGAAGAGCCTGGATAGCGCCGACTGGGGTGCCGGTTCCGAGATGGGTGCCGGTGTGTCGTTGGATGAGCAGGGCGAGTTCGGCATCCTGATGAACTTTGCCGGCTACAACTGGCCGGTGAGCATCGCAGTCGACCTGCTGGGCTCTTCGGACGAAGTTGATTATTACGACACTTACTACAATAGTTATGGTCGTGTGACGGCGAGCACCAGCGAGCTGGACCTCGGTGTGCGCAAGGTGTTTGGCATCTACGGCACGTCCTTGCACCCCTATGTTGGCGGTGGCTTGGCACTGGTTACAGGGACTATCGAGGACCAGGTATTCTATGTTGGCAGTTACGACGATTCAGACTCAGGCACGGGGCTCTGGCTGAACGGCGGTATCTTTTGGTCGATTGGCCATTTCAATATCGGCCTTGATGCAAGATACTCCGAGGCAGATGTTACCCTGCTCTCATATTACGGTAATCCGGTTACCGTCAATGCCGGTGGTAGCCACGCTGGTCTCATCGTCGGATACAGTTGGTAGCTGTTGCGCTTTATCCCCTTCGCACCACAGACTGCCTGGGAAACCGTCCCCGGGCAGTCGTCTCTTCTCTCCGCACACTTTCGCAGTAGGAGTCTACTTCCTGCAAACCGGACTATCCTGAAGATGTGGATACCCCGCGTAGGGGTGAACTGAATCAGCGGTAGTTATTTCTGAAGGCTTCGATGAAGCTATCGAGCTCCGTTTCTGGCAGACAATTGATCCCGGCGGCCGCCTTGCGGCCACCGCCGCTGGGGAAGGCACGGCAAAGGGTGTCCGCACCGCTGGGATTGTTGCGGGGGGCGCGCACACTGACCTGAAACCCACCGGTGGGTAATCCGGAAAGGATGGCGTGCGCCCGCGCCGGTGAACGATCCACCAGTTCGTTGGCAAAGACACCACTGGCCCGTCGTGCCCATGGGGCATTGGGCAGAATGTAGACGGCGATATGTTCCTCGGTTACCTCCGGTCGCACTGCGGCTATCTTCGCCATGTCCACGCGATAGCCATCGCGCAATACTGCAAATGACCTTTCATTCGCAATGAATTCGAATGGATCCGTATAGGGATGAAGCAGACGGAACAGCTCATCCGGGGGGAAGAATATCTCATCACCCTCGCCATAACCGTTGTAGTTAAGCAACGTTCCCAGTTCACTCAGTTGCTCCAGTTGTGACGCTGAGAGGGCGAGCGGACGGGCAGCTTCGCGCGCCTGCACAGGAAAGTTGTCGCCGAAGGCGCCGGTCACTGCCCAGGCACAAAAACGGCCGTGCAGGTAGTTATTGACCAGCAGACTGGTGCAAATCTCGGGCGAGGTATCGATGTGTGCCTCGAGCGAGGCGTGTGCGGGAACATCCCCGGCATAGTGGTGATCGAAATAGCGCACCACCACCCCCTTCGCCAGCAGCCCCAGCAGCGCCTCGCGATTTTTGTCGAGGGAGATGTCGAGTACGGTGACGTGATCGCCCGCTTGCGCCGTTACCCGCTGCAGCAGGGAGATATCCCGTTTGGGGCCGCTGACCAGCACGCCCTCTTGCGGGTCGGCGAGGCGCAACTGCTGCAGTGCGCACAAGCCATCGGCATCGCCATTGAAGACGTCAATGTACTTCGTCATGTGAAATTTACTCCTTGCGGCGCCGGGTAGCGCGGGGATGCGCCTGATCGTAGACCCTGGCCAGATGCTGAAAATCGAGATGGGTGTAGACCTGGGTGGTGGCGATATCGGCGTGACCGAGCAGCTCCTGTACCGCGCGCAGATCGCCACTCGATTCGAGCAGATGGGTGGCGAAGGAGTGACGCAGCATGTGGGGGTGGAGCGAGCTGTCGATGCCCTGCTTGATCGACCAGTGGTGCAGCCGCTGCTGTACGCTGCGCGCTGACAGGCGCTGGCCGGTGCGGCTGATGAACAGCGCCTTCTGCTCCAGAGGTGCAAGCACTACGCGCACCGTGAGCCACTGTTCGATGGCGGCCAGTGCGTGGCGCCCCACCGGTACCACACGGCTCTTCGCCCCCTTGCCGGTTACCCGAAGCGTGCCATCGCGGCTGTCGATGCTGTCGATATCGAGCGAGAGCAGCTCGGCAAGGCGCAGCCCGGAGGAGTAGAAGAGCTCCATGATCGCCTTGTCGCGCAGTGCCAGCGGATCATCAGCGCGGATCTCCAGCAGGCGTGCCGTCTGATCGACATTGAGGTGTTTGGGTAGACGCTTTTCCGATCGGGGGGCGGGAATATCGACGCCCGGGTTGTGGCTGGCGACTCCTTCACCGATCAGGTAGTTAAAGAAGGAGCGCAGCGCAGAGAGTTCGCGTTGCAGGCTGCGTCCCCCCAGACCATTGCGGTGACGCCATGCCACATAGGCGCGCACCTGCATGGCATCGAGCTCGTTCCATGCGCCAAGTGACTGGCGATCGGCAAATTCGTCGAGGCGAAGGAGGTCGCGCCGGTAGTTGGCGACGGTGTGCTCTGAAAGGCGCCGTTGGTGCTGCAGGTGAGCAAGGAACCGCTCGACCCATTCCGCACGGCTGGATTCCACGGCTACCCTTCCCGATGGGCGCGCAGGATGCGTGTGGCCACCGCGCCCAGATGGTTGACGAACAGGGTGCCCATCTCGGCGTGGTAACGCTTGGCATCGATGCTGCCAATGGCGAGCAAGCCGAGACACTCATCCTGGGGCGTTTCGCACAGCGGGATGAGCACGGCGGAGGCGATCTCCTCACTGCGACTGCCGAACAGAAAACGCAGTTGCTCGGGGCGCAAATGGCCACAGATCGCACGGCGATTGTGCAGTACCGTCTGGAAATGTTTTAGCACCGGGGCGTCACGGCGCACCTCATTCACCCCGTCACCGAACAGATGGAGCTCCACCGCGTCGGCATGGAAATCATCTTGCAGCCCCTGGCGCATGCGCACCACCGCATCATCGATCCCGCTGCTGTCGATCAGGGTGAGGATCATGCTCTGCAGGCGCTCCAGCAGCGCCTCGTTGGTGCGCGCTGATTGTGAAAGGTGGTGCAGTTGTTTTTTTAATGCCTGCTTCTGTTCGCGCATCAGGCCAACTTGGCGCTCGATAAGGGAGATCGCCTGGCCGCCGTGGGGATGGGGCAGGGTCAACTCTTCAAGCAGATACTCATGGCGTCGAAAGAAATCGGGATGCCTGCGCAGGTAGTCGGCAATCTCGCGCTCCTGAGCGAGTGTCGTTTCGCTGGCTTCGCCATGCTCGTTCATAGTTCGATGGTTCCCTCGAATACATGAGT
>DASWUD010000030.1:0-8369 GCA_036401755.1 Gammaproteobacteria bacterium
TCTTCATGCTATGTGAATTCAACCTGTGGGAGTGGCCCCTGGCCGCGAACAGGTGTGCCGCCTATCTTGGGTTAAACCACCTCTTCTTCTACAGGCGGCCAGGGGAAACCCTCCGGCTTGGGTGCCTTGACTGGCCGTTGACCGACACAGCGCACCACACACTCGCTGATATCCTTCTTGATAACCGCCTTGCGGAAGGCACTCTCCACCGCCATCCAGCGATCGGCGATTGCTTCGCTGATCCCCTCGGCGATGATCGCCTGGCGCAGCAAGTGCTCGCGGTAGTCGGCCGCCTCGTCGGTAATGAACATATGCATGTGGGCGATGGCCGGGGTCTCCCCCTCATAATGGTTCTCGCCGCCGAAGCAGGCGGTCATGAAGTCGGTCTGCTTCTTCACCAGGGACTCGCGGCTCTTGCCCCAGAAGAAGCGCCCCAGCCACTCGTCCTCGAAGATGGTGGTGTAGAAACGGCGATGGACCCGCTCGATCACCTCGCGCCCGCCGATAGCCTGCAACAACCCGGCATCGATCAGTACCGGTCCGCCACTGGCATCAACTGCAACCGGCGCGCTGCTTTGGCTCTCGGCCGCCTCCTCCATGACGTCGATCATGGCGTCGAGCACCTTCTCCCATGCGCTCCGCAGCTCGCTGGTGAACTCTGCCCCCAGCCCCGCGGCCAGGGCATCGAGCATCGCCTCGCGGCTGTGCTGGTAGTGCTCGCGGCGCACCCCGTAACCGGTGTGGCGCTTGGCCAGCCCGCGGATCGCCGGGATCAGCTTGTCGAAGTTCTTGGCATTGGCGAAGGTGGAGAGCATAGAGGTGAACTTGGCGAGGCGCACCGCGGGGTCGTCGCGAAACAGTGCCTCCAGTTGCGGCATGCGCCGGAACAGACTCTGGTAAAAAAGGGTGCTGAACTGCTGGCTCTGCGGCCGCAGTCGGTCGACCGACTCCTTGATGAGGAGAAGCTCTTGGCTATTCATGATGCCCCCGGATTGGATTCAATTTAATATGCTTTATGGATGCAACTATATGGTGGGGCGATTGGCCAGACAAGCACGCCGATCACATTAATCGACCACGGCCAACGGATTAAGCCCGGGAAAATCGTCTCAGGCGTGATCCGGGGCCATGCCCGGTCTAATAGGTGCATCAGCAACGGTTTTCAATGCGCACTTTTATTGAAATAAAAAAGGGGAGCCAAGCTCTAAAGAGCCAAGCTCCCCTTTAGTTTGTGGGTTATTTCCCTACACGTACATGGGCTTACCGTCGTTGAGACGGAGCCATCCTTTGACGATGCGATAGATGACCCAGATGCAGTTGGCCACCAACACAAAATAACCTATCAAGATAAGCAGCAAGATCATGCCCACCACAGACCAAAGCAGCCCGAACCAGAAGGTGCGGATCTGCCAGCGAAAGTGCGACTCGGCCAGGGTGCCCCGCACATCTTCGAGCTTCACGTAGTTGATGACGATCGCCACGATGATGGTGATCAATACCAGAAACGAGGCCGCCTGCAGGGCATAGACCAGGGTGGCGATGTTTCTGGCCGAACCCTCCTTCTCGGTCATGACCGGCGATGTCGTCTCGTTCATTCGTTCTCTCCTGTTTTGTGGGGCCGGGTATTCATCAGGCATTCAGATCGGGGATCAGCTGGCTCTCCACCTTGGCGATCATGTCCTTGAGCAGCAGCTTGCGTTTTTTCAAACGCCGCACCTGGATCTGATCGGCATAGGGATTCTTCTCCAGCTCGGCGATGGCGATATCGAGGTCGCGATGCTCCATGCGCAGTTCCGCGAGCTTGAGGCGCAACGGCTCCAGGGAGTTGATGTTCATTGTGATTGACAGAGGGAGGGCAAGGGAAACATGGCCGATGACGTTACCGGATCGGCAGGAGATTGGCCAGCCGTATTTGCGGCTCAAAGATAACCAAACTCCCCCAGCCACTCCCCACGGCGAAAGTCGATGCGCAACCAGTGGGGAACATAGGCCACAGGCTTGACCAAGGGAAAGTCAGTGAGCGCTACCTTATCATCCGTGATGGCATCGATGCTGCACTGCTCGGTCATCACCGGACGAAAACCGACACAGAGATTATCGGCTGCTAATACGGTGCGATCATTGCGCACCACCGTATGAAAGCGCACCCGCTTGCGGATCATGCAGCTGAAGTAGAGCTCCATCTCCGCCACCAGTGGTGTGGTGCGCTGGTGCAGCGCCGTTTCGGCGCTGCGGGTCAGGTGTACCGTGAGTGACTTGCCCTGATATTGAATCTCAACGTTCATACCCCTCTCCCCTGGTGCAGAACAGTTATGCTATTTATACCACTGGAAGAGTTTTGTCGCCTCCCTACACCCCGCTACCTGCCCCCATCCTCATCACTGTGAGTCACGACCAACCACGCCGCGCTGCCCTCTTCATCCTCAGCTCCGCACTTCTGTTTGCACTGATGGGGGGATTCATCAAGCACCTCTCGCAACAGCTGCCGGTAGAGATGGTGGTCTTCTTTCGCAACCTGTTCGGTCTAGTGGTGTTGCTGCCCTGGCTGCTGCAGCGGGGCTTTGGCCAGTTGCGCACCCACCATCTGCGTCTGCACCTGGCGCGCAGCCTGTTTGGCCTGTCGGCCATGTACTGTTTCTTCTACGCCATCGCCCATCTGCACCTGGCCGAGGCCGTACTGCTCAACTACACCGCCCCGCTCTATGTGCCGCTGACCGCCTGGTGGTGGCTCAGGGAGCCGACGCCCCACCGGCTCAATGGCGCGTTGCTGCTCGGCTTTTCCGGTATTGCACTGATCCTCAAACCTGGCGTGGGAATCTTCAAGGCAGAGGCGGTAGTGGGTGTGCTGGCCGGTCTTCTTACTGCCGGCGCTTTCGTCTCGCTGCGCCACATGGCCCAGAGTGAACCACCGCTGCGCACCGTTTTCTACTTTGGCGCCATCGCCACCCTCATCTCTGGCGTGCCCCTGGTGTGGAGCTGGCAGACGCCCCCGGCGCCACTCTGGCTAACACTGCTGCTGATGGGGGCGGTCGCCAGCGGCGGACAGCTGCTGCTGACCCGTGCCTATAGCCACGCCCCCGCCGCCTGGGTCGGCTCATTTACCTATACCATCGTCCCGCTCTCAGCGCTGGTCGGCTGGTGGGGATGGGGTGAACGTCCTGACGCCCTGGCCATGCTCGGCGCCATCCTCGTGGTAGGCGCGGCACTGATCGTGTTACATCAGGGGCTCAGAAACGCCCCTGGCAGACCGAGCTCCCCCTCTCCTGGCGAATAGGGAGAGGGGTGGGATGGAGGTAGCGGGCGGGAAACCGAAGGGGGATTTCGTGCGTGAGAGTTTTCGCCGAAGAACAACTTAACGGTGCAAAAACCAGCGGTCGAGGAGCACTCTGCGGGTAAAGAGGGCACTCCCCAGCAGCCACTTGGCAATGCCGTGCTTGATGGCGGCGGGAATAAAGCGCACCGCGACAGGATACGCCTTGCGCTTGCCGAAGCGTTGTTCGAGTCCCTGTTCATAGGCCCGAAGCCTGTCGTGGCTATAGTCACCCTGTGCCTGCACGATGGTGCGGGCGGCCAGCAGCGCCGACTCCACCGCCGGGCGGATCCCCTCGCCGCTCTGGGCATAGGCAAGACCTGACGCGTCACCTATGGTCAACACACCATCGGCGAAGATCGGACGCGGTTCCGGCTGTGGATAGAGCAGATAGGCGTGGCCCTTGAACTTTTCGGGAGTTGAGGGGGGCAGCTTGCCCGCGCCCGTCAGCATGTCTCGGAAACGCGTCATCTCATGGGCAACGCCCAGCCCCTGTTCACGCCCCAGTCCGACGTTGAGATAGTCGCCCTTGCGCACCACCCAGCCGTAGCCATCCAGTTCGGTGCAGAAGAAGAGCTCAGGGCGGTCACCCACGACTGGACAGCGCGCCGCCTCTTCTTCGCTCATCTTGAACTCGATCTCCATGGCGGCCACCACGCCGGGACCGCTGCCGAGTTCGGCACCCAGCAGGCGCGCCACCGGACAGGCGTGGCCACCGGCACCGATCAGCAGTGCAGCTTCGATGGCATCGTTGATACGCCAGCGCTTCCCCACCCGCTCGATCTTCTCCACCCCTTCGCCAAGGCGCAGCCGCGCACCGCTGCGCTGCAACAGGAAGTGGTCAAACTCGACGCGGCGGATGGCATAGCTCACTACTTCGTCATAGCCGGTTTCCACATCCTGCCCACCGAGCAGGCTGGTGCGAAAACGGTTGATCGGCTGTAACACATTGCCGGCCGCGGCATAGTCGCGAGGGTTGAGCTCCAGCGCCTCCCACACCGGCGGGGTCACCCAGCCGGCACACACCTTGTCGCGCGGAAAGGGCTTTTTATCCAGGACCACCACATCGAGACCCGAGGTGACCAGCGCGCGCGCGGCGGTGGCACCCGCCGGGCCCCCACCCACGATGAGCACATCGCACTGTTCCATGATCACTGTTCCCTCGGCTGATAGAGATGGGCACGTGTCCAGGCGACATCATTCTTGCCGGGCATGGCAAACAGCACCTGAAACAGTTGCAGCGTCCCGGCACTGAAATTGGCCTGCGATGCCGCCAGATAGAGCCGCCAGGCGCGCACGAACGACTCGTCGTACATGGCCGTGATCGGCTCCAGGTGGTGTTCAAAACGCTGCAACCAGTGCTCCAGCGTCTTGGCATAGTGGAGGCGCAGATTCTCGACGTCGAGCACCGCGAGCCCCTGCGGCTCGAAGATCTCCATCATCTCGCGCAGCGTGGGTGGATAGCCGCCGGGGAAGATGCGCCGCTGCGTCCACTCGCTCACCGGCTTGGCCTGGTTCTGGCCGATGGAGTGGATGAGGCCGCGCCCATGGGGCGCGAGGCTGCGCGCCACCACTTCGCCGAGGGTGCGATAGCGCTCCACCCCCACGTGCTCGAGCATCCCCACGGAAACGAAGGCATCATACTGGCCGCTGATGTTGCGGTAGTCGTCCTCCACATACTCGATGCGATCGTCGAGCCCTTCGCGCTTGGCGCGTTCGCGGGCATAGGCGATCTGCTCCTTGGAGATGTTGAAGGCGCGCACCTTCACCCCATAGTGACGTGCCATGTGACGCGCCAACCCGCCCCAGCCACAGCCCGCCTCGACCACCGATTCGCCCGGTTTCAGTTGCAGTTTGCGGCAGACGTGATCGAGTTTGGCGGTCTGCGCCTCCTCCAGCGTCGCCTCCGCATGGGGAAAATACGCACAGGTATAGGCCATCTCCTCGTCGAGCCAGAGACGATAGAAGTCGTTGCCGAGATCGTAGTGGTGGTGGATGTTGTTGCGGCACGAGGAGAGGGTGCTCGACTGCCAGCGCAGCAGCCTGCTCAGCAGGGTATCGTCCTGCCAGTGCACATCGGGCCCGCTGAGCTGGGCGCGGTAGAACGCTTCGAGGAAGTTGAACAGCCCCCCTTCCACGTCGATGCGACCGACACTGTAGTCATCACCGAAATTGAGGAAGGGGTTGGTGAAGAGACGCCACAGGGCGCCGCGATCGTTTAACGTCACCATCACCGGGTGGTAGCGCTCCTCGTGTAGCGAGCCATCCCAGTAACGCACAGCAATGGAGGGGTTGCCGAGCTTTTGCAGCAGCTTGGCTACCAGCCAGCGCTCAATAGCCCACACCCGTCCACCAGCCCCCTCAGCCTCTTGCCCGAGGAGCGAACCGCGCTCCGAAAGCGGTATGCCGAGAAAGCCGTTCTTCTCATTCTTCATAACCATTACCCCCTGTAAATGGCCATAAATATCAGGCCCAACTGGTCTCCATATTCACCGGATACGTTAGTTCAGGATGAGGAGCTGCGCCACTTCCCGGTGATGGGCAACATGGTTACACGCTGATAAACTGCACCGCAATGCTTAACTTCACACAACTCACTCTGCGCCGCGGCACCCGCGTGCTGTTCGAAGGTGCCACCTTCACCATCCATTCGGGTCAGAAGGCCGGTATCACCGGCGCCAATGGTACCGGTAAGTCGAGTCTGTTTGCCCTGCTGCTCGGCGAACTGCACGCCGATAGCGGCGACTGGAGCCTCCCCCCCAAAACGGTCATTGCCCATGTAGCGCAGGAGACCCCAGCCGTTGATCGCACCGCCATCGACTATGTGATGGATGGCGATACGGAGCTGCGCACTGTGGAACAAGCGATTGCCGCTGCCGAGCAGAGCGGTGATGGCCACCGCCTCGCGCTGCTGCACACCCAGCTCGATAACATCGGCGGCTATACCGCACGCAGTCGTGCCGCGCGCCTGATGCACGGCCTCGGTTTCAAGGCGGACGAAGAGGAAAAAGCGGTACGCGCCTTCTCCGGTGGCTGGCGCATGCGCCTCAACGTGGCGCAGGCGCTGATGTGCCGCTCCGACCTGCTGCTGCTCGACGAGCCGACCAACCACCTCGATCTCGACGCGGTGATCTGGCTGCAGGAGTGGCTCAGCGACTACCGCGGCACACTGCTGCTCATCTCCCACGACCGCGAGTTCCTTGACAACATCACTGACCACATCGTTCACATCGAACAGCAGCAGGTCACCCTCTATAGCGGCAACTACTCGGCTTTCGAGGTGGCGCGCGCCGAACAGCTTGCGCGCCAGCAGGCGGCCTTCGAAAAGCAGCAGCGCGAGATCAGCCACATCCAGAAGTATGTGGATCGCTTCCGCGCCCAGGCCACCAAGGCGCGTCAAGCGCAGAGTCGCCTCAAGGCACTGGAGCGCATGGAGCGCATCGCCGCGGCCCACGTCGATTCGCCGTTCCACTTCGAATTCCGCGATCCCCACAAGCTGCCGCGCCCACTGCTCGATCTGGAGAAGGTCGCCATCGGCTACGGTGACACGCCGCTGCTTGGCAACCTCAATCTGCAACTGATGCCGGGCGAGCGCATCGGCCTGCTCGGTCACAACGGCGCTGGCAAATCGACACTAATAAAACTGCTAGCGGGTGAACTGCAACCGCTTGCCGGCAAGTGCACCATCTCCCCCGACCTGCGCATCGGCTACTTCGCCCAGCACCAGCTGGAGCAGCTGCGTAAAGAGGAGTCGCCGCTGCAGCACCTGCAGCGCCTCGACCCGCAGGCGAGCGAACAGACGCTGCGCGATTTCATCGGCGGCTTCGGCTTCAATGGTGACATGGCGCTCGCGCCGGTTGCCCCCTTCTCCGGCGGCGAGAAGGCACGCCTGGTGCTGGCGATGCTGGTCTACCAGCGCCCCAACCTGCTGCTGCTCGATGAACCGACCAACCATCTCGACCTGGAGATGCGCCACGCCCTGGCCATGGCGCTGCAGGATTTCCAGGGGGCGATGGTGGTGGTCTCGCACGATCGCCATCTGTTGCGCACCGTCACCGATACCCTGCTGCTGGTGGCCAACGGCAAGGTGCAGAGCTTCGATGGCGATCTCGACGACTACCGGCGCTGGGTCGACGAGGAGCGCAAGCGCGAAGAGAGCGCCGCTGATGAATCATCCGGTGAGGTGGCCCACAGCGCCGCCGCACGCAAGGAGCAGCGCCGCCTCGACGCCGAGAAACGGCAGAAGCTGCAGCCGCTACGCAGGGAGCTGCAGAAGATCGAGGCGCACATGGAGAAACTGAACGAGAAGAAAGCGGCACTCGAAAGCGAGCTGGCCGAACCGGCGATCTACGAAGTGGTCAACAAGGAGCGCCTCAAGCAGTTGCTCGCCGAACAGACGGCAACCGCTCAAGCGCTGGTCGAGGTAGAAGAGCGCTGGCTGGAGCTGAGTGAGCAACTGGAGGAGAATTGCTCCCCTTCTGGCGCTCAGTAATCGATAAATCCAACCAGCTTGCCGCTTTGGCGATTGAGCACCAGCAGCCGCCCGCCCAAATAGCTGGCCTCGAAGATGAGCAGCTGGTCGTGCGGCTCGCCGCACCCGGCAAGAAAGGCGTCGATATTCTTGCTCTTGGTGGGATCCCACGCCTTGAAAGCCTCGGGCGTTTTCCCCTTGGCGTAAACGGTTTCCGCGTGGGCGGCGATGGGCTCATAGCGCTCGGTCCGCTGAAATAGGCTAGGGGCCTTGCCTTCCTGATACTCGCGCCACAGCTCGTTACGCTCGGCATCATCCTTGGGCGGCCTGACGGCCACCAGCTGCGGCCCGGTGAAGGGTGAGCTCTTCAACCCCTCTGGCAGCTTGTCCAGATCGAGCTCGTCGGCGGTCGAGACCATAAACTGGTCGAAGTAGAAGGCGGTAAAAAGCGGACGACCGATGTAAGTACTATGGACTCCGTAGCTCAGCGCCGCCAGCTGCACTATTACGATCAGCGTGATGTCGAGGCGCAACTCCCGGCGTGGTTTGGCCGGATTGAAAATGATCAGTGTCATCAGCGGCCCGAGG
>DASWUD010000031.1:0-11780 GCA_036401755.1 Gammaproteobacteria bacterium
CCTTGAAGTGGGACAGCTCGTAGGAGGAGTGTGCCACCACCAGCCAGGCCGAACGACGCAGTGGCTGTTCGGCATTGGGGAAGTTGGCGATCATCTTGCGCCCGGTATCAACCGCGAACTGGTAATCCTTCATGGCATAGATATCTTCCAGCGCTGCGCCCATCACCAGTGCCGCCTTCGCGTGTTGCGGGAAGGTGTCGGCAAATCTCAGTGAGCTGCGAATGACGTCACGCTTGATGCTGTCGCGTTCTGTCTGTGCAGCTGCATTCAGATTCTGGCGGTGGGCATACACCGCTGTATAGCCTGCCTCCGAGGCCTTTTCGTGGGTCGGATAGTCATAAGCGGTATGTTCAAACTCTTTGGCCGCCGGACCGTACCACTTGTTCTCCAGCAGAAGCTCGGCAAACTGGTAGTTCATTGCCGGTGTTTCTACGTCCTTCGGGAAGGAGTCGAGGTACTCGCGATACCAGTGGTGCGCTTCCTGGAAATTCTCGTCCCTTTCCTTTTCATGCTTCGGGTCCTGATAGAGGGCATGGTAGTAGTTAGCCAGCTCTGTCAGGTTGGTTTTCAGGTAACCCAGTACATCTGGATAGGCATTGACGTCGAAGTGCTTCCAGTACTCCGATTTGAGACCATAGTTGGTCGCGAACTCCTTGTTGGCATCGATGACCAGCCGCGGGAATCCACCCTTCTTGTAGATATCGATCACACGCATATCGAAATGCGGCGAAACCTTGTGATACGGATTTAGCTTGACGAATTTCTTGTAGGTCGCAGCGGCATCGGCGTAGCGGCGCTTCTCCAGGTAGTGCTCACCCAAATTGCTATAAATATTGACTTCGTAACTGCGTGCGCCGTACTTATCGAAGTACTCGGCAATGGCATCCGGACCGCCCTCATAGGAGAAACTCAGGCTGATGACGCGATAGGTGTCATCGATACGCTTCTTCTCGAATTCATCATTGGGATGCTCAAAATCAAAGCCTTTTTTGACCTTGTGGTCGAGCAATGCGATGAAATTATGCAGGCCATCCTGGTACATATCCTGTTTGTACAATGACCAGCCAAGCTTGTAGAGCGCGAGTTCATAATAGGAGGAACCATCCCCCATAGTGACAATAGATTTATAGGCATCCTCAGCATCAAGAAACTTCTTGAGCGTAAAGAAGTATTCGCCGCGGCGGAACTGCACTTCATCCATGTAGCGCGAAGTCGGATATTCCTTGACGATGCGATCCATCACGGCCATCGCGCTTTGATTGTCACCCAGCTCCTCGTAGGCGCGCGACATCTGGTAGAGCACCTGGTCGTTACGCTCGTAGAGCGGATATTTTTCCAGCAGCTGCTTGTAAAGGGTGATCGCCTCGCGTGCACCGGCATTTTCCAGATCGCCCGAGCCCTCCGGCAGCGCCGCCCCCGCTGTGGTCTGCGTTGTGGGGATCGCTTCCGCCTGGGTAGCGCGTTTTTCGAAATCCTTACTCGATTCTCTGTCTTGAGCCGGGTTCCCCTTTTCGCGGGACGCGGCCTTTTCCTTGTCGTTGGGTTGCTTGCGGCTGGCGTCAAAACCGGCGGGGCGATCGATCTTTTCCGCCGTGGCGGAGGGGCTGGTTCTAGGAGCGGCGCCGCTCCCCTCCAGCACGCCATACTCTTTTTCGATCTTGAGGTCAGCAAGGCGGCGGATTGCCTCAGGCGTCATGGCTGACTCAGGGGTCTCCGCGAGGAATTTCTGGTAGCTCTGCATCGCTTTTTCGATGCCACCCTCGATCTTCTCATCCTTGAGATCGGGCTGGATATCCTTCAACTGGCTGATGGTCCCTTTTTCGAGATTGGTGGCGCAGGAAGCGAGCAACAGAGTGGCGCCAAGCAGCGCGAGGTGGTTTCGGATCATTTAGCCACGCTCTCTGTGCCCTGCTGCTGGGCCTTGACAGCGCGATCGTAACTTTCGGCCATGGCGAAGCGCGCCTGGATCTGATACTCCTCCAACCGTTGTACGCGTCGTTGCAGTTCGTTGATAGCCATTACTTCGAGCATGTGCCCTTGGCGTGCCATCAGGGTACTAACCTTCTCCTTGGCGTCACGTGAGCGATTGCGCGCCATGCGGATCTGCTCGTCGTAGCCGACGTAGCTCTGGGTGGCTGCCTGACGTGTTCTGACGAACGAGGCATAGATCGCTTTAAGTCGTTTTGCATCTGCATCGAGCTGGTGGAGATGGTTGTAGGCATCGGTCAGGCGCTGATCATAGGTAGTATTGATGTCCCAGTGGATAAGCCCCTGGAGCCGTTTGATGCGGCGGCGGATATCCTCCCCGCCCGGGCTGGTGTCATTGCGGTATTTCTGCTCAAGGTGGGCGAGCTGCTCACGATAAATACGTTCGTCGGCGGTCGCCAGGAAATCGGGGCGTGGTGCCACCAGCATATGCTGGAGACGATCATCGAGGCGCTGGCGTTGCTCCAGTCGTAAACGAATCTGCGAGTCGAGCTCGCGAAAGCGCTTGTCGATGTTGGGCAGCAGCGGTTCGTAATAGGCGCGGCGCAGGGCGATGATCTCTTCGTAGGAGTTGAGGTACTCATCCCATGAATCGAGCCGCTGGCGTAGCTCTTCAAGATCGAAATAGTTTTTCAGCGATGCCTGGAAGTCATTGGATGCCATGAGGTCCATCAGATAGAAGGTTTCCGGAGTTTCCGGAAGCTCT
This sequence comes from Gammaproteobacteria bacterium, assembly GCA_036401755.1. GTDB lineage: Bacteria > Pseudomonadota > Gammaproteobacteria > Thiohalomonadales > Thiohalomonadaceae > DASWUD01. The sequence goes on from DASWUD010000031.1 coordinate 2,693, forward strand.
CTGAGACGGATCACCCAGTTCTTGTCCTGCTTCAGCTCTTCACGCACCAACACCTTGAGAAAATTACCACTGCGGATGCTCTTGATAGAGGCATCGAGTCGGGTCAGCTCCTTGCCGAACGAATCCAGCGCATTGCCATAGAGCAGTGCAGCGCGACCGTGCATGTTGAGTTTGGCGTAAGCATAGGGGACACCCAGCAGGCTCTCCTGCACTGCTGCACCGGTCGGATTGCGCTTGACCAGGATAGACCAGGGCACCAAGGCACGATCGAAGCGTCCCAGCGACAGGTCAGCCCAACCGGACCCCAGCAGCGCCTTGTCAGAGAACGGCCCCCTCATTCGCACGCGGTCCAGATACTGCTTGGCCTGGCCCGGCTGGTTCGATTGCATCAGGCGGTAGCCAAGGACCAGATTCGCCTTGTCCCTGATGGAGAGGGTCGCCTCATCGTCGCTGCTGATCAGGCCGGTCTTGCCGAGCTGTTCGATACCCTCTTTCTCCTGACCGTTCTCGATCAGGGCGATACCCAGGTTATAGCCGGCGAATCCCTCCAGCCCTTTGGCATCACGCAGCCCTTCAAGGATCTTGGCGGCATCAGTAAAGCGGCCGTTGACCATATAAATCTGCGCACGCAGATACTGCTCATCGTCACGGATACGCTCGGGCACCTTGCCGATGATGCGTTCTATGGTGTGAAGTGCGTTTTCCGGCTCACTTTTCTGGTAGTAGATACGTGCCAGCCGATAGGCTGCTTCGTTGCGGATCTCCGGATTGACATTGCCCTCGAGCACTGCCTTGATGGCACGACCCGCACGCTGGTGCATGCGATAGGAGAGCTCGAAATCACCGATGGAAAATTCGGCAAAATTGGCCTGGAGATGGAAGGGATCGAGTTCGGGATCATCGATGCGGTAAAACTGCGCCAGTTCGGTGTCGAGGCGGGTAATGGCGTCGAAATACTCCTCCTGCTGGGCGTGAAAGAAAGCCTCGCCCAGGAACAGATCTCGGGGCGCCTTCTGGGAGTTATCAGCTGCAAACCCGTGTACGCTGATGCACAGGCCGAGCAGCCAGAGGTATCGGCGCAGCATGGATTAGCGGTCTTTGAACTCGATGTGGTTGCTGGCTGCAGGCCCCGCCAGGGTAATCTCTACCAAGCGCGGTCCCACGTCCTTGCTGAATTTGTAGCTTGCGGTTTGACGGTAGTCGCTATTACCCGCCGACTTGCCGATCAGTGTCACATCAAGGGTGTGCTCTCCGGTGCGCACATTGCCGGTGTAGATTCGCTGCACACCGCCCTTTTGCAAGGCTTCCAGCTCTTTGAAGGTGTAGATGTGGTGGGTTGCCTCCTTGCCATCTATAGATATATGGACGGCATCGAGACGAAACTTATCCCCCTCGGCCAGGTCGACAAAGATTGATACCTGGGTGTTGGAGGGATAAAGCAATTTTTCTTCAAGCTGAAGGAGTTCGGATGAGATGCCCAGAACATCCTTTTTGATGTCCTGCACCTGTTCGTCGATACCCTTGATCTGTTCGCGGGAGACCTCTTCGGCGCTTACCGCGCCTGCGGCTAGCGAAATCAGCAATCCGACTAGCAAGGTTCTTAAAAAATCAACCATATCAACCACCTGAAAGACCAAGATGTCTGCACATTGTGAGACGATCAAAACATATCCACAGGGGGCAATTCCTTCGACTGGGCCGCAATTCTGATATCGCGCCGTCCGCAAATTTCCCTATGGGACAATGGGTTGGAATAATAACATGGAAAAATTATAGATTTCGCTACCTTTCCCTCGATAGGAAATAAAAATCCATCCATGATTTTTTCTTTTGTGAGCCAATTCACAGAATGATTCTACATATAACCCGGTTGTTGTACCAGAGGCTCAAATAACCGAGTAAACCGCTCCCCATCTTGCTGAATTTCATGGCGCCCTCATGATGGGGCAAATTACAGCTTTTCTGCCATCACGCGGATATGTACTGGTTCATTTCTATCCGCGCCCCCCCAACACCTCATGTAAGTAACGAATCGTTCTAATTCGCGGCGGCATCCCATATTAATAACCTGACAGCATCTTTAATTCAGTGAAAAAACGCACTGATGCGGAATGATGGGTTACTCATGCCTGATGCCCCCGCCCCCGACAAGCGGTCGTGAAGTCATCAGGCTGCACGGGCAGGAACAGATCAAATTTGCGGCAGAATCTCTATATCTCTTGTTGGAATATTCTCAAAAGGAGGGATATAGAAAAAAACATTACGATGCAAGAGGAGTAAAAAGCCCTGCGCCATTTGATTAGATCGGCACAGATGTAGATAACCTAGCTAGTTACTGCGTTGCTGTGCCCGAGAATCCAATGATAGCCTTCACCGCATTCATTCTTCATAAAAAATATCAAGGAGTTATAAAGCATGTCCCGTTTACTGGGTCGAGTCGCCTTTGTTACCGCAATTATTACGACTGGCAGCGCTGCCTTTGCTCTGCCCTTTGACTCATTTGACCCGCGCTCCATGGCAATGGGCGGGGCGGGTGTTGCAGTGGGTGATGCTGCAATGGCGCCGTTCTTCAATCCCGCCCTGCTGGCGGTGACGGACATCGACGACGACTTTTCTATAAACCTGCCTGTCGTGGGTGCTCGCATCTACGATCCGGAAGATTTTGAAGATAGCCTCACTGCATTTCAGGATGCTGGCTATCTGGATAGCCTTGATGGCCATATTCAAAACTACAATTATGCTGCCTATCCCACCTCGAATGATCTTCGTCTGATCGCCAGTGATGCCTCCACCCTCTCCACACAACTCACCACCCTCAATGACAAGCCTCTTCAGATGGAAGCGGGAGCGGCACTGGTCATGGCTATTCCGAGCAGGAAATTTGGTGGGGCGTTTTATGCCAATGGCTGGGCTGTCGGTGGCGCTGTAGCCAATTATCGCGACGACGCCACCCTGCAGGAGTTTACCGATACGCTCAACGCTGTGGCTGACTGTTATGACACCAACGCTGTTATCCCAGGCTCATGCAATCCAGTGACAGACATCCCCAATTACAGCACCTACTTCGATGCCACGACCGGTGATGTTACCTTCGACTCCACCGATTTGAAGTCGAGCGTCGATATGCGTGGTGTGACTGTCACTGAAACCGGCGTCGCGTTGGCCCGTCAGTTTGGTGAAGGGGCAGGCAGCTGGACTCTCGGCATCACCCCAAAATATGTGAAACTGCGGCTCTATGAATACCGAGCTGACGTCAAGAGTGCAGATACGGAGGATTTTGATGGCGACGATTACAAAGCCGAATACAGTCACACGAATTTCGATATTGGACTGGCCAAGAACTACAACAATGGCTGGCGCAGTGGCTTTGTTATCAAGAATGTCATCGCGCACACCTATGATTTCAAGAATGTTCCACGCGATCCACTAACCAACACCCCGCTCCCGGACGCTGCGTCGGTGTCTACGGGTACCACCCTCAACCTCAAACCACAGGCCCGCCTCGGTGTCTCGCACCAGAACAAATGGTCGACGGTTGCTCTGGATGTGGATCTGACCGATAACGATCCCGCTGGCTTTGAAAAGCGCACCCGCTATATCGCTCTCGGTGGTGAGTTGAATGGCTGGGACTGGGTGCAGCTGCGTGCCGGTTATCGCATCAACACCTTCGACAGCGCACGCAACGTCGCCTCACTCGGGCTCGGCCTCGCGGCGGCGGGCACCCTGCATATCGATGTGGCTATGGCGAACAGCTCGAACGAAACGGGGGCTGCACTACAGCTCGGCCTGCAATTCTAGAAGCCTCACAAAAATGTCCTCGGGCTCCGATACAGCATTGCGAACCCTGCTCTGGTGCTCATTTACTATCTGTAAACTCCGCTCCTCGCAGGGTTCGTGCCTTTATGCCCTTTAGGGTATTGTCTCAAGTCCGATCCCTATTTTGAGATGGCTTCTAATGTGATGGATCCCCGCGGCTCTCGCCGGTGGGTATCTGTTCCTCCAACGCAAAAAATCGCTCCACCACCGCCAGCTTTCTGGTCTTGCTCATGGGTGGCAGACTATCCAGAAAAATTTTGCCGTAGGCCTTGCTGCCCAGGCGCGGGTCGCACAGCATCAACACGCCGCGATCATTTACGTCACGGATCAACCGCCCCACCCCCTGCTTGAGAGCTATCACTGCCTGCGGCAGTTGATACTCCATGAAGGGGTTGCCGCCGCGGTTGCGTAACGCGTCGATGCGTGCCTGCAGGATCGGATCGCCCGGAGAGGCAAACGGCAGTTTGTCGATAATCACACAGGAGAGTGCTTCGCCGCGCACATCCACCCCCTCCCAGAAGCTGCCGGTACCCAGCAATACCGCATTGCCCAGTTCGCGAAAGCGGTCCAGCAGCACCGTCCGCGGTGCCTCACCCTGGATCAACAGCGGATAGTTGATGAGCCCCTGCAACAAGGTTGCAGCCTCTTGCAGCGCACGATGGCTGGTGAAGAGAATAAAGGCGCGGCCGCGGCTCGCCTTTAGCACCGGCAATGAAGCGTCTATTACGGCGCTCGTATAATCGGGGTTGTTCGGATCGGGCATCTCGGGTGGTACATAGAGCACCGCCTGATGGGGAAAATCGAAGGGGCTGTTCCAGCGCTCTTCCTGTGCAGTTTCGATTCCCATACGGTGGGCAAAATGTTCGAAGCTGTCACCGACGGCCAGCGTTGCCGAGGTAAAGATCCAGGCACAGGGGTGTTCCTCCATCTGTTTGCGAAAGGGCGTCGCCACTTCCAGCGGAGTCAAATTGATGGAGAAGGCACGGGTGTGGGTTTCGTACCAGTGGATATATCCATCGGGTGGTGTCGCGGTGACCTGCTCAAACTTCTGTTCCAGGTCATTACAGCGGCGCAGACACGCCTCCAGCCCCTTGCCGCGTGGCGCCAGTGGTTCCAAGTGCGTTTTCAATTCACCGAGCGCATCGGCCACTTCGGCAATAGACGCGATGATCTCATTCAGTGTACTCACTTCGCTCCAGGAGCCACGCCGTGCTTCCTTGCCAAAGGCGAGACGCAGATCACGCACTGCCTTGTCGAGGCGATCGGCCACCAGGCGTAGCTGTGGCGCATCCCCCGCTTCACGCAGCTCTTCGGCGATGGTGTCGCGCGCCAGCTCCAGCAGCTGGTTGCCGGTAACGGTGGTACCAAAAAAATTGGAAGCGATCTCCGGCAACTGATGTGCCTCGTCGAGGACGAAGGCATTGGCCCCCGGCAACAGCTCACCGAACCCTTCCTGGCGCAGCGCCATGTCAGAGAGCAGCAGGTGATGGTTCACCACCAGCACATCGGCCTCCTGCGCCTTGCGCCGCGCCTGGATCAAAAAGCACTCATCGAACCGTTCGCAGTCGCTGCCCAGGCAGTTGTCGGCATTGGAGGTGACCTGCGGCCAGAGCGGTGAATCTTCGGCCAGTGCCGAGAGCTCGCCGATGTCACCGCTTTTGGTCACATAACTCCACTCGCGCACCTTCTGCAGCTCGGCCACCTGGCTGCGGCTCTGGAAACGCCCTTCGGAAACCGCCAACTCCAGACGGTAACTGCACAGATAGTTGCCGCGCCCCTTGAGCAGGGCCACCTGCACCGGCACGTTGAGCGCCTTGCGCACCAGGGGGAGGTCCTTGTGGAAGAGCTGGTCCTGGAGATTCTTGGTACCGGTAGAGATGATCACCTTCTGCCCCGACAGCAGTGCCGGGACCAGATAGGCGAAGGTCTTGCCGGTACCAGTGCCGGCCTCGGCAATCAGCACCCCGTTGGCGGCGAGCGTTTCCGCTACCGCCTGCGCCATCTCCTGCTGCTGCGGACGCGGTGCATAACCGTCGATCAAGCGTGCAAACGGGCCGTCAGCGCCGAGGATGGCGGGGATATCCTGCATGGTGTCCTACAGTTTGATTGGCGAAGTGGCCAGATAAATCGGGTCGATCCATTATACTGCCAATGTCCACTGCCCATAACAGGGAGCGTGCATCCCCATGAGCGCCTTGTCCACAATCGACCGCCAGCGCAAGTTGATGGCCGCCCTGGTCCATGCCGCAGCCCAACCCCCGGCTGTCGCGCTTGTAGAGGTGATTGAAACGCATATCTCATGGGTATTGCTGATCGGGGAGTATGCCTACAAGTTCAAGAAGGCGCTCAATCTCGGCTTTCTTGATTACACGACTCTCGAACAGCGCCACCACTTCTGTCTGGAAGAGCTGCGTCTCAATCGACGCACCGCCCCCACCCTCTATCTTCAGGTGGTTGCCATCACCGGAACGAGTGACCATCCGGTCATCGGCGGCGCTGGTGAAGCTATCGAGTGGGCGGTCAAGATGCAGCGCTTTGAGCAGTCACAACTCGCCTCCCAGCTGGTGCAGCAGGATCAGCTGACATTTGCACATATCGATCGTCTCGCGCATGGCGTGGCGGATTTCCATTGGCGCATAGCCCGAGCGGAGCCACTCAGCCACTTCGGCTCGGTCGAGAGCGTCTGCCAGCCCATCGAGGAAAATTTCAGGCAAATCCACTCTTTGGGCGATGCTGCGGATTCCCTCAGGTCTCTGCAGCAACTGCGCGACTGGTACAACTCAGCTATCCCAAAATACAAACCACTACTGGAGCGTCGCAAACAGGAGGGATATATCCGCGAATGCCATGGAGATCTCCACCTGGGCAACATCGTGATCATTGGAGATGAACCAACACCCTTTGATGGTATCGAATTTAATGACAATCTGCGCTATGTGGATGTGATCAGCGAGATCGCTTTTTTGCTGATGGACCTCGACCATCGTCAGTGCAGCGATCTAGGCTGGCGTTTTCTCGACGGCTATCTGCAGGAGAGTGGCGATTTCGCGGGGCTCGGGCTGCTGCGATTTTATCAAGTCTATCGCGCCATGGTGCGCGCCAAGGTTGCGGCGATACGTGCCAGCCAGGAGGGGATTGACGATACCGAACACCAATCACAGCTTGCCGAGGTGGAGAGTTACCTGCAACAAGCGCTGAATTACACCCACTCTCCTTCCCCCCAACTGCTGCTCACGCACGGCTTTTCCGGCTCGGGTAAAAGCAGTGTCGCGCAACGATTGCTGGAGCAGTGGGGCGCGGTGCGCATACGCTCAGATGTGGAGCGTAAGCGGCTGTTTGGACTTGGCGCCGCGGCACGAAGCGACTCCAAGGTGGCGGAAGGGATCTACACCGCCGATGCCTCGGCGCAAACCTACACACGGCTGGCGCAGCTCAGCGCTTTGCTTCTCGATGCCGGCTTCAATGTCATTGTTGATGCCACCTTCCTGCGCCGCGCCGATCGCGAGCCGCTTATCCGGCTGGCCCAGTCATGCCACGTGCCATGGCATCTGCTGGATGTCACCGCCTCCGTGTCGACGCTGCGTGAGCGGATCGTCACCCGAGATAGCGGGCACCGCGATGCCTCGGAGGCCGATCGCGCTGTGCTCGACCATCAGCTCAGCCACCATGATCCACTCACCGTCGATGAGCAAGCCCATTGCATTAACGTGAACACGGATGGCGAGTGGACGATTGAGCCGATAATTCGCGCCCTGATTTGAGTCCCCCGAGAGGGAGCCAGCACTTCAGCTGCCACGCGGTTTGGCGCGCGCCGTCGGCACGGCATTCCAGGGATCGTCGGGCCAAGGGTGGCGTGGATAACGGCCTTTCAACTCCTTTCTCACCTCGCTGTAGGTACGCTCCCAGAACCCCTTCAGATCCTGCGTTACCTGGATCGGCCGTTGCGCCGGTGAGAGCAGGTGGAGCGTCACGGGAATCCGTCCCCACGCCACCCGCGGGGTGTCAGCCAGACCAAACAGTTCCTGCAGTTTCACCGCCAATACCGGTGATTGGCCCGGCGTATATTCGAGGCGTTTGTGGCTGCCGCTCGGCACCACCAGATGAGTGGGCGCGCCTTCGTCGAGGCGGCGCTGCTGTTGCCACTCCAGTTGCGCCAGCAGTATGGCGTGCAGATCGAGCCGCGCAAGGTGGTCGCGGCGGGTGATATTGTCGAGCCAGGGCGCGAGCCACGCATCGAGGTGGCCGAGCAGCCATTGGTTGGAGAGATCGGGCAGCCCCTCTTCAGGGCACCACAGGCGCAGTGACACCACTCGCGCCTGCAGCTCACGCGCCGCACTGGTCCACGGCAACACCTCAAGCCCCATGGCATGGATCGCGCCTAGCAGCGCTGCCACCACCCGCTCTTTCGCCGGCGCTGCGAGCGGGCTGCGCGAGAGCACCAACGCACCGAGGCGTTGTTCGCGCTGTGCCACGATCGCGGCCGTACGATCATCCCAACGCACTACCTCCTGGGTAGTGATACGCGTCGGGAGCGCGGCCTGCAGATCAGCCAGCGCAAGCGGTGCAGCGAGGCGAATGCGGCTCTCCTCCCCAGCGCCGTCGAGATCGGTGGCGAGGAGATAGTCCGCATTGCGCAGACCGCAGCGCCCATCGAGATGCGCACCACGACCATTGGCGAGTCGGTAGCGTCCCCCCTCCCCGTCACGCCGCTGCGCGATCCGATCCGGGTAGGCCAGCGCCAGCAGGCGGCCAACCAGCGACTCATCGTAATCATTTTGTGGTGCATGGGTGTGGCCGAGCAGATGGCGCCACTGTTTGGCGACGCGCTCCACCATGGAGCAGGCGTGGGGATCGGCACCAAACGCGCGCGCCCCGGCGGCACCGTTGCAGCGATGGGCATGCAATGCCTCGATGCGCAGCGCGAAATCGCACGCCTGCTCCCCGGCGATGCCCCGCAGCAGATCGCGCTCCGAAAGCAAGGCTGCAATATCGCAGGCCAGTGCTGTGGCGTTCCACGCCTTGGCCTTGACCATCATGTGTGCCAGACGCGGGTGGGCCGGCAGCGCCACCATCGCCTTGCCGCTGGCGGTAATTCGTCCGCTCTCATCGAGCGCCTCCAGCTCGGTAAGCAGGGTGCGCGCCTGGGCAAGTGCCCCTGGCGGTGGTGACTCCATCCAGGTCAGTGAGTTCACATCGCTCACGCCCCAGGCGGTCAGCTCCAGAAGCAGCGGCGCCAGATCGGCCACCATGATCTCCGGTGCATTGAACGGCA
>DASWUD010000032.1:0-5869 GCA_036401755.1 Gammaproteobacteria bacterium
CAAAGAGGGGGAGCTGGAACGGGGCTCAGTTGTTGCAAATTTTGCAACAACTGCCGCTGACGGAAAGACGTATCAAGTTGACCACTACAATCTGGATGCCATCCTGTCGGTCGGCTATCGGGTCAACTCGGTGCAAGGTACCCGCTTTCGCCAATGGGCGACCCGCCTCCTCAAAGAACACCTGGTTCGCGGTTACACCCTCAATCGCCAGCGCTTCGAGCTCAATGCCCGCGAACTGGAGGCGGCGCTGGCCCTGGTGCGCAAGGCAGCCGCCGGCGAGGCCCTGAGCAGCGAGCAGGGTCGAGGACTGGTGGAGGTCATCTCCCGCTACACCCGCACCTTCCTGCTGTTGCAACGCTACGACGAGGGGCTGCTGACCGAACCCAAGGGGGTGGCGGGCGGTGCCCTGCCCACGGTGGCGGAGGCCCGCACCGGTATCGCCACTCTCAAGGCGGAACTGATGGCGCGCGGTGAGGCGACACCACTGTTTGCGCAGGAGCGGGGTGATGGATTGGCGGCCATTCTAGGTAATCTGGACCAAAGCGTGTTTGGCGCGCCGGCCTATCCCTCCATCGAATCGAAGGCGGCCCACTTACTCTATTTTGTCGTCAAGAATCACCCATTCAGCGACGGCAACAAGCGTACCGGCTCATTCCTGTTCGTGGAGTTCCTGCACCGCAACGGCGTCCTGTTCCGCGCCGGAGAGCCGGTCATCAACGATATTGGCCTGGCGGCGTTGACATTGCTGGTGGCCGAGTCCGACCCCAAGGACAAAGAGGTGCTGATACGCCTCATCATGAACATGCTGGCTGGAGTTGTCTCGTGAAGACCTGGTTCAAGGGGAGCACTGGCGGAGTAGGTATACTGTCCACCCAGAATCCCCGCGTTTGAATGTCGCCACGTTCGACATGTGGTCAATATGTGTCGAAATATCTTGAGTGATCCGACATATTCCCGTGATTGGGACAGTTCATGCTTGCCTGACTGTTAACCGATCCTTTTCATTAAGGTACAGCCATGGATGAGATGCACAATACAAAGCCACGCAACACACTGGATCAGCTTAAAGTCGCTGAGATGATGCTTGAGATGATGATGTGCAGGCGCAGCATCAGGTGAGGGAGGCCGTATAAACCGTGGTGCGTCCCCGGTTATGCGCCCGAGTAATAGAATGGGGGACGTGGGTGAAATAGGTATACTGTCCCCCAAAAAAGTGTCCCCAAAAAAAGAGAAGATAGTGAGCCAAACGGGGATGAGTCCCAGTTTCCCGGATTTGAAAATCAGAGAATCTCGATGGAATCATTGAAGACTAACGACAGCACCACCCTTTCCAACTTCATCTGGAAGATCGCCAACGACCTGTGGGGTGACTTCAAGCACACCGACTTTGCCCGCATCATCATCCCGCTGCTGCTGCTGCGCCGCCTGGAGTGCGTGCTGGAACCGACCAAGGCCAGGGTGCTGGCGGAGTATGAGAAGGAGAAGGACACCGGCATCGACCTGGATCAGCTCCTGCCGTCCTTCTCCGGCCTGCCGTTCTACAACGTGAGCCAGTACACCCTGGAGACCCTGGGCGGCACCAAGACGGCCTCCAACCTGGAGGAGTACATCAGCAAGTTCAGCTCCAACGTGCGGGTGATCTTCGAGGAGTTCGGCTTCGCCAACACCATCCACGAACTCAACCGGGCGCGGCTGCTCTATCGCATGACCAGCCACTTTGCCGCCATCGACCTGCACCCGGAGGTGGTCTCCGACCGGGTCATGTCCAACGCCTACGAAGACCTGATCCGCCAGTTCGCCGCCAGCATCAACGAGAAGGCGGGGGAGTTCATGACCCCCAAGGACGTGGTCCACCTCGCCACCAAGCTGGTGCTGGCCCCCGACGAGGCGGTGTTCAGCGACTCCGGCATCATCCGCACGGTGTACGACCCCACCTGCGGCCTGCTGGGCTTCATCACCGACGCCGTCGACGTCATCCGCAAGATGGGTTCCACGGCGGAGATCGTCCCCTTCGGCCAGGAGCTGGACCCCAAGACCCACGCCATGGCACTCACCGCCATGATGATCCGTGGCTACAAGTCCGAGAACATCAAGCAGGGCAGCAGCCTCTCCAACGATCAACTGGCCGACCGCAAATTCCACTACGGCCTGGCCAATCCCCCCTTCGGCATCAAGTGGGAAAAGGACAAGGAGGCGGTGGAGAAGGAGCACAACGAACTGGGCTACGCCGGCCGTTTCGGCCCCGGCCTGCCGCGCGTCAGCGACGGCTCCATGCTGTTCCTCATGCACCTGGTGAGCAAGATGGAGCGCCCCGAGAACGGCGGCGGGCGCGTCGGCATCGTCCTCTCCGGCTCGCCGCTCTTCACCGGCGACGCCGGTTCCGGCGAAAGCGAGATCCGCCGCTGGCTGCTGGAGCAGGACATGGTCGAGGCGATCATCGCCCTGCCCACCGACATGTTCTTCAACACCGGCATCGGCACCTACGTCTGGATCCTCACCAACCACAAGGAGAAGCGGCGCAAGGGCAAGGTGCAGCTCATCAACCTGGCCGACACCTGGACCTCGATGCGTAAGTCCGAGGGGACCAAGCGCCGCTTCCTGTCGGAACAGCAGATCGACGACGTGGTGCGCGAGTACGAGGCGTTCCAGGAGAGCGAGCACGGCAAGATCTTCAACACCACTGCCTTCGCCTACCGCAAGGTGGCCATCAAGCGCCCGCTACGTGCCAAGCTCGCCATCACCAAGGAGCGCATCAAGGCCCTCTACGACCACAGCGCCTTCCAGAAGCTGGACGAAACCCAGCAAGCGGCGTGGCTGGACTTCCTCAGAGAGAACCTGGGCGACCACGACTACCACTGGGCGGCCCGCATCGTGAAGGATAAGCACAAGGCGGAGGGCTTCGGCAAGACCAGCAAGGCGCTGGCCAACGCCCTGGTCGCCACCTTCATGGAGCGCGACGAAAACGCCGAGCCGGTGACGGACGACGACGGCCAGGTGATCCCCGACACCTCATTGAACGACACCGAAAGCGTCCCCTTCGGCACCTTCGTGGAGGAGTACTTCGCCAACGAAGTCCTGCCCCACGTGCCCGACGCCTTCATCGACTACTCCATCCGCGATAGCAAGGACGGCGAGGTGGGCCTCGTCGGCTACGAGATCAACTTCAACCGCTACTTCTACAAGTACATGCCGCCGCGCTCGCTGCATGAAATAGACGCCGACCTCAAGGCCAGCGAGGCGCGCATTCAGGCGCTGTTGCAAGAGGTGGCGGAGTGACGGCTTCGGCGGCTGAAAGGGGCCGGCGGGATGGCCGAGAGAGTTATTGCTTGCGCACATATCCGAGCTATCGAGAAACTGGAGAAGGCTGGATAGGCGCGGTTCCCACCCACTGGGAGCAGAATAAATTCAAGCACTTGCTCAAAGAGAAACCGAAAACGCAGAACGTCGATTTGCCCTGCGGATCAATCAGCTTTGGCAAGGTGGTTTACAAGGATTCGGAGCGTTTAACCGAAGAGACGCGGCTTGCCTACCAAGAAGTGCTTGCCGGTGAATTCTTGGTCAATCCGCTGAATCTGAATTATGACTTGAAGAGCCTACGAACGGCTCTTTCTGAGGTCGATGTAATTGTTAGTTCTGGCTATATCGTTCTCCAGAACAGAAGTGTGGCGTTATCCACATACCTGAAATGGTTGCTGTTCGTGTTCGATATTCGCCACATGAAGACACTTGGGGCGGGTATTCGGCAAACCATTACTTTCAAGGATATAGGGAACTGTACTGCCGTTCTTCCATCACGCGAAGAACAGATTGCCATATCAACGTTCCTCGACCGCGAAACTGCCCGCATCGACAACCTGATTGCCGAAAAACAGAACTTCATCAACCTGCTCAAGGAGAAGCGCCAGGCCCTCATCAGCCACGTCGTCACCAAAGGGCTGGACCCCAAGGTGAAGATGAAGGCGTCGGGGATCGAGTGGATTGGCGAGGTGCCGGAGCATTGGTTCGAAAAGCCTTTAAAATATATCGTTACAACTCGAAAAGGGGTTGCATTTAAATCAGAATTCTTCTGCGACGAAGGCATTCCGGTGGTAAAGGCGAGCGACATCAAGAACCGAACTCTTCGTGTTTCAGATACATATCTTCCGGAAGAATTTATAGGGCTGTTCCCTAAGGCCGTTATCAGGCATAAAGAGATTATTCTGAGTACCGTCGGCAGCCTCCCGGAAGTGAAAAATAGTGCTGTTGGACAAGTAGGTATTGTTCCAGAGGACCTGAATGGTGCGCTACTAAACCAAAACACTGTGGTTTATACAGCGATTCAAAATCAGGTATCGCCGGAGTATCTGTTATTTCTTCTACAGATCCCTTCATATCGCGAACATCTGGACTTGAATGCGCATGGCACAGCAAACCAAGCAAGCTTAAATATATCTGATATGTTGAATTTTACGTTTGTTGTACCACCAATAGACGAGCAAGAGCAGATCGTCAGTGCTTTGAATGCAGATCTACAAAAGTTAGAAAATCTTGAAATTGAGACGGTGAGTTCAGTTGAACTACTCAAAGAACACCGCACCGCTCTGATCAGCGCCGCCGTCACAGGCAAAATAGACGTCAGAGAACAGCAATAACAACAAAAGGATTTGCCCATGGCCGCCCATCACGAAGTCCACCTGGAGAGCTACGTTGTCCAAAAGCTGGTCGAGAACGGCTGGGAGGAGGGGAGCAGCCACAGGCAATTAGCGGAGGAGCGGTAGTCAGCAATATGGACGGGATGAGTGACTACATCATCTATGTGGACGAGAGCGGCGACCACAGTCTGACCTCGATCAACCCGGAGTACCCGGTCTTCGTGCTGGCCTTCTGCATCTTCCACAAGCGCCACTATGCCGAGGCGGTGGTGCCGGCACTGACGCGGTTCAAGTTCTCCCACTTCGGCCACGACATGCTGGTACTGCACGAACACGACATCCGCAAAGAGAAGAACGGCTTTACCTTTGCGGGCCGTGCCGAAAAGCAGGCATTTATGGCTGAGTTGGGTGGCATCATTGAAGAGCACAACTTTGTCGTGATCAGTGTTGCCATCGACAAGCACCGCCTGGCACAGCGTTATGGTTCGCCCGACAACCCTTACCACATCGCGCTGATGTTCTGCCTGGAGCGGCTCTACTACTTCCTGCGCGAGAAGGGGCAGGAGGGGCGGCGCACCCACGTGGTGGTGGAGAACCGTGGCAAGAAGGAGGATGACGAGTTGGAACTGGAGTTTCGCCGCATTTGCGCCGGCAATAATGGGGTGGGCAAGGTGTTTCCGTTCGAGCTGGTATTTGCCGACAAGAAGACCAACTCACCCGGCCTGCAACTGGCCGACCTGGTGGCCCGCCCCATCGGGTTGCAGGTGATCCGCCCGGAGCAGGAGAACCGAGCCTTCGAGGTGTTGGCGAAGAAGCTCTACAGCAGGAATGGCCGGTCAGGGGCGGGGGGCGGCTACGAGGGGTACGGCCTGAAACGGTTCCCCTAAAAAGCGAAAGGGCCCCGGTGATCGCACCGGAGCCCTAACGCCGATCGGGAACCCCCAATCCACTTGCGCGAAGTTTAGACCGATATCGAACGATTTGGCAACCGCCGTGGCGGTTTTACAGGGTAAGGAAGCGAGAAGAACAATGGCAGCCCATCACGAAGTCCACCTGGAGAGCTACGTAGTCCAAAAGCTGGTCGAGAACGGCTGGGTGGAGGGCAACAACAGCAACTACGACCCGGTGCGGGCGCTCTACCCCGAGGATGTGATCGCCTGGGTGCAGGCCACGCAGCCGGAGGTGTGGGCCAAGCTGGAACGGCTGAACGGCGCCTCGACAGCCAATGTGCTGCTCGA
>DASWUD010000033.1:0-3191 GCA_036401755.1 Gammaproteobacteria bacterium
GATCTTGAGATCGGGGCGCTTCTCCAGCAGCTGGCACTGGCGGCGCATGCTGGAGGTGCCCACCACGGCGCCCACCGGCAGCTCGTCGATAGACTTATAGCTGTTGGAGACGAACGCGTCGCGCGGGTCTTCGCGGGTGCAGACCACCGGCAGGTGCAGCCCCTCGGGCAGTTCCATCGGCACATCCTTGAGGGAGTGCACAGCGATGTCGGCCCGGTTGCTCAGCAACCCCTCCTCCAGCTCCTTCACAAACAGCCCCTTGCCGCCGATCTTGGCGAGCGGCACGTCGAGGATGCTGTCGCCCTGCGATTTCATCTTGACCAGCTCCACCTCCACGCCGGGGTGAAGCGCCCGCAGGGCGCTGGCAACATACTCGGCCTGCCAGACGGCAAGCAGGCTCTCACGGGTGGCGATACGGATGCGTTGGGTCATTTTCGGGTCGTGTCTGCTTAAAAAAGGGGACTAATGCTACGGCGCACGGCCAGGCGGCGCAAACTTTCGTGATCACATACTAAACTAGAAATAGTCTTAAATTAGGATCGGTTTGTCGAGGCCAGAAGAAAACCTTGCGAGGAACGGGGTTTACATGGAGTAAATGAGTACCAAAGCAGGGTTCGCCAGCGTCTCGACGTTCGAGAACAATTTTGAGATAGCTTTGGCAATGATACACAGGGCGCCACAAATGGACTATTGCGGCAATATGACTAACCCGCCTATTCTTGGACCCCTGCTCCCGATAAGAGACCCCACATCTTGCGCGGACACCTTCTGGCCCTTGCCATACTGCTTGCCACCCTGGTGGCAGCCCCCGTTGCCATGGCCGGCGATGATATCCCCCTCATCAAGGACCTGCGTAACGAGGCACGTCAGTGTGAGGATAAGCGTTTGCCGCTCCTGGTGCTGTTCTCTTCCAACCACTGTGTCTACTGCATGCGCATTGAGGAGGATTTCCTCAAGCCGATGCAAAACGGCGGCTTCTACGACGACAAGGTGATCATCCGCCGCGTCGAACTGGGCAACGGCAACATCCGCGATTTTGACGGCAGCACTATCGACGCCAGCGCGCTGGCGGAACGCTATGATGTGAGCGTCACCCCGACCCTGGTGTTCATCGACGCCCGAGGCCGCCAGCTCACCCAGAAGCTGGTTGGACTCACCACCCCCGAACTCTACGGCGGCTATCTGGACCAGGCCATCGATACCTCACTGGACCGCCTGCGCCGCACCACGCCGCTGGCGGTACATACCCCTCACCAATAGGCGCCGGCCTCACTCGCGGCCCTTGATCCAGCGCCGCACCTCGGGCAGGTGGCGGCGGCTGATCTCCAGCTTGTCCGACACATCGCGGATCAGCGCCACCCCCCCCCCGTCGTTGTCCCGCTCCAGACCGACCAGCGCCTCCTTCATCACCAGCGCGTTGCGGTGGATGCGCAGCAGCCGTTCAGCAAACTCGTCCTCCAGAGACTTGAGCGATTCATCGAGCAGCAGCGATTCACCGCGGGTGCGCGCGGTGACATATTTCATGTCGGCCTGGAAATAGAGCACCTCGTTCAACGGCACCAGCCGCAGCGTGCCGTGGCTGGTGACGCTCAGATGGGTGCGCGCGCGCTTGCCCCCCTCCTCGCGCAACGCCTCCAGGCGTGTGACGCTCAACCGTTCGGCACGCCCCAGCGCCTGTTCCAGTCGCTCCTTGCGGATCGGTTTGAGCAGATAGTCGATGGCCTGGGTCTCGAAGGCCTGCAGGGCGTAATCGCCGTAGGCGGTGGTGAAGATGATGGCGGGCGGTTCCGCCAGGGTGATGATGTGGCGCGCCGCCTCCAGCCCGTCCACACCGGGCATGCGGATGTCGAGCAGCACCACATCGGGGCGCTGCTGCTGGCAAAGCTCAACGGCGCGGCCCCCTTCGGCGGCCTCGCCGACCACCTCGCTGCCGGAGATGTCATTGAGGAAACGCTTGAGCCGTTCGCGCGCCAGTGTTTCATCATCGGCGATGACCACTCTCATTTCGTCTCCCTCCCCTGCTGCAGCGGCAGGGTGATGCGCACCACCACCCGCTCCTCGCCGCTGCTCATCGTCAACGTTGCCTGTTCCCCATAGTGGGCGGCGAGGCGTTCGCGGATATTGTTCAGCGCTACGCGATTGCCACTGCGCGGCGTGATCGTTTCTGCCTCGACCACCGGATTGCTGACCCAGAGCTGCAGCTCATCACCACTCTTCGCGGCACCGATGATCACCGTGCCGCCATCAGGACGCGGTTCGATGCCATGGTAGACGGCATTCTCCACCAGCGGCTGCAGGATGAGCAGCGGCAGCAGCAGCGTATCGACCCCATAGGCGATCTGCCACTCCACCTGCAGCCGCTCGCCGAGGCGCAGCCCCTCGATGTGCAGGTAGCGGTGGGTCAGATAGAGCTCTTCGGCGAGCGGCAGGAAGTGGTTCTCCTTGCCGAGGCTGGCGCGGAACAGATCGGAGAGGTCCTCCACCGCCTCCTCCGCCTGCTCCGGGTGGGAGCCGATGAGGCTGGCGATGGTGTTCATGCTGTTGAAGAGGAAATGGGGACGGATGCGCGCATGCAGCGCATCAAGGCGCGCGCTCGCCTCCGCCTGCAGCCGTTTGCGCATCTGCTGCTGCATGTAGAAATAGCGCAGCGCCAGTGCGCTGACGATGCCGCCGATGGCGATGTTGCGCAGCAGGAAATCGAGGTGGTTGCCGGCGCGCGGAATGAACATCGTGCCGCCCAGGACGACAAAGGCCGCCTCGGTCATGGCGACAATCACCAGCAACAGCAGCAGATAGGTGGCCACAATCGCCCACACCGGCTCCAGCCGCTCCAACCATTTGCGCAACAGGCAGAGCACCGCCGCCCCGGAGAGCGAGGTCCACTGCATGAACAGCGAGATGAGCGCCAGATCCAGCCACGGCTCGCTGGCGTAGGAGGCTTGCGCCAGGGTGAGGATGAAGGCGAACAGCTCGGCGAGCACCACCACCGCGAACACCATGCGCCGCTCGCAGAAGTTGGGGAGAAAGAAGTCGCTGGCCTTGTCGCTGTTCATGGTGTCCGGTCGGGGTCCTCGACGTTGGCCCCTATCATACCGGCAATGGCCCGCAGACGGGCGAGACGGGCGCCACGGAAATGGTTCGACAAACGCACCCTCACAACCAGCACCGCCCCCAGAGCACATCCCCTCAGG